>JBASBO010000305.1:0-45908 GCA_049651165.1 Xanthobacteraceae bacterium | reverse complement strand
CGCCGACGCCATCCGGCTCGCCCGCTCCGAGGCGCAGAACGCCTTCGGCTCCGGCGAACTGATCCTCGAACGGGCGATCCTGCAACCGCGCCATGTGGAAGTGCAGGTGTTCGCCGATGCGCACGGAACGGTGCTGCACTTTGGCGAGCGCGACTGCTCGGTGCAGCGTCGCCATCAGAAGGTCATCGAGGAAGCCCCCTGTCCGGTGATGACGCCGGAGCTGCGCGCCGCCATGGGCAAGGCCGCGGTGGAAGCGGCGCGGGCCGTCGATTACCGTGGCGCCGGAACGGTGGAATTCCTGCTCGGCCAGGACGGCGCGTTCTACTTCCTCGAAATGAATACCCGTCTCCAGGTCGAGCATCCGGTGACCGAGGCGATCACCGGACTGGACCTGGTCGAGTTGCAGATCCGCGTCGCCCGCGGCGAGCCGCTCGGCCTTACCCAGGATCAGGTTACGCTCACCGGCCATGCCATCGAGGTGCGGCTGTATGCGGAGGATCCGGACGCCGGCTTCCTGCCGAGCACCGGTCCTGCCCTGCTGTGGAGACCGCCGTCCGGCCCCGGCGTTCGCACCGATGCCGGTGTGGAAACCGGCGGCGAGATCTCGCCCTTCTATGACGCGATGGTCGCCAAGATCATTACCTACGGCGCCAATCGCGAGGATGCGCGCAAGCGTCTGGTGCGGGCGTTGCAGGATACGGCGCTGTTCGGCCCCAAAACCAACCGGGATTTCCTGATCGACGCGCTGCAACGCGACGTCTTCGTCCGGGGCCAGGCGACCACGGCGTTCATCGACGAGACCTGGGGTAAGGCGGGCTTCAGCGCGCCGCGGCCGGCGCTGACCGAATTGAGCGCCGCCGCCGTCATCCAGCACCGACTGGGCCGAAACGCGTCCGAGGAAGCGGCGCTGGGAGTCGCCCCCGAGCTGCTGGACTGGTCGAACGCCTGCCACTTCAACTCCTTCGTTCAATACGCCGTGGGCGAGGATCGGCTCGGGCTCGCGGTTCACCCGGATGGCCGGGACGCCTACACGGTGCAGGGCGGCGAAACGCCGATCAAAGTGCGGGTGCGCGACATGGACGGCCAGCGCGCCCGCCTCGACGTGAATGGTCAGGCGCTCAGCGTGGTGTTCGCCGACGCTGGCGGCGGCGCCCTGCACATGGCCACTGAAACGGGCAGCTTTCTCATCTGTGATCTTGCGCGCGTCGTCGCCTCGGCGGCGGATGAAGGCGGCGGCGGCATGGTGCGCGCGCCGATGCACGGCCGGTTACAGGAAATCTGCGTAACGGAGGGTGCACGCGTGGCAAAGGGCGATCGGCTCGCCGTCCTCGAAGCCATGAAGATGCAGCATCAGATTATCGCTGAGGTGGATGGCGTGGTCAGCGCCATCCTCGCAAAGGCTGAAGCCCAGATCGGCGCAGAAGATCTGATTCTGGAAATTACTCCTGACGAGGAAGCCGCAGCATGATGAACACGCCAATCTGCGAGATGTTCGGTATCGAGTTTCCGCTTCTCGCCTTCACCCATTGCCGCGACGTGGTCGTCGCGGTGTCGAAAGCCGGCGGCATGGGCGTGTTCGGCGCGGCGGCCCTCACGCCGTCGCAGCTTGAGGAAGAGCTTGCCTGGATCGACGCTCATATCGACGGCAAACCCTATGGCCTCGATCTGATCATTCCCAACAAGGTCGAGGGCAAGGGTGAGACCATCCTGCCCGAAGACATGCTCAGCCGGTTGCCGAAGGCGCATACGGCGTTCGCCAGGAACCTGCTCGCCGCTTACGACGTCGACGACGCCGGCATCGAGGAGTTGCGTGTCCAGCAGTCCGTCTTCAGCGAGAACCTGCGCGGCGAGAGCACGAACGCCGTGCTGGATATCGCCTTCCGCCATCCCATCAAGCTGATCGCCAATGCTCTGGGCGTGCCGCCTCCGGCCATGCTCGAACGGGGACGCGCCCATGGTGTCGCGGTGGCGGCGCTGGTCGGCGCCAAGGAACACGCCATCGCCCAGGTGGCGGCGGGCGTCGACCTGTTGATCGTCGCCGGGGGCGAGGCCGGCGGTCACTGTGGCGACGTGGCGACCATGGTGCTGGTGCCGGAAGTATGTCGCGCGCTCGAAGCGGCCAACATCAATATTCCCGTGCTCGCGGCCGGCGGCATCGCCACCGGGGCGCAGATGGCCGCGGCCATGGCCATGGGCGCCGCCGGAGCCTGGTGCGGCTCGGTCTGGCTCACCACCGCGGAGGCGGAGACCAATCCCGTGGTCAAGGAAAAGATGCTGGCCGCGTCGTCCCGCGACACCGTCCGCTCCCGCTCGCGCACGGGTAAACCGTCGCGACAATTGCGCTCGCCATGGACCGACGGCTGGGAAGCCGAAAGCGCTCCCAAGCCGCTACCCATGCCGCTCCAGTCGTTCATCGCCGAGCCGGCGCTGCGCAAGGTCGACAAGCTTTCCCAGGGCGGTCACGAGGGCGCGAAGACGCTCGCCACCTACTGGGTCGGCCAGGCGGTCGGCCTGATGAACCAGAACATATCGGCTGGCCAGGTCGTGCAGGACTTCAAGGAAGATTTCCTGCGGGCTCATGAGCGGCTCAACCGCGTACTTGGCGCATAATCGGGGAAGGGAAGCATCATGATGCAACAGGCGCAGGACTTTCTTGACGAAAGTGAAGCGGTGTACGCGCTGGTGTCGACCTTGTCCGACGCCGAGCTGGAAACCCCGACGCTGTTCAAGGCGTGGAAGATCTCGGACATCATCGGCCATCTGCATATGTGGAACTGGGCCGCGGATCTGTCGCTGAGGGACAGCGCGGCCTTCCGGCGTTTCTGGGGCGACGTGATGGAGCATATGAGCGCCGGAAAAACCCTCAACGCCTTCGAAACGATCTGGCTCGACGGCCTGAAGGGCAAGGCGCGTGTCGCCGCATGGCGCGAATTCTACCAGCCGATGGCGGCACGTTTTGGCGCGGCTGATCCCGCGGCGCGCGTCGTCTGGGCCGGTCCGGACATGAGCGTGCGTTCGTCGATCACCGCCAGGCTGATGGAAACCTGGGCGCATGCCCAGGCGATCTACGACCTCATGGCCCGGGATCGCCAGGACGGCGCGCGCCTGCGCAATATCGTGGTGCTGGGCGTCAACACCTACGGCTGGACCTTCGCCAATCGGAAGATGCAGGCGCCGCAGCCCATGCCGTATGTGAGTCTGACCGGCCCCACCGGGGAAACGTGGGCCTATGGCGAGGACAATGCCGAGGAGCGGATCACCGGCTCCGCCACCGCCTTCTGTCAGGTGGTCGTCCAGACCCGCAACATCGCCGATGTGGATTTGAAGGTGACCGGCCCGAACGCCCGGTTGTGGATGGACAACGCCCAGTGCTTCGCCGGCCCGCCGGAAAAGCCGCCGGCGCCTGGCGCCCGTTACAAGTCCCGGGTCCCGTTCGCAGTCTGAGGCCGAAGCAGACGGATACGATTACGCGTGAAGATAATGCGTCATATCAAAAAGGCAGAGGTTCAGGACGCCATTCGCGCCCTGAGCCGCGTAACCCGCGGGCGTTGATGCCCGGCAACGAAAAAATCAGGAGGAAACATGCGACAATCAGGGGCTTTTCGAAAGTCCACTCTCACGGCGGCGGTGCTGTTTGCAGCCGCCATTCCAGCCGGGATCGCTCAGGCCGACGGCCGCAAAGCGTATGATACCGGAGCCAGCGACACCGAGATCCGGATTGGCCATACCACCGCCTATAGCGGCCCGGCGTCGATGCTGGCGACCAACGGTCGGGTGCTGAAGGCCTTCGTCGATATGCTGAACGCCGACGGGGGAATCAACGGCAGAAAGATCAAACTGATTTCCTATGACGACGGCTATAGCCCGCCCAAGACGCTGGAGCAGGTGCGCAAGCTCGTGGAATCCGATGAGGTGCTGTTCGTTTTCGGCATTCCGGGGAGCCCGACGAACGCCGCGGTACATAAATATTTGAACGGCAAAAAAGTGCCCCAGATCGGGATTACATCGGGAGCGGAACGCTTCAATGATCCTAAAAATTTCCCATGGACGATGCCGTTATATCCCTCGTCGGACATCGAGGAGAAGGCCTATGTCGACCACATCCTGAAGCAGAAGCCGGATCCGAAGATCGGCATCCTTTATCAAAATGACGACTACGGGAAGGGACATCTGAAGGCCCTGGAGAAGGTTCTGGGCAAACATGGAAAGAGCATCCACCACGCGGCCAGCTACGAGACGACCGAGGCGACCGTCGACAGCCAGATCATCAACATCAAGAACTCGGGCGCCGACGTCCTGATTAACATCACGACGCCGAAATTTGCGGCCATGGCCATGCGCAAGGCGCATGAACTCGGTTGGAAACCCCTTCAGTATCTCGGTTTCGCCGGCAGCGCCGCGATGGGGCTGCTGGGAGCGGATAGCGATGCGGCGAGCGGCGTCATCACCGCGAGCTTCGCCAAGGCACCGAATGATCCGGCTCTGGCTGCGGACCCGGAAGTGATTGCTTACCGGGAGTTCATGCAGAAGTGGGATCCGCAGGACAACGCGAACGACTTCTATTCGGTCTCCGGCTACATCACCAGCTGGCTGCTCAAACATATCCTTGAGCGGGCCGGCGACGATCTCACGCGGGAAAACATCATGAAGGTGGTCGGAAGCATCAAGAATACCCGCTTCCCGATGCACCAGCCTTCGATCGTCATTCAAACGGACCCCAGCAACTTTGACGCTTACAAGACGCTGGAGCTTCAGAAGTTCAACGGGAAGGGCTGGGAAAGCACCAAATAAGCCCCGAGCCCGGACAGCAATCGCATAGGCGCCTGCGCTTCATTGCGGATCATGCACAGCCGTTGGAAGAGGATCTCATGCCAACCGACAAAAGCGTCTACCCACGGGAAAAGTGCGTGCTGCGCTATCAGCTCGACGCGCGCGCGGCGGCCACGCCGGACAGAACATACGTCGTGCTTCAGGATGGCTCCAGCCTGAGCTATGGCGTGTTCCTGAAGCGCGTCCGCATCGCCGCGAGCGGTCTTGCCCGCCTCGGCGTGAAGAAGGGCGATCATGTCGTGGTCTGGTTGCCGACAAACATCGAGGCGCTCACCACATGGTTCGCGATCAACTATCTTGGCGCGGTCTATGTGCCTCTGAACATCGCCTATCGCGGGGGTATTCTTGAGCACGCGCTCAACCTCTCGGATGCGGCGCTCGCCGTCGTTCACGGCGATCTGGTGTCTCGTCTGGCGGAGGTGTCGCTCGCCACGCTACGCGATGTCGTGGTATTTCACGACAAGGGAGTCGTGGTCGAGGGGCTCGCCGTCCACCCGTTCAGCCTGCTGGAGCAGAGCGACGATCATCTGCCGGAGCTTGCCGATCCGATCGAGCCTTGGGACACCCACGCCATCATCTTCACCTCGGGCACGACCGGTCCGTCGAAGGGCGTGCTGCAGTCCTACATGCACCTGTACAACTACGGTGGTGGCTATCCGCTGGCGACGGCTGAGGACCGCTTTCTGGTCAGCTTGCCCCTGTTTCACGTCGGCGGCACAAGCCCGCCCACGGTGATGCTGGCGCGGGGCGGCTCCATCGCGCTGATGGATGGATTCTCGACGGATAGCTTCTGGGAAACGGTGCATCGTACCCAAAGCACCACGACAATCCTGCTGGGCGTCATGGCCAGTTTTCTGAACAAACGGCCCGCCCCGCCAGACGGCATCGGCAAAAGCCTGAAATGGGTTTCGGTGGTGCCGCTGGAAGACGAAGCCATCGCCTTCGGCAAGCGCTTCAACATCACCGTAATGACCGGCTTCAATATGACGGAAGCCCCTTCGCCGCTGGTTTCCGAACCGAACCCGACGGCGGTCGGCTCGGCCGGTCGGCCGCGTGCCGGTATGGAATGCCGCATCGTTGACGCCCATGACTGTGAGGTCGCGGTCGGAGAGATCGGCGAACTGATCGTGCGCAGC
Source organism: Xanthobacteraceae bacterium (assembly GCA_049651165.1). GTDB lineage: Bacteria > Pseudomonadota > Alphaproteobacteria > Rhizobiales > Xanthobacteraceae > 62-47. The sequence continues at coordinate 39,942 of JBASBO010000305.1, read as the reverse complement.
GAGCGGCCATGGGCGCTCAACCACGGCTATTACAAGAATCCGGAAGCTACGGCGGAAGCTTGGCGCAACGGCTGGTTTCATACGGGCGACGGCTTTCGCAGCGACCGGCAGGGCAACTATTACTTTGTCGACCGCATTAAGGACGCCATCCGTCGGCGCGGCGAGAACATCTCGTCGTTCGAGGTGGAGGCCGAGGTGCTCAAGCATCCGGTGGTCCGCGAGGCGGCGGCTGTCGCGGTGAAAAGCGATGTTGCCGAGGATGAGGTCATGGTGGTGGTTTCGCTGGCGCCTGACGCGACGTTCGACCCGGCGGAGTTGATCCACTTCCTGCAACCGCGTATGGCGCATTTCATGATCCCGCGCTACGTCCGCGTGCTGTCCGACCTGCCGAAGACGCCAACCTCGAAGGTGCAGAAACACCTGCTGCGCACGGCCGGAGTCACGCCCGACACCTGGGACCGCGAAGCCGCCGGCATCCGCATTCGCCGCGACAAGCTGGGCGGTGACTAAGCCGAGCCTGATGTGGCAATCAGACACGACATGATGGGTGGAAGCATGACCGACACGCAAGCAACGACCAGGAAATTGGGAGCGGCGCTCTCCCTGCGGGTGGATGGCCCGGTGCATTGGCTGACGCTGGATCGGCCAGCCTCCCTCAACGCCATCGACCAGGAGATGACCGCCGGCCTCGACGCTTATTTTACCGAAAGGCTGCATGACAGTCAGACACGGATCGTCGTCATGCGCGGCGCCGGCGGGCACTTTTGCTCGGGCGCCGATATCAAGGGATTTTCCGGCGACTTTACCACGACGATCGGCGGCGACTGGATGCTGCGCGATGTGATCCGTAATATGCGCGCCTGCCCGCAACCCATCATCGCCGTACTGGAGGGCGCCGTGGCCGGCGGTGGCATGGCCTTCGCGCTGGCGGCCGATGTGCGGATCGCCGCGACCACCATGAAAATGAACGCTGCCTTTATCAGCGTTGGCCTGTCCGGCGCGGAGCTTGGCGTCAGCTGGCATCTGCCGCGCGCCGTCGGCTCGTCCGTCGCTAATGAGTTGATGATGACCGGGCGTCCCATCGGTGCCGAACGGGCGCTGGCGACCGGATTGGTCTCGGAGGTGTGGGCGGAAGACGAACTGGGTGCGGCAGCCGAGCGTATGGTCCGCGACATGCTGCGGGCCAATCCGGAAGGACTGCGCCTGACCAAGCGCACCGTCGACGCCGCACGCTCTGTCGGCAGTCTGGAAGCGGCCATGGAGCTTGAGGAACGGGCGCAACTGCGCTGCTTCGCTTCGGCGGAATTCCGGGCGGCGGTCGAGGCATTCCTCAAGCGCAAGAAGAAATGATCCGAATAACCTGTCGTTCGCTCCCTGATGCCCAAACCCGATGAGCCTGACGCGTCGAACCTGACGCAGGGCGCTTTGCTGGTGCCGGAAAAAGCGATGACGTGACGATGGCCAGTTCCGGCAAGGAGGCTGCCTTTTATGAAAACCCGCATCACCGAACTTTTCGGCATCCGCTACCCGATCATTCAGGGCGGCATGCACCTCGTCGGCCTGGCGCCACTGGCCGCCGCGGTGTCCAATGCCGGCGGACTTGGCGTGCTTACCGCCCTGAGCCTGCCGACCCCCGCCGATCTGTCCCGCGAGATCGAGAAAACCCGCAAGCTGACCGACAAGCCGATCGGCGTGAACCTGACCTTCCTGCCGATCGTCAGAAAGCCCGACTATCCGGGTTATGTGAAGGCGATCGTCGACGGCGGCGTCAAGGCGGTCGAGACGGCCGGCAACAATCCGGGCCAGTGGGTGGACATGCTCAAGGCGGCGGGCGTTAGCGTCATTCACAAATGCACCACCATCCGCCATGCCTTGAAGGCGCAGTCGCTGGGCGTGGACGCCATCAGCCTCGATAGCTGGGAATGCGCCGGCCACCTCGGCGATGACGACATTCCGCATTTCATCCATCTGGCCCGCGCCCAGGAAACACTGAAGATTCCGTTCGTCGCATCCGGCGGCATCAATGACGGACGGGGTCTGGTGGCGGCGCTGGCGCTGGGCGCGGAGGGTGTCAACATGGGCACCCGCTTCCTGGCGACGAAGGAAGCGCCCGCGCACGAGAACGTCAAACAGGCCATTCTCGACGCCAAGGAAACCGACACCCGCATCATCATGCGCGCGGTGCGCAACACCGAGCGCGTGCTGCGCAATGCCGCGGTAGACCGCATCGTCGAGACGGAGCACAGGCTGGGGGACGCCGTCAGATTCGAGGACATCGCCGCGGAAGTGGTCGCGGTGTTCCCGCGCGTCATCTTCAACGGGGAGATGGACGCCGGCGCCTGGAGCTGCGGCATGGTCGTCGGTCTGATCAACGATATCCCGACCTGTCAGGAACTGATCGATCGGATGATGGCCGAGGCCCGCGCCATCATCAACAAACGCCTCGTCGGCTTTGCCGCCTGAGATTTTGTAGTTTTTTGGTGCAATCGTGATTCCAGAGTCTGTTTCAACTCCGTTGGATCAGACTCTTCGCTTATCTTTTTGATTGAGCGTGATCCTGTCCGAAAACCGGTTTCCCCTTTCCGGGATCATGCTTCAGGAAAGCAACACACCGACGCCGCATATAGGTAATTGAGAGAGGAGGGGGCGCTGTCCAACCGACCCAACGCATAAGGGACGGATGCGAAACCGCGCCTTGCTAACAAATCCAGAGGGCGGGTCACAAACGGAGAACCTGCCAATGGGAAGCTCGAATGCCATTCGCTATTTAGCGCAATAGCCTGCGGATGTCGGTGCTGCCGACCCGCATTCCGATCCTGCCGCCATCGATCTCGCCGGCTCTGACGGTGCGCGGCCGAAGATCCTGACGGGCCTCTCACCCTGCGCAAATGCCGGACCGCTCAGCCGGAATGCTTCAAACTCAAACCACCAACCAAACACCTACTCTTTTTTCCGCTTCCCTGCGGTCTTGGCCGGTGCCGCGGCGGCGGGCGGCGACTGTTCGGTGGGAATTGCGATCGCCTTCAGCGCTTCCATCTCTTTCTGACAGGTGGCGATCTCCTGATCGAAGCGCGCCATCGCTTCGTCCCGGCGGCCGGATAGTGAATCGATGCTGGCCTGGAGTTCGGCTGCGCGCCGATCGCGCATCTCCTGCGGGAAAGCCAGATCACGATCCTCGATCTTCGGAAATGCTTCCGAGGTCATGCGCTTCTGAATGGACGCGGCGTGTTCTTTCAGGATCTTGTCGAGCGTCATGGCATATCCCCTACGGCGTGACGATGTTGAAGGCACTTGCAGGCGCCGGGAAATCGGTGTGCTGAAGGGTTTCGCCGGCGGTGACGTTGCCGATGTAAGGCCCCGGCATACCGTTGAAATTTACCGAGAAGTAGCGGTGCGTCGTCGCCTTGATGTGATTACCCGACACGCTCGCCGCACGCCCCCTCAGCGAGACCGTGGCGTGGCGGTCGTCGCGATCGCGCGGCGAGACATGCATACAGTAGTTCTGGTCGAACAAGACCCGCTCGAAGCGAGTAACGGCCGTATCCGTCTTGCCATCGCGGAGTTCGACCAGGGCGGTCTGACCCGTGCCGATGAACTTGTTGTTCTGGATCTGAATGGCATATCCGATGATGACGTTGTCGGAGATTTCCCGCTCGAACATGCCGCGCATGATCAGGGCCCGATCCTCGCGCTTCGGGTCGCGGCCGAGGGCATTCGAATAGGTGACGAGATTGTTGCTGACACGCGCTTCAAGGATCAGATCGCCATAGATGCCTTAGTCGGCGCCCGTCGTGGCCGGGACCTCCGCAAGCGATCCGGTATCCATGACTTCATTGCCGACCACATGGGCTTCGCCTGCGACAGACATCAGCGCGATCGCGCGCGAGGTCTCGGCCTTGGCCCGGCCGCAGGCGACGACACGGTTGTCGACGACCTCGCAGCGGCCGATGATTAGCAAAGCGGCGATGCCCCAGTTTTCCAGCTCGTTGAGCCTGTTGCCGACGATGGCCGGTCCCCATTCGCGCATCAGCGAAATCCCCGACTGTCCGCCGCGGATGTCGTTCTCGGCGATCCGGTTCTGGTTGCCGTCGATCAGGACTACGGCGGCGGCGACGGAATCGAAGCGGTTGCCCGCAAGAAGCGAACTGCGAAGGCGGGTGCCAAGGATGCCGTAACCCACGCCAAATCCGGCGAGGACGTTGTCTTTTGCTACAAGATCGCTTGCGCCGACCGCGAACAATCCATGCTGCACGCCGGACATGATGTTGTCGGTGACGATACATCCGATGACAGGAAGGTCCTTGTCGCCGACGGTCGCGCCGATACGGATCGCAACGGGACCGTTGGCATCAAGGTCCTTGTTTCCGGCGATCAGCGTATTGCCGCTCACCCCGCAGAGCGAGCCGGTGACACGGATGCCGGTGAAGAAGCGGCTGCGATAGCGGATCTTGTTGCCGGCGATCGTGCACAGGTCGGCGGCGCAGTCGATACCGGGAAGGACCGCGGTGGTGCTGAAGGAGTCAGGCAGCACCGGCATCTCCACGAGGTTGTCGGTGATGATCGACTGATCGGCGCGGGAGCCGGCGAGCTTGTAGGGATCGTCGTTGAGGACGATGCCGAGCAGGGCGCCATCGACGAGATTGCGCGTGATCCGGCACGCAAAGGCGGAGCGCTGGACAAGGACGCCGGCAAGGCCGGGCTCGCCGTCCTTGTCCCGGCCGAGATTGAGATCGATGACATTGCCGTCGGCGCAAAAATCCCGGCACCGTTCGACCACCCAGATGCCGGTCGACACACGATCGATCCGGCAATCCAGAACGCCGACATGGTCCGAGCCGTGGATCGAAAGCCCCGTCGCCTTGCGGTCCTTGATGGCGCGCATGGCGCATTGGGCGATGCGGACATTGGCGGCGAGACTGACGCTCACCACGCCTTGCGCCGGATCGCGGATGGCGACGGCCTCGAAGGCGATGCCGAGAACGTCGATGCCGTCGATCAGCGCTCCCGACGGATCGCCGATCATGAGGACGGATCCGGCATCTTCGAGGCGGACGGTGGTGCCCGGGCTTTCGGCCTTTAGCACGATACTGCCGCGCGCGATGCGTAGCGGGGCGCGGATCGAATGGAGGCCGGTCTTGAGGCAGACGCAGCCGCCTTGCGGCGGCAGCGCGTCGATGCCCGCCTGGATATCCTCGCCCGGCTTGACGATGATCGTGCAGCAGCAATCGCCGCCGCCTTGCACGGGCGGCGGCGGGCGGCAGTCGGAAACCACCGGGCTGGCGGAGCCAAGTCCGGTGATCGCCGCGATCTGCACATAATGATGCCGAATACCGCGCGGCGGCGCCGCCGTCAGGATCTCGATCTCGGCGGTGGCCGTTCGCGCCCAGAACACCCAGTAATCGCCGGTCCGGAACGAGCCGCCCGCGGGATCGACGGCAAAGCGAATCTCGATCCCCGCCTCGATGGCGATCGGTCCCGCTACTGTCGCGATCAGGCCGCTTGCGGGGTCGAGGCCGGGATTGGCGGCGGCCGTCTGATCCCATTTCTGGATCCGCGTGTGGCGGGCCGAGACCTCGTCGTCATTCGCTCCGAAGGCCCGCGCTCCGCCCGAAGGGATGGCCCGATCCAGCACGATGCGCAGATTGGCGTCATCGATATCGGCGACCATGGCCATTTCGCCGGGCTCGCCCATCAGTTCGCGATGATCGTCGGTGACGGTCACCCAGTCGCCGATCTGAAACCGCATGAACTGATCGCGGCCGATCCGGTTGACGGCAAGCGTCGTCTGCGCGCCGCTCACGGCGATCGCGCGCACCACCGAGACGATGCTGCCGTTGTCCCTCGACCATTTGAAGCTGGCGGTGCCGAGCGGGCCTCCTTCATGCACCTCGATCCGGTACAGACGGTTCTCCAGCCCGCGATAGCCGCCGGCGGGAGGCAGGATGCAGGGATCGTCGGGATCCGGCGGCGCGATGGCGGCGGTCGTCAATCGGCCCGCGGAGGGCGGCGCGCCGACATCCGCGCCACACGCCGCGCCGTCGCGCGGATCGATGCGCAATTGCCAGACCGTCTGGACGCGGGTCGTGGTGTCGGCGCCGCCGAGCGCCACGTCGAGAAGCCGGGGGTCCTCGATGTAAGTGACTTCCCGCTCCCACACGTCGAGATAGACGACTGTGTCTCCCTGCGGCAGCGGCGCGGCGAGCGGCGTGGGCAGGAACGGCTGATTGAGATAGGTGGCGTTCTCCCCCGCAAACGCCTCTATCTGGATGCCATCGACGTAAAGCCGCCCCGTGCCGATCGAGAGGTCCGGCGGCGGGCCGGGGATGAGCCCGACCAGAAAGGCGTCCGGGCTTATCGAATACGGGATGCCGAGGAGGCCGAAGACGTCGAGGGTCGTGGTGCGCTGGCGGCGCTTGAGAATCTCGATCTCCTCGTTCCAGTCGGAATCGAGCTGGACCCGGCCCTGTTGCATCAGCACGCCGGCATAGCGTTTCAGAGGATCGAAGCTGAACCTCGTGTAGTCGCCACTCATGCTCTTGCTCCCTCGTGCGCCCCGATGGTCAGGGGCTGTCTCAGGTCACGTAGATCACGCCGTAGTCCAGTCCGAACGGAAGATACTCACGCAACCGCAAGCGCAGGTTGGCCTCGCGCTGGGGCTGCTTGAGGTGGCAATAGACGCCTATTTCGGAGCCGTCCTCGGCGCCGTGGGCGATTTCAACGGGACCGCGAAGCGACAGTTGAAGATAGGCCGGCAGGCCATAGCTCTCGGCGCTGTATTCGGGCTTCAGTCGCAGCCTGACGGCCGCGCGGATCGCGGCGCGCGCGGCATCGGTGAGCGGACCGTTGCGTGCTTCTTCCTCGGCGATCGCCTTGCGCTCGGCGAGATCGGGCTGGCAGCGGTATCGCCGCGGCGTGCGCGAGCCTGCCGGTGCGAAGCTGAAGCGCATGCAGCCGGTCTGGACCCGCTCGGCGCGGGCGAGCCCGTCGAAGATCGTCTCGGTGACGAAATCGAACTGGCGCACCAGGCAGCGACCGCGCAGCGTGCAGCGCTCGAACCGCACCGCGGGGCCGGGACTGTCGGGGACGTCGGGACCGGCAACCGCATCGCTGCCGACACCGTCGATGATGCTGTCGAGCGCGGTCAGAGTCTCCGCATGTGGCGGCAGCCGGATCGGGCCGCATATGGAAAAAGCAAGCTCCACGCCCAGCTCGGTATTGGCCGGCGCTCCGGTCGGCAGGCTGGCGGTGGCGAGGATGCTCGGTTCGGGCGGATCGGGGACCGCCGGCGGGTCCTGCTCCGCGATCGACACGCCGGGCACCAGCGTCGAATGCAGGATGCACAGGCGATGCAGCGATCCTTCGATCGCGATGCGCCCCTCGATCAGCAATCCGCCGAGCGTGAGGGCGAAATCGGGGCGGTCGCCGTTGACAACGAGCGGCCCGCCGAGACGAAGATGCGGCCGGACGCCGTCGGCGGCCTCGATCGCGAGCGCGGTCCCCGACTGCGGACCGACCGCGTTGACATCGATGGCGATGGTCTCGGCATAGCTGCGGCTGTCGCGAACCCGGATGATGGCGTTGCGCTTGCCGTCAGCGCTCCATTGCGCGATGGCCGCGCCGAGCGTGGCGAAGGTCTCCGGCTGCCCGCTGTCGTCGACGAACAACATCTGTACATCGGCCGTGAAATCGGGGCGCGTCAGCCAGGCGCGACGGCGATAGGGGCCGCCGCCCAGATCGGCGGGGAAGCCGTAGTGATAATCGACGTCCACCAGAGTAGCCGGCATCAGATCGGGTCCCAGCGTGAGGCGGCCTCGCGCGACGTCGACCGCGATATGGTTCGTCGACGGCTGCGACCAGGCGGAAAGGTTGCGGCAGACGACCTGTTCCGGCGGGATCGGCACGCCGTCCACATGCACCATGAGGCTCGGGGCTTCGGCCGCCGGCAACGGCGGCTCGGCTTCGAACAGGCCATAGAAATCCGCGATATGGCCGAAGAACCGGGCCGGCCGGATCGGCTGCGGCACATGCAGTTCGGTTGCCAGCCCGGCGTCGTCGCCTTCGCGCCGGCTGCGGCTGAACAACGGCGCCGAATTGCCGAGCGGACTGACGTGGAATCGGAAATCGCCCGCCGCGCCCAGACGGCGCGCCGCCACCCGCCGCAGGCCGTAAGCGCCAAGCCGCCAGAGGAAGAAGCCGATATTGCGGATATTGTGCCAGCCTTCATCCTGGGCGATCGGCCGCACGTCGACCGTATGCGCGATCTCGTCGAACGCGCCGTCGAGCCGGTCCATGCGCTCGACGCTGCGGATATCGGGCGTGCGCAGCGCCTGCGGGCGCAGATGGTTGCGAAGCCATTGCGTCCAGCCGAGCAGTTCGAAGAACTCGACCGCATGGGCCGACCATCCGGTGACGTCGCGCGCCAGTTCCTCAAGCATGGGCAGGGTGCCCTTGCGGCGGCGGTAGTAAATCGTCTTGGCGACGTCGGCGCGGGCCCGCAAGGCGACCATCGGCCTGAGGCTCGGGCCGGTCAGCGATTTGAACAGTTCGGCGGCCGTATTGCCGTCCTTGACGCGGCTTTCGTCGAACAGCGGCACGGTGCCGACGAGATCGCCGAGATAGGCCACGGTCCACGGCTCGCAGGTCTCGATGAAGGCGTTTTCGTAAAGCTGGCGGATGTCGCCGTCGATGTGGTCGGCCTGCTCGTCGATGATCGACAGCAGCGCCCGCAGCGGTTCGCCCTCGGCCGCATCCTTGTTGCGGATGAAGGCGGGCAATAGCCCGTAGAGTTTATCCTGCGCGGCGTTGGAATAGCTCATCTCACAGCGCCTCCACGACGGTGAGGCCGATATCGGTTTCCGGGACCTCGATGAAGGCCTGCTCGGCCGGCAGTACGAAGGGTGGCGTCGGGCCGTCGAAGCCTGCGCGGGCGAAACGGTCGATCTGCGCCAGCGGCGGCGTCGGCCGGGCGGGGAAGATGCGGATATGAGGCTGGAGGGGCGCCGCCGTGACGGCGCGGGTCGCAAGCTCCGTCGGCGTGAGGTCGCCATAGCCCTTGAGCTGGAAGACATCGATATCGACCGCCGCCACCCCTTCGGCGGACTGGAGCGCCGCATAGACGCCGCTGAGGAAAACCGCCTCGCCCAGGTCCATCGTCTCGAAGGCGAACAAAGCCATGAGACTCGCGCGCGCCGTCGTCAGGACATGGTCGGCCTCGAAGGCCGGATCGCGCTGGAGACGGGCGGACACCACGACCGGCACCCGCGTGAGGTTGGCGAGGAATAGCGGACGGTTGATGTCGCGGGCGCTGTCCATGGCGGAATGCAGCATCGACAACGACAGCGCCGACAGTCGGACGCCGCCGGGGCCCGCGACCGTCACATGAACGGCCCGCTCCAGTTCGCGCCAGACCCAGGTCGCATGCGCGCGCCGGGCAAGGCCGGAACTGGTCGCAATCGAAGTGAAATCCGTCAATGACACCGCGCGCCCGAAGGTGCGCACGGTGTTCGGCGCGGCATCGCGGGCATCGTCGCGCGCTTCCGGATCGGCAGCGCCGTCGGCGGGCAAAGGGTTTGTCACCGAGCGCAGGCCCACCGGGCGCTCCATGGCGATTGCGAGTTGGCCGGCCTTCATCAGGCCCTCGAGGCCGAGGCCAGTGCGGTAGCGGGCAACGACGTTGAGCGCGCCCGACGGCAGCGGCGCGCCGGTCTTGCCGTCGCCGAAGGTCACGATGGTTTCGGCGGCGTCGTTTTGCCGGGCGGTATAGACCCGGTCCTTGGGGCCGCAGCCATAGAGGCTGTCGACCTCCCGCCACAGCGCGTCGTTGACACGGATTTCGAGCATTGCCGTTCCGTCGAGCTTGCCGGCCTGCTGGAGATAGGTGAGTCCGGGCCGCGACAGCTTGAACGTCTGGAAGGTCTTTGCCGCCTCGCCGTGACCGAGCGGCTCGTCCCGTTGGGTTTCGCCATGGCTCGCCGCGGCGATATTGCCGATCAGGCGCGCATTGGCGAAACCGGAAGGAAGGGACGGGCTGAAGTCCACGAACAGATGGTCGGGCGCCCCGCCGGGAATGGCCGCCTGAAGACTCGTTGCGCTCACTGTCGCGATATGGTTGGCGGCGTCGGCGCGCAGCAAAATGCGCCGGCCCCGGGTGAGCTTGTCGAGCCCGGCGAGCGCGCCGGCCTTCTGCTCGGCGGTGAGGCGAAGCGCGATGCGGCCCTGGGTGGCTGCTGTAGGATAGTCGTAATCCCGGAATCGGATATCGTCTTTCGCGAGGCGGTAGAGCGCCGTCTTGCGCCGGTCGGGCACTTCGCCGATTCCGTCGCCCAGGCTGCGCCACGCGCTCCAGCCGCCCGCCAGCAGGGCGCGATAGGCGATCGCGCCATCGCCGCCGCGGGCATAGACATGAAGCCCGGTTGCGTCGCGTGCGGCCGCGGGCGGCGAGGACAGCCGGCCTTCGAGCGGGGTCCAGTCGGCCCAAACCGACCCGTTGCGGGCCATGTGCCAGAGATCGCCATCGACGCCGCGACCGAGGATGTCGATGCGGGTGGGGCCGTTCGCGACAATCGCAAGCTCGCCTTGCAGCGCGCCGCCCAGATCGTGCCAATCGGACCATGCGGTGCCATCGAAGCCGCGATGGATGACGTGGCCCTCGTCATCAAGAGTCACGACGTCGATGCGGTTCGGCGCGGCGGAGACGGCCGCCGGCGCGCTTGCCAGCACGCCCTTGAGCGAGGTCCAGCCGCTCCAGACCACGCCGTTCCAGCGGCGATACCAGAGCGCCCGGTCCGCGCCGCGCACGAACACCGCCATCCCCGATCCGCCGATGGAGACCGGCTCCGGCGCCGAGGTGAGAATGCCACCCAGCGACGTCCATGCGCCGGGTGTTCCGGCGGTCGCATCCAGTCGCCACAGCGCGAGGTCGAGGCCGCGGACGAAAACACTGACATTGCCGCCCGGACGGCTGACCGGTCGTGGCTCGCAGGTCAGGATGCCGCCGTGATCGATCCATGCGCTACCGGCGGGGAGGATGCGCTGACGAAGGCGCAGCGATCGGTCCCGGGCGAAAATGTCCATCCGGGCCGCCGACGGTCTCACGCCGGTTACGTTCGAGGAGACGCCGTCAAGCGCCATATAGGTCCAGTGCCGGGTGGCAGCGGCGGCGGGGGCCAGTCGCAGCACCGCGCCGGATCCCGAGCGGGCGAAGACGTCGTGATCACTTGCGTCGGCTATGACGACCGGCCGGCCGCGAACGGTCTGGCGCAGATGAAGATGCGTCACCGTATCCTCGATCGGCCCGAGGTTGGCCGGAAGATCCTCCGTCTTGCTGACGCTGGCCGTGCGTAGCCGCGGGCTTGCCGCAGGTCCGGCATCGATCAGCAACTGATTGCCCGCGGAAATGTCGGTGCGGCGGCCGTCCAGCGGATAGACGCTTTCGCTGGCCCCGAATGTCGCCACGACCGGCTGGGACTCCCAACTCGGCCACAGCACGGCCGGGGGCGACGCGGGAACGTAGACATGGACCGTGCTCGGCGCATTGTGTCCGAAGAAGCGAAGCCGTCCTTCAAGCCTGGCGGTGCGGGCGACGTCCGGACTCCAGCCGGTGGTCTGCACCGGCGGATCGAAGACCAGCGCTTCGCCGTCGGCTCTCTGAACGAGGTCCGACACCGTCTTTTCCTCGATAACACCGAGCCCGAACAGGACAAGCCGGTCGCCGATCGCAAGCCGCTCCGGCCGGGCCGATAACGGACCGCCGGTGCCGCCGTTACGCAGCGCGTTGAACGGCGCCGGCAGGCCGAACGCTGGAAGATCGTTGAGATCGCCGTGAGCGACGATCGGCTCGATGGTCTCGAAGGTTTGCGGGCGCTCATCCTGCCCGGGCACGCTCATGACCTTGAGGCCCTTGCGAATCCTGGTCTCGGCCCCGGCGTCGAGGCCGAATTCCAATAGTGTCTGCGCCGCCAGCCCGGGGTTCAGGCGATAGCCGATCAGCCGGGTCTGGCGCAGCACCGAGTCCCGCTCGCGCGCGGTGCGCAGATAGAGTTCGTTGGCGATGCGCTCGTTGTAGAAGGTGAGCACGTCGCCCATAGCGGCGAACAATTCGATCAGCGTGATCGCATAGTCTTCGCTGTCGCGGCTGGTGAGCGCGGCCAATTCGGGTTTGGCGAAGATCGCCTCCAGCATCGTTTCGCGGAAGGTGGCGAAGGTCCCGATCCGATAGCCGATGGCCGAGAGCCCCGGCCGGTTCCAGATCGCAATCGGTACGGAAGGAGCCGGTGACGCGCAGCAACTGCAAAAGCAACTGCAAAGGTCGGGGCCAGCCATGTCAGAGCCCTCCGACCGCGGTCAGGCGCAGCACGCCGTTCTCGGGAAAATTCGGATTGTTGTCGAGACGCGCGATTTCGAAGGGGCCGATCTCGATCCGGCCGCGCGCCAGATCGTTTCCCGGCATCTCCCAATAGCGCTTGAAGACCAGGACTTCGGCTGAATTGACTCCCTCGATGGCCTCGACCGCCGCATAAAGGCGCGACAGATAGACCGCAGTTCCGAAGCCGAAGCCGAGCGGATGGAAAAAGCCGCGCGTGCCGTCGGCGAACGATCGGTTGGAGAGCACGCGGTCGGCCTCCGCCAGCACGTCGCCGCGGAAATGTCCGGTCCCGACGCAAAGCCGGATGTCGATCTCAAGCGGCACATAGGTTGCAGCGCGCACGTTCAGGTCATAGCCGGCGAGCTTGAAGCGAATGAGATGGGTCTTGATCGCGAGCGCGAAATCGGACTGCAACGCGGCTCCGCCGCCGGGCAGCCGGCGCAGGTTTCCGGCATCGACCGGGTGAATGGCGACGAAGACGGTGTGCCAGCTTCCGGTCCAGTGGAAACTGGCCTTTGCCGCCGCCACGGCCGGGTGACGGAGGGCTACTTCTTCCCAATCGGCGACGGTGACGGCGCGGAACTGGAGTGCGCGAAACGCTTCCGGGGCGATCTGCCGGACATGCTCCACGGACTCGGGCTGCTCGCCGGACCGGGCGGCCACGGGCTGACGCACCGCCGCGATCGCCGAGGCCGCGGGACCGCCGGCAACGGCGTGGACCAGCGTTCCCCAGCCGCAATTGCCCCGGGTGCCGTTGCCGATCCGGTAAGTGGCGGCGATCCGGACGGCATCCAGCGGGCGCCGTCCATATTGATCGTCGCCAAAGCGCAGGGTCGCGGTGCCGCCGTTGTCGATCTCGGCCGCGAATTGCTGATCGAACGGCCCGCTGTCCAGCAGATGCGGCACGGCGATCCAGCGCTCCGGATCGGGGGTGCCGAAACTCCAAACGTCCAGCGACACCGAAGGGCCGGTCGCGGTCTGAGTCAGCGGCGCGTCGGGCAGGGCAAGCGATGGCAGCGGCCAGCGTCCGGCGCCGGCATCGGGAAAGTCGATGGCGCCCGCCGTAGTGTCGCGGACGACGGTGCGGCCGTGATCGGCGGGGGCGACGTTGCCGCGGGCGACCGACACCGGATCGACCGGCACGTCGTCATCGGTGATCGCCGAGATGCAGAGGGGAAACGTCAGCGCATCCGCCTTGCTCCAGGTTATGCGCAGCAGCGGCAAAGCGGGATCGGCGAGGTTGAGCCGCGGGGTCAGCGCCGCGCCGGTCAGCAGGTTGGTGAAGGCGGCGTCTTCGCTCGCCGCAACGGCTTCGATGCGGACCACCTGACGATGGCGCGGATCGGCGTCGGGCGCGGCTCCCGTATGGGGGCTGCGGATTTCCTCCAGCAGCAGGTATTCGCCGGGACCGAGGTCAGGAGGAACGAGGACGCCGCCCGCGTCGATGCAATAGAAGAAGGCGTGCGTTGCGCCCTTTGCGAGGCAGCATTGCGCATCGCCCCAGCCATGAAGACGAATCTCGTTGTGGCGGCCGATGATGCGGGTCTCGGCCTGGGTCTCGAAGACGATCACATGCGCCAAAGCGGGATCGGTATCGAAATCGGCGGACAGCGGCACGATCGGGCCGGGGGCCGCGAGGTCGCCCCTGAGAGGCTGGCCGATGCGACTGGTCAGCCTGGTGCCCGCCGCAAGAACTTCGCCGGCGCCATCGACGGCCGTGAAATGGACGAAGGTCGAGGCGTTGCGGCCATTGGACATGGCGTAGTCGACAAGCCGGGCGTGGCGCGCTGCGGAAATGCGATGCAGGCAAGTGTCGAGGAAGCCTTCGGTCGTCGGCCCGGCATCCTGGCTGTAGCTGAGATAATCGCCGGCATAGGCCATCAGTTCGACCAGCGTCATGCCGAGATCGGCGGGCAGTCTTTCCTGCCAGGATGGATTGCGCTCGGCGATGAGGTCGACAAGCAGCCGCCGGAAGCTCTGGTAATCCTTCGCCATATAGTCGAGCGCCGGCTCGTCGAGGACGCTCGGCGGGCAGTCGGCGACGGGTCGGCAGTCGAGATCGCTGGGGCAACTGGCCTTGAAGCTGAAGCGCGCCTGCGAACGTTGAAGATCGATGTCGGCCTGCGTCATGTCGAGCACGTAGGCCGAGAAATCGCCTTCGCGGTCGACGAAAAGCCGGAGCGCGAGCGGATCGCCCGGGTCGGCCTCCACGTCGAGCACCTTGAGATCGACGATGCGGACGCCGCCGACGATGGCGAAATTCGCCGCCGTCACCGCAGGCGGCAGCGGCGGCGGTTTCAGGAAGGCGACCTGAAGCACATGGCGGCGCTGAGGCAGCGCCAGAAGATCGCGACGGTATTCGACGAAATCGATGCCGTTCAACGGATGGGCCGGGTTGAGCAAGACGCCAGAGCGCCGCTCGTCCTCGCAAAGCACCAGTCCATCGGATGACAGCACCGTCATCTTGACCTCACAACGGGATCGGATGGCTGAACACGTCCTCGCGTCTCTCGCCGGTATCGCGCCTCGAATAGACGACGGTGATTTCCAGCGTGGCGTCGAGGGCGAGGACGGAAACCTTCTCCACCGCAACGACCGGATCGAGCCAGCGGATCAAGGCGCCGTGGATCAGTTGCTCGGTGGCGGCGGCCAGCGCGTCGGACGCCGGCCCGAAAACCAGTTGCTTGATGCCGCAGCCGAACTCCGGCCGGTTCACCCGCTCGCCCGGCGCGGTGAACAACACCAGATAGATCATGTCGCGGACATGATCGTCGGCGTCCGTGACCGCGCTCAGCCCTTGCTCATCGATGGCGAACGGGAAGTCGAGATAGGGGCGATCGGGATTCATCAGCGGTAATCCACATCGATCTTGGTAACCGGCATGGTGTGATCGTGCAGGCAGAAGGTGGCGATGGCGGCGTGGTTGTCCTGAAGATGGCGGACGACGCCGCGAGCGATCGCAACGAAGAAGCGGCGGCGATCGCGCACGGTCTGATGTGAAGCGTTGAAATCGAGACCGGGCAGGTTGTCGGCGCGCATCAGGAAATCGAGTTCCTGCTCGATCGCCTCGGCCATGGAGTCGGCGAACTTCGGATCCGACAGGCCCACGACCGCGGCGGGGCTCAGATTTCCGGGGACGAGCGCGTTTCCCATGGTGGCTCCAGAAAATGGCTATTCCAGAAAGACCTTGACCGACAGCAGGCTCGGGCTTGGCGGCGGCATCGGGGCGACCGGTGGCGCCGGCGTGACCGGCAGGATGCCCGCCGCCATTTCGCCCGGATGCACATGCGTGTTGAACAGGGTGACGAGTTGAGTGAGATAGGTGAACAACTGATCGCCCAGCACGCCCGGATGAGCGGCCGCGGCGCTGCCTTCCTGAACGAGGGGTGCGCTGGAGACGACTCGCGCAGCGCCTGTGATGGTCACTGTTCCCGTCTTGACGTTGACCTCGACGGAATTGAGTCCGAGGCCATCGGTCAAGGTGATTGTCTGGCCGACATCGTCCATGACCGTGGTCAATCCGAAATCGCTGCGCCAGATCTTCGTGGTCGGTTTGCTTGGAACGCCCGGAGGCTTCATCGGCAGCTCTCCGGCAGCCCAGAAGCAGCCGGTCCAGATCGGCCGCGAGACGTCGCCTGCCTCGAACTCGATCCAGACCCCGGCTCCGATCGGCGGCACCGAGAAGAAGCCGGAGGTGGGGCCCGCATAGGGCGTACAGGGCTTGGCCCAGCCGGTCGGCACCTCGCCCAGGACCTCCGGCACGAAGGCTTTCAACCGGCCCTGAAACAGCGGGTCTGTGTTGGCCATCACGGTCCCCGAATACTTGCCGTATGCGGGAGTGCATCCGCCGCTCTGGTCTTGTTGGGTCGTTGTCATGTCGAGCACGGACTCCTCCTCATGCTACTGCCGCCAGGGGGTCGACGAAGACTTCGGCGCCGGTCAGACCGACCGCGTTGCGCCACGCCGAGAAACTCTGGCTGTAGCCGTCTCGCGAGATGCGATGAGTGACCGATTGCACGTAATAAAGGCCGCTGTTCTGCCGCCCGGCCCCTCGCACCAATACCGGCAGGCCGGCCAGCAGCACGCGGGCGTATTTCAATCCATCGACCTCGCCATGAGCGGTGATCGCCCGGCTCGACTCGTTCACCCTTGCCAGCGCCTGTGCCTGCGCCTCGGCGGGGCTCGCGGCGTCGGTGGCGCAAGGACGCATGATCGGCGGTGGAAGAATGCGGTTGAGGGCGGGCTCCAGTCCCATCGGCAGTTCGGTGGCGACAGGTGCCATCGAGGGAAACGGGGCTCGGGTTCGCGGGTCGATGGTCGCGCCCATGACGGATGTCGGCCGCAGCATGTCGTTCGAGGTCGAGAACGAGGTGAGGTTGGTCTGCGTTCCGAAGTCGATCGAGAGCACGCCCTGCGGCGGCACGACCGTCAGCGGCGGGTGAAAATGGCCAACGTCCAGACCGACGACCGGATCCGGCTGGATATAAAGTTCGTAGCTGTTGCGGTGCGCGAGCTGGAACAGGTAGGTCGCATCGTAGTCGCGCTGGTTCGATGTCGTATCGAGCACCGTGCGGAACGGCGGCGTCGGGATGACCGACGGCAGGATCGCATATTTGCCGAAGATCGCGGTGGCGGCGACGCTGTCGGGAGAATTCGGCCACGGGAAGGGTTGCTGGATATGGGCCATGATCGTGCCCAGCGCATCCATGCCCACGACCTCCAGTCGCGAGGCGCCCGGCTGATTGGCGGCGCTGAGCTGGGCGTCCTTCACGTAGCCGTTGAGGAGCGCCTGCGGCATTCCGAGTCCCGACGCGATCCTGATGGTGATCGGCACCAGTGGCCGGAAGATGTCGAAGGCCAGCGCGTCGAAGTCGCCGAAAAAATTGCGGCTCAGATCGAAATGCAGACGAAACATCGAGGACTTGCCGACGGACGTCTCGACCTCGATCTCCCGCAACGCCTGGAAGAACGGCACCGGCATCGGCGCCATGGCGACCTGAACGGTGAAGAAGGAAGGCAGCAGCGCCATGGCTCACATGCCTCCGTCCGGTCCGGGTACGCCGACGCGCGCGCCGGGATTGGCGGTCAGGTCGGCGGGCCGGCGAATGAGATTGGCGTCGCAGAGCCGCCAGAACTGCTCGGCGTCTCCGATCGTGCGCCAGGCGAGCAGGTCGGGCCGGTCGCCGTCCTCCACCTTGACGCGGAGTCGAACCGTGGTCGCCGGAATGAAGCGCATCCGCTTGTAGCGGAGTTGTCGGCCATCCGGACTATCGATGACCGCGTCGGCAATGGTTTCGTATCGGCTGCCGCGGAAGAACATGATGCGTTCCCTAGATTGGCAGGACGGCGCCAAGGCCGGTCTTGTCACCGAACAGATTGAGCGCGGACATGGCTTCCTTCCGGGTGAAGGAGGCGAGATAGACCCAGTAGCCCGGATTGGTGACGTCGAGGTCGCGATAGGTCAGCACCCGCAGCGTGAGGTCGGCCTTGGCGCGGATCGGATTCAGCGCCTGATCGAACGCCTCCTCGCGGATCGACAGGCTCTGGACCTGCACCGGCAGCACGCGCTTGGGTCCCCAGATCAGCAGCGCCAACGGCGCCTGCTCGCCGAGGATGAATGCGCTGCCGGCAAACGCCAGCGCTTCGTTGGCGATCACCATCGGATAGGACGGATAGACCAGCCGCTCCAGCGCGGCGATCACGGGATGAAGCCCGTTCTCGACCGTGACCGTGTTCTCGGACGGATGTTCGAGCTGATCGGCGGCATCGATCTCGACGGAAAAGCTCAACGTCTCCTGAGGCGGCCCGTTGACGCGATTGACATCGCCACGGCCACCGCCGTTGGCGCCTTGAATCTGGAGCGAACGGGAGACTTCATCGGGATTGTATTGGAAGACGATGACGGTCGGCAGCAGCGAGGGAAGCTGGTAGGCGACGATGCCTCCCTTCAGGATGCGTGGGCTGCCCGGAAAGTCCGACCCCATGAGACGTCTCCCGTTAGTCTGACCCCGTCAACGTCCCCCCCCACGTTAGTCTAACATCAGAAATCCCGATTTGGAAGTAGAGATAAAAAACAATACTATATATATCAAATAAAACTTACGAAAAATCGCTTCATCAGGACATTCGATGAAGTAAAATTGAAATCTTTACTTTATTACATCGATACTCTACTGCATTCGATATCCCTCGCCGTTGATCCCAACGCCGGTCGTCACTGCTTGTCGAGCTTGGCCGCCAGGTCGGGGTCGGGTCCGAAGCTTGAGATCCTGAAGCGACGGCCTTCGATCTTGGCCGGGGGTGAGAGGTGACTGAAAAGCTTCCGGTAGGCGTCTATCTGAGCCTGATGGAGTCGGCCTGCGCTTTGATTTGCCCGGTTGTCGTACGGCCAGATGTTGTTGAATTGATCCTTGCCGCCGAATTGAAGCTCCCGGACGTGGTCCATCTGCACGGTGCCCTCGTTCGGAGGTTTTCCGTCGTAGTAGGTGTCAAGGCCCTTCAATAATTGGCGGAAAAGGTTGGATTCATCGCGGGCCGTCTTGGATGGATCAGGGTCCTTCTCAGGTGGGATGAACGTGAAGCACTTCGCCCACCGTCCGGTCTCCGGCCAGTTTTCCTGATCAACTCCTATCGGAGAGAAGTTGGTGAGGGTCTCGCCCGGAATGGGACCTCCGCGACGCCATTTGGTCGTGGGGATATCCGGATGCGAGACGTCAACCGGTTCGTCTTCCTGGCTGACGCTCTCCGGATGGACTCCCGGCGCATGGAAGCTCAGCGTCCCGGGATAGAGCGAACGTATCTTGAACCAGTGCAGCGGCAGCGCCTTGTCGCATGAAAGACCGTCGAGCTTGAGCTCGCCATTGCTATCCTTGATTTTCGATTCCACGAGTTCGCGGATCGGAATGCCATCCCTTTTCTCCTGCGCCTTCTTCCGCGCAGCGGGCCGGCTTGGGCCGGCGGTGCGCAACGCGCCGGCGCGGAGCTGTTTTCCGGAGCCCTTGGCGAAAGCGCCGAGGCTCGGCTGCGGGATGAAAGAGTTGTCGAAGACAAGTCCTCCGGTCCAGCCATAGTCGAGATTACCTTCGGCAAAGGTCGTGTGGCCCTCCCAGAGGCTGAAGCCAAGAAAATCGAGGCCGGCCGAGCCCGACAGCTTGGCGCCGATGGCGGCCATCGCGGCGAGCTCAAGATCGGTCTTGAGACCGAACGGCTGCCTCTGTTTCGGATCGAATTCAATTTCCGCGAGCGCCTTCACGTCGCCCGCGACCGACGCATCGAGATCGAGTTTGAGTTCGCCGTGGGCGGTCAGGATGTCGACCAGGCCGAGCGCTTCGGCGGCGACCTCCAGTCCGACCGCGATATCCATGTGGAGATCCGCCTCGCCGCCGGTGGTGAACTGCGCCCGGCCGGTGAGAGGCATCGTCGGATCGAGCGCGCCCACGAGGCTCAGCGTCTCCGCCGCATCGCTGGCCCCCGGCAAAAACTTGTCGATCGCCCCCGCGGCATCGTTGACAGCGTCCGCAAGCCGGTTCTCGCCCCTGGGGGTCCGCTTGGCGTAGCCGGACAGGCATATGTCGTCGAGAACCCCTTCATCATAACTGAAGGCGGCCTTGGCCGTGGCCTGCACGCCCACCCGCATGGTGACGTCGCCGAGGCCGAATTCCGCGAGCTTCCATTCGAACTGCGGCACTTTCGGCAGATATTCGGTCAGATCCTTCTCGCTGCCTCCGTCCGAGAAAAGCGTCTGCCGCGGCACCGTGACAAGGCATTCAGGCCGGAAGTTCTCCAGTTGTTTTGGACTGGCGCCGAACACGAAAGTCACATTGTCCTGATCCTTGAGCAGATCCTTCGGGCTTGGCTGCCCTTTCTTCCGGCTATAGCCGCCCCTGAAGACCCGTCGCCGTCCTCCGGTGTTGAAGATGAACTGGACGCCTTCCTGAATTCTGGTTTTCTCTCCGCTTTTCTTGAGGTCTTCCTTCTCGATCGGCTCGACGCCGGCGGTGTACTCACCCGGCGGAAATGTCTTGTCGCACTGATAAAGCCTGTACATGTAAGTCGCGCGCCGGGTCTGGATGGCCATCCGGTTGTCGGCGCAAGACACCAGAATCTTCTGGACCCGGTCGTTGACGAGTGTCACGTCGGTACTGTCGTCGCTCTCGTCGGATGCTTGGGGCTCGGCCGTCGTCGGGGCGGGATCGGCCTGAGGAGCCGCATCGGCGTCGGGCGTCGCCGCGTCGCGCCTGATCACCGGCTCCTGTGGCGCGCGCTGAACGGGGCTCGATCCGCCGCCGCCGGTCTGCTGCACCACATGGGCGAGTTCGTGAGCGAGGAGATGGTCGCCATGAGTCGTTCCGGGCGAATATTCCCGCGGCGCGAAGGCGATGTCGGACCCCAGCGTGTAGGCGCGGGCGTTGATGCCGCTGGCCGCCGACGCGGCTCCGGCGTCGGTGTGCAGACGAACCGCTGACATGTCATGACTCAGTCGCGGCTCGAAATAGGCGCGCTGGGCGGCGCTCAAGGGCGCGCCGCCAGATTGCACTGCCGATACCGCCTGATCGGCGGCCTGCCGCTGGATCTGTTCTTCGGCCTCGCAATGCGCGCATTTGCGCTGGATGGATTTTTCCTCTTCCTCGCAGGCGGCGCATTTGCGCTGGGCAATGCCGTTCGCCGCCGTGGCGATCGGGCCGCTCGGTGCATCGCGAAGGACGGCATCGGCGACGCGGTCGGCTTCATGCTCCAGAGGGTCGTCGACCGGACCGACGCGCGCCTTGGTCTGAATTGCGGCGGCGGACGGCCGCGCGCGCGACGGGGTCGCGTCGGCTTTTGCCGGGGCGAGCGCTCGCATCGTCATGGGCGCCTCCGTGTCGTGCTCCGCTGCACCGCCTGCCGGACGGCGCGTTCGATCTCGGCGCGCCCGGCGCCGGCCGGCAGCCGCAGTTCGATGCGGTCGATGTGAAGGTGGGAAGCATCGGTTAGTTGCCCGGCCGCGGCGGCGAGCCCGCCGGCAATGTCGCTGGCCAGTTGCCGGGCTGTTCGACTCGAACCGCTGCCGTGCGCCGATACCGGACCGAGAGCGATCGAGGGGTGTTGCGACGTTGGCCTGACCATCAGATCGACTCCGTCCAGGGAATGCGGAATTCCTTGTCGAGTTTGCGAAACTCGGCGCGTGCGGCGCGCGCGATATGGCGCATGGCAAGCGGCGCGCCTTCCGTTGCCGCCAGGAAGGCCGCATTGATCGCGATGACGCTGATGTTGCCGCCGGCGATCTCAAGCCGCGCCAGGCCGGCGAAATCCAGCGCTTCCCGCGGGAGTTCGTCGGGAAACGACCGGACCCAGATCTGCTGCCGCAGCGCGGCGTCGGGAAACGGGATATCGAGCGCGAAGCGCAGCCGTCGCAGGAAGGCGCTGTCGAGATGTCCCTTCATATTGGTGGCGAGGATCGACAGCCCGCCGTAACTTTCCATTCGCTGGAGAAGATAGCTGATCTCGATATTGGCGTAGCGGTCGTGGCTGTCCTTGATTTCGCTGCGCTTGCCGAACAGCGCGTCCGCCTCGTCGAAAAAAAGCACCGCGCCGCTCTGGTCGGCGGCGTCGAAGACCGCCTTGAGGTTCTTCTCGGTCTCGCCGATGTATTTCGACACCACCCCGGAGAGGTCGATGCGATAGAGGTCGAGGTCGAGCGAATGCGCGATCACTTCGGCCGCCATCGTCTTGCCGGTTCCGCTCGGTCCCGACAGCAGCAACGATACGCCGCGGCCCCGGTGCAGCTTGCGTGCAAAACCGTGGCGGCCGTAGACGGTGGCGCGATGACGAACCTGGGCGGCGACCGCCTTGAGGTCCTGGATCAGATCCGGCGCCAGCACCAGATCGTCCCAGTCGTAGCGGGGCACGATCCGCTCGGCCATTTTGTCGAGGGCGACGCCTGCCCGATCGCGGCAGGCTTGCCAGAGCGCGCCGCCCGCGGCGGCGATCGCCGCGATCTCGGAGGGTCCGAAGCGGAATTGCCCGGCGACCGCCTCGATCTCCCGATCCGTCTCGGCGCTCCGGGGGCCGAGGGCCTGACGCCAGAGGATCACCTGCTCGTCGGCGGAGAGCGGCTCAAGCCGCAGCACGGGAACGTGGCCGGGAAGATCGGGACGGCTGCCGGCGATGGCGATCGCCGGCGCGTCGATGCCGTCATCAAGGAGACGCCGGCTCTCCGCGTCGTCCGCATCGACAAGCAGGGCGAAGCCGCCCAGCGCCGCCTCTCGGGCCAGAAGCTGCGGTAACTTTTCGGCCGGCTCGAACGGGCGCGGCCTGAACGCCGCCAGGCCAACGCCGAGACTGCTCGCGAGCGCGCGCGCCGCGGCGCGGCGGCCGCATCCCTTCGGCCCGACAATGGCGACCATCGACCGTTCGGCCTGCGACATCTGCCGCGCCAGCAACTCGACGCCACGGCGATGTTTGTCGGGCAAGGGCGCGGCCTCGGGCGCGGAGAGCATGGCGCGCAGGCGAGAGTCGATGAAGTCCTCGCCGATCAGCAGTTGCGCCATGCGCTCGTCGAGCAGGATCGGGCTAAGCGGCCCGGCCTGCCCGTCGGGCGTATCGATGAGGCAGAAACGCCGCAACGGAGCCGTCGGCGACAGTCGTTGCCAGACCCTGGCTTCCGCTTCGATGCCAACGTCCCCAAGCAGTGAAATCGCAAGATGCGGGGTCGCAGCCGTTGCGGACGCGCGGCCGTTGGCGCGGCCATACAGCGTCGCAAAGCCGGAGCGTAGCTGCGGCGCGAGCGCCAGCAGCAGAAGATCTTCATCGAAGGGTGACAGGCCGAACAGTCGGGAAAGGCGGTCGATCTGCGTCGGCTCGCCCTGTTCGATCAACCGGCGGCGGCGATCGACATAGGCTTCGCGGGCAATCCCGGCCTCCGGGCCGGGCGTTTTGTCCAGCAGGGATTGCAGCCAGCGAAAGCCAAGGTCGATGGCGCTCAGATTGGCTTCGAATCGCGGCTCGCCATCAGCCGGCGCGGAATGAGAAAGAGGCTTGGCGGCAGGGTTCATCGCACTACGGCCCCAACGTGAAAGTGAGCCCGACATCGCGGCTTCGCGCGCCATCGACCTGCACGGCGATCGGATAAGGCGTGGCGGACGGTTCAAGAATGTCCACCGCATCGGCGATAGGCACTTCGACGGCGGTGGGTGTGGGCGCCGCCCATCCGTCGCCCGGCCCTGGCTGCCGCACGGGGATCGCCGCATCGCCGACGATCACCTCGACCGCCCGCGCGCGCGGATGCCAAAGGCGTTCGCCGCCGATGCGCAGGATCGTTGTCGCGTTGCCGGCGACCGGCGTGACTGAAGCGACGCGGGGTGTCAGTTGCAGGAGCAGGATGTTCGACGGATAGCGCCGATCGCCGGAAACGGCCGTGCCGCGCCCGAGCGCCCCTTGAACGCCCTCCACCGCCTGCACGGTGATCAACTGCACCTCCAGCGGGCCCGGCTGCAAGCGCTGGGCCGGTGGTATCGAGTGCGCCGGGCCATCGAGATCGGCCGCATACTGATCGTCGGGCAGGACAAGCGTGATCCGGCCATCCGCGGCGGGACTGACGCGGATCGGATCGAGTGATCCGAGCCTGACATAAAGACGATCGGCCGATGCGCCCTGAGACAGCAGCGTGATCTCATCGCCGATGCGGGCGCGGATTTCGCCTGTCGGCCCGTTGGGTACGGGCGTCACATAGGCATCCAGCAGCTCAGGCCGTCGCCTCGCCGTCATGAAGATACGGCGCGTCTCGACCGGCCTCGGGCTGACGCGCGCCGCCGGCGTCTCGATCTGGATGGTGGTGACTTCATAGACCACGGAGCGGCGGAAATTCGTGGTCGACAGCGCCGACCACACCTTGGTGATTTCATCCATATTCGCGGGATGAAGCGACACCTTGAGCCGCTCGAATTCATCCGTCAGCACCAGGTCGAGCACCGGATCGCCGACCGGGCCGGCCGCGGCGTTGACGATGGCAAGCTCATCGATCCGATTGCCGAAATCATGCAACACCCGCATGGCGTCGCCCAGAAGGGTCTGGGCGTTGAGGTCGGCGTCGGGCTGGGTCTCCATGGCGCTGTAGGTCGTCAGCAGATAGCGCAGATTGAGTGACAGCGGCGGATGCCCATAGGCGCCCGGATGGCCGTGTCCCGGAATCTCCTGATTCTTCAGCCCGGCGTTTTCGAACAACTGCATCAGGTAGAGATTGACGCGCGCGCCGTCGATGCCGGACACGGTGACGTCGGGCGGCGACAGGGTCACCGATGCGCCGGTCGCCATCCGGTCGAGCAACAGCGTCCGGAGTGTCCGGCTGACGGCGGCGATGGCGGCGTAATTTGCCATCACGCCCCTCCCTAGCGCGGGATGCCGCGGCGCGCGCGGGCATAGGCGTCGAAGCCGTGACTGCGAGGCGCCGACGGTGGGGCAGGCGGCGCGGCCGGCGGTTGAAGAAACTGCACGTCGATTCGGTTCACCGTGACGGTAGTGACGGGTGCTTGCGTCTCTGCCGTGGCGAAGGACGGACGCTCGCTCCAGGCTGGAGTGGGAGCCTCAGACGTGATTTCCGCAGGAGACGGAATCGCATCCGCAATACTGTCGCGGTGCTGATAGGCGCTCGCTTCGAGGAACGCCGTTTCCTCTGCAACGGGCCGGGCCTGTATCTTCACGTTGTCATCGACGGAGGACCTGACCGGAGGCGAAGGTTCGACGGCTGGATCGGGACGACGCTCTGTCGCGGCGGCTTGCTCGCGTGTCACGTTGTGACGGTTGACCGAGACATCGAGAGGATGATTCCGACGCTCCGTCTGTTGGACCGGTCGGGGCGATATGGTTTCTTCCCGCACAGGCTCGTGCGCTTCGAAGCTAGGCGGGGACGGGTCTGCGGCGGCAACGCGCCTCGCGGCCGGTTCATATTGCTCTGGCTGTGCCGGGTTCGAGGAAATCCGAGGCCCGTCGTTGATGACAGGATCGACCCAACCAGCCGAACGAGGTTCGGCGGGACCGGCTTCGAAGGGGGACACCGGACGCAACCGGAGTGTGGCCGCCCGTTCGGGAAGTGAAAGACCTGCGCCGCGGGCGACGAGACGGTCGACAAAGCCGATCATGGCCGGGCCTCCATCTCGTCCGCCAACGCGAGATAGCGTTTGCGGCGGGTACGGGTCAGCGCCAGAATCTCCCGCTCCGACCAGTGATATCGCTGCGCCATTCGGTAAACATCGCGGAAAATCCCATGCGATCGTCCAAACGCAGTGCGCAGAATCCGCATCCCGTCGATGGCGGCGTCGAATGCCGTGCCGCAATCGGGGCAGACCATCGCGGCCGACGGATCTGCCATCTCATCGGCCTTCTCGAATTCCGCCGACAGGATCGGCTCGAACGCCGCAGGAAGGTCGATGGCCGCGACCGGCCGTCCCTTGGGGTCGATGAGGCGGCGCACGCAACCGGCCACCAGATCGCGCGCCGCCCGGTGCGGATCGGCAAACGCCGTCGTCGCGCAACGTTCCTGATCGGCGCCGTTGGGAAGTCGCGTCTCGACGCGCCAGTCGCCGTCGGATGCGGAAATGAGGAGCGCGCGGTCGGCCTCGCTTTCGGCCGTCTCGCGGTCGAGCATTTCGCGCAACGGCAAGGCGATTTCCAGTCTTGCCGCGCAGCAGGGGCAGTCGGCGACGAGATCGATCCGCGTCCCGGCAGCCATCGTGCAGACCCCGAGAAGCAACCGCTCGCGATCGCCGACGGACAGAGCCGCGCATTGATCGTAGCCCGGCGATTGCACGCTGCCGATCCGCTCCGTCATGGCGGCAAGCAGAGCGGTCGTGCAGGCGGCGGGGGACAGATGATCCGCAAGTTCGGCCATGAGGAGTTCCTCATTTCCGGTCAGCTCGCGCAAATACGCCAGCCTGTGCCGGACGCCACCTTCTTCCAGTCCGAACGCCAACCGGACCTGCATCGTCAGGCCGGTATGGTGAAGCTCAACTCCGCAGGCTCCGCGACCGCCACATCGCGCACCCAGCCCTCGTTCTCCAGCTTGATCGACTGGATGGCGATGGCGTTGGCGTTGGCGTCGAGGTCGGGCAGAGCCTGATACTCGGACACCCAGCAGCGGAAGATTTGGTAAGAAAGAACCTTTTGCCCCGCCTCGTTGAACACGTCGATGATCAGGTCCTTGCGAAAATCGGCCAGCGCAACCTCCGAGCCGAGGCCGGCGCCGAAATTCCACACCTTGTTTGCCCATTGCTCGAAATCGAGGTCGTGGGTTACCCCGCGCTCCAGCGAGATCGCATCGTACTTGGTCCGTCCCGGGCTCTTGCGTCCCGTGGACGGGTCGCCGCCCTCGCGATGCTCAATGACCTCGGTGCTGCGCTTCAACGCGCCGACCTTGCTGATCCCGGCCACGTAGCGACCGTCCCATTTCACGCGGAATTTGAAATTCTTGTAAGGATCGAACCGGCGGGGATTGGTTGTGAAGGGGGCCATGGCTTCGTCCTCACTCGACCGTCTGTCGGACGATTTGCTGGATTTTCAGGATCACAAACTCGGCGGGCTTCAACGGCGCGAAGCCGACCTCGATATTCACGATCCCCAGATCGATATCGCTTTGCGGAGTGGTGTCGCTGTCGCAGCGGACGAAATAAGCCTGCGCGGGTGTCGTGCCCTGGAACGCGCTCTGCCGGAACAGGTCGTGCATGAAGGCGCCGACATTGAGCCGGATCTGCGACCAGAGCGGCTCGTCATTGGGCTCGAATATCGCCCATTTGGTGCCGCGATAGAGGCTTTCCTCGATGAACAGCGTCGTCCGGCGTACCGGCACGTATTTCCAATCGGATGCGATTGCGTCCGCGCCATCCATGGTCCGCGCGCCCCAGCAAATATTGCTGTAAACCGGGAAGTTGCGCAGGCAGTTCACGCCGAGGGGATTGAGCGTTCCGTTCTCCAGGTCGGTGAGGAGATAGCCGAGACTGTCCACGTTGCGCAGGCGCGCGTCGGTTCCGGCGGGCGCCTTCCATACACCCCGCTGCGCATCGGTGCGCGCCCAAAGGCCGGCGATGGTGCCGCTGGAGGCCATCAGCCGCGGCCGGTTGCCGTTGAGAGGATCGACGATGTTGGTGCGCGGAAAATAGACGACGGCGTTGGGATGGCGCAGGCTCTCGTTCTCGGTGAGCCAGGTCTGCATCTGATCGAGCCGGCTCACCGTGTCCGGAATGTCGACGATGAGCATCGCCCGGCGGCCTTCAACATAGCTCTCCGCAAATGAATAGAGTGTTCGCGCCTCGTCGGCGTCGAGATAGGTCGCTTCGGGCATGCACAGGATGTTGAAAAGGTCGATGTCCTCAAGGGCATTGATGCCGGTGCGGTTGATCACCGACCCTTGGAACACCGACAGCGGGATCGGCCGGAACGTTGTCCCGGCCGCGGGCGGCTGGCCGTCATGGCCATTCGTCAGCGGGATTTGCTGGTCGTTCGCCAATGCGCCTTGTCCTGCGCTCAGATTGACGGCGTCGGCGCCCACGCCCGTCAGGACGATTTGCGTGGCGGGATTGAATGGCCGGCCGTTCCGGCCGAGCTGGATGATGAAGCGGGCATTGTCATCCACGGTGCTGTTGCCGATGAGCTTGACGGTCGCGCCGCTGAGGATGGGCTTCTGCGCATTCGGCACCGTATCGTCATTGGCTGCGCGCCGGATCGCCGCCTGGATGAAGGGCAGCAGGCCCGCATAGCTGGTCGGCGGGGTGGCGCCGCCATAGTCGATCGTGCCGGCGATCGCGCCGCTGCCGATATCGACCGCGAACGCTGCTCCGTTCGGCGGTATGGAAGCGG
Source organism: Xanthobacteraceae bacterium (assembly GCA_049651165.1). Lineage (GTDB taxonomy): Bacteria > Pseudomonadota > Alphaproteobacteria > Rhizobiales > Xanthobacteraceae > 62-47. The sequence goes on along the minus strand of JBASBO010000305.1, from coordinate 11,753 downwards.
GTATCGGCAGCGCGCCGCCGAGCGTGCCCGTCGATGCCGGCCGGAAGCTCGCCTCGAACGGGACCGGCAAGGCCGATCCCAGCGATGCCTGCACGAGACGCGATCCCTGATTGACGGTCTCGATCGCGTTGTTGATGACATCCGGCTCCATCGTCAGGTTTCGGAACGTCTCGCTCTGCAAGACGAGCGTGCGGTCGCCATCGATCCGAACCTCGCTGATGGTGAGATTGAACTGGGTCGCCGGATCGGCGGTCTCGTAGCTGACCTCGGCTCGCAACGCATTGCCCCAGGAGCCTGGATTTTCGGCGGTTTCGCCGCGAATTTGCCGACCGGCCGTGAGCAGCAATATATCGGTACCGCCGCCCGGTTCCGAGGTCAGCATGATCGTAGCGGGACGCGCGTTGGTCGGTGGCGTATCGGCCGCGCCAGTCACCGTGTCGGCAAGACGGACGACCCAGGCTTGTGTCCCGCCGTTGAGAAAGAATTGCTGGATGGCGTAGGAGGTCTCGCTGTAGCGGTCGATGCCGCCATATTCGCGCTCGAAATCGGCCATGCCGAATATCTGCACCGCCTCGTCGCGCAGGCCCCGCTGGAATGAGCCGACGAAAGCCGCGATCGAGGTCGCCACCCCGGCAACGGGCCTCACGCCACTTGGAATTTCCTCGATGTAAACGCCAGGATAGGTCGGGTGAACAGGCATCGCATCCTCCAGGTTAAGGAGGTGTCGCCCGCCTGTGCGCCAACTTACGCTTGGCGAACCACGCCTCCGACGAGATGGCTGGCCTCGAAACTCGACAAGCAGTAACGACTACGACTTCCGACGTATGATTAGTTTGGCCGCAATGCCTCGTCTTGTCCATAGCAACCTGTGCTGCCTCTAATACCGGCGAAGAAGAATCTTCCCGTCGTTTGGTTCGCGGGATGTAAACATAATTATTCTACCATGAAACATATCCGATGTTTTTTGAGATAGCCTGCGTGTTCCTGTGGTGTGAAGCAGATCGGCGGCTTGCCGATATATCTCAAGGCAGTCTGGACCGTTCGTTCAGCCGCCGTCGTGTTTCCGCTGGTTAGAAACATCGAGAAATGAAGTTCGACGATGCTGTCATCGCCTCGCCTGGATCAGGCTGAACGACCCTTCGGCAAGGAAAGCTATCCACGACGTTTCGGCTGATGGCAATGTAAGGCGCGATCGTCGATCTGTTCTCATCGACGACAAGTGGACGAGTTCGCCGCGTTATTCGCTTTGCATCACCAGTTTTTGAATCTCCTCGGGCGGACGATTGACGACGTCCTTCGCTATCTCACCGACAATTACGCCGCGAAGGGCGGGCGAATAGACTTCGCGTATCATCCCAAGCGCGCGCGGTGGCGCGACTACGATCAGCGTCTTTGCGTCGCCAGCAAGCGCCACCTTGTTTAAGCGCTCCGCAAGGTCGCGCAGGAACGCTCGTTCAGCCTCATCGTGCATGTCTGTCTGCTCGACGGCGCTTCTATGAGCGCCGACAGACTGATAGGATCGGCCAGGCGGAGCCGCGCCAAGTTCCCGGGTCGGCTTGTCGGCGTGTTCGTAGGTCTCCTTGATGTGCAACTCAGGAGATCCTGCATTGCCGATGTTCTCAAGAAGGAGGGCCTTCCTGCCGTCGCACGCTAAAACCCATGTACCCCTTACGATCTTCATGACAGCACCCCTGCTTCGCGTTTTACTTCCTACGGTTTTGCTTCCTTTTAGTTCCGGGACCTGCATTCAGGCGCCACACTCTCCATCAAGCAGCCGATAACCGGCCCGCTGGGCCAAAAGTCAAGCGGGTCTCAGTTCATTGCTGGCCGCCCTTGCGGCCGCAGCCGGTTTATGAGCCAAATATTCCTGGCAGATAGTCAGGGCGCGACATGCGAAACGGAGCGACGCATTCGATTGACAAATCTGGCTTAGATGATGGAGATCATCCAAAATTAGTTTTTGTCCGTCCTCCACTTCCGTTCAGCCTCGTCCCAGGCGGCGAGCGGCTGCAGGTCAGGGACCCATGCCAACCCTGATTTCGCATCGGAAGAAACCGCGTCGGTGGTGACCACCACATCGAGCAACGCCGGGCGGTTCGCCAGCGCGCGGGCGATCGCCGGCGCAAGCTGATCCTCCCGCTCCACCCGTTCGGCATACATGCCGACGGATTTGGCCATCGCTGCATAGTCGCAATACTGAAGGCGCGTTCCCACCACCTTGCCGTGTGTCTCCTGCTGATCGTGCACCTCGATCTGCCACGCGCCGTTATTTGCAACAACGATTAGCACGGGTGCATTGTGTCGGACCGCAGTGTCCATCTCGATCGCATTGAAGCCGAACGCGCCGTCTCCCGTTGCGACCACGACCAGCCTGTCGGAGAATTCAAGGCTGGCGGCGATGCCGTAGGGCACGCCGATCCCGATACATCCGAACGGCCCCGGATCGAGCATCGCGGACGTGCTCAGGCCAACCCGTCCAAAGGCGAGAAAATCGCCGCCATCGTTGATGACGATCGAGTCCCGCTCGACGACATCGCGTAGCGCTCCGAGCAGCCGGTTCGGATGCAGGTGCCCGTCGGTCCCGTTCGGCGCAGTCGCCATCACCGTCTTCAGCTTCTCGGAGCGGCTGCGGTGCCCGGCCTGAAGGGCCGCGACCCAACTGGTATCGGTCTGCGGCGCCCTGTTTCCCGCCTGCCCGGTCAGCGCATCGAGCGTGGCGGCGACGTCGCCGACAATCTCGACGTCACCGCGCCGATTGTCGCGCACTTCCTCCGCGACGTCGCTGATACGCGCGAACCGGGCTTTGCCGAACACCGCCGGCGATCCGAACCCGAGCTGGAAGTCCAGCTTGCGTCCGACGGTGAGGACAACGTCCGCGTCGCCCATGACAGTGCCGCGCATGGCGCTCACGACGGCGGGGTGGTCATCCGGCACGACGCCACGGCTCTCTCCGGTGTCCAGATAGACCGCTCCGAGCCGGTCGAGCAGATGACGCAATTGCGGACCGGCGCGGCGCGCGCCACGGCCCGAGATCACCAGCACCCGGCGCGCGCTCCACAGCATGTCGACGGCGGTCGCGACCCGGTCAGGATCCGGCAGCAGACGGGTGCGCGGCTTCGGCGCGACGTGCTCCTCCATTCGCAGGGCGGCCGGAAGCGGCGCGCGCAACGTATCCACCGGAAAGTCGATGAAGGCGGGACCGGGACTGCCGCCTTCACCCATCGCGCGGGCGATCGCTTCATCAAGCTCGCAAGGCACCAGCGCGGGTTCGCGCACCGTCCGCGCGTAACGGGTAATGGAACGGACAAGCTCGCAATGATCCATCCCCTGCAATCCGCCACGGTTCTCCTGCGGACGCGGCGAATTGCCGGACAGGATCAGGATCGGCGCCCGCGAGACGTCGGCGTTGGCGATTCCGGTCACCGCGTTGGTGACGCCGGGACCGGCGGTCACCAGCGCAACGCCGAGTTCGCCGGTCAGTTCGGCATGGGCCTGCGCCATGTGAACCGCCGCGCGCTCGTCGCGAACGTCGATAATCCGGATGCCTTCCGCGTCCAGCCTCATCCACAGCGGCATGATGTGGCCGCCGCACAGCGCGAACACGCGCTTCACGCCACGGCGGCGAAGAACCTCCGCCACAAATGCGGCGACGCTGTCTGGAGATGCTTTCATGATCGAACTCCGAAATAGGCGAAAGGCGGGGTAAGGCAGGGAATCGGGAGAGGCAACGATCAGGTCGGCTCCGGCCTGAACCGCGCTTTCAGTTCGCGATAGAGAACTTTTCCCGTCGCATTGCGCGGGATGTCGTCATAGCCGACGAAGCTGAAGGAGCGCGGCCGCTTGTAGCCGGCGATCTGCGCTTTCGACCATTGCTGAAGCACGTCTTCCGTCAGCGTCGCGCCGTCCTGCGGCACCACCACCGCATGAACCCGCTCGCCCCACTTTTCATCGGGAAGCCCGATGATGGCGATATCCTTGACGAGGGGATGGGCTCCGATCAGCGATTCGACTTCCGAGGGATAGATGTTCTCGCCGCCGGAAATAATCATGTTGCTCTTGCGATCGACCAGATGGATGTAGCCGCCGGGATCGCGAAAGGCCATGTCGCCGACCGAGCAGCAGTCGCCGCGAAACGCGTCGCGCGTTTTTTCCGGAAGCTGCCAGTAGCCGTCGAAGGTGTAGGGCGTGCGCGAATAAAGCTCGCCGACGGAGCCGTCCGGCACCTCAACGCCATTCTCGTCGAGAATGCGGATCGGCGCCGACCCCACGCATTCGCGCCCAACGGAGCCGAGGTTGGAGAACTGCTCGTGCGGGTGCAGCATGGTGACCCAGCCGGTTTCGGTGGCACCATACAGTTCGAACAGGCCGGAATTCGGAAACATCGCCATGACGGCGCGCTTGGTGTCCTGCCGCGCCGGCGCGGAGGAGATCATCAGCTTCGTCACCGAATCCAGATTGAAGCCGGACCGCACCGCATCGGGCAGGCCGTGCATCATCGTATAATGCGTCGGCACCAGCGAGGTGAACGTGGTCCCGCTCTCCGCCAGCGTCCGCACGCAGTGTTCGGGATCGAAACTCTGCCGGGGGTAGATGTTGACGGCGGCCCCGCAATAGGCGAACGCACCGAAGAAATATAGCGAATTGGCGTGACACATCGGCATTACCAGCAGCGCGGTGTCGTCGCGGGAGATGCCAAGTTCGATTTCGGTGACCAGGGACAGCAGCACGGCCGAGCGGTGGCTGCGGACCACCCCCTTGGGATTGCCGGTGGTGCCGGACGTATACATCAGCATCCACGGATCGTCGGGAGAAACTATCTGCGCGGGCTCGTTCGCCGCCGCGCCTCGCAGAAGGTCCTCATAATCGCCATATCCGGCCGGCTTCGGACGCGCCCCGAAGTGAATGTAACGGTCCGCGCCGATGTTCAGGTCGGCCCGGATCTCCTCGATGCGATCGACCAGCTGATCCTGGACGATGATCGCGGCCACGTCGGCATTTTCGGCGATGTAACGGATTTCGCGACCGACCAGACGAAAATTGATCGGCACCGCCACCAGACCGGCCTTCGCGGCGGCGGCGTAGATTTCCACCCACTCAAGGCTGTTATAGGCCAGCACCGCAACGCGGTCGCCCTTGGTCAGTCCGAGGCCGAGCAGCCCGTTGGCTAGGCGGCAGGCCCGCGCGTTCCATTGCACGAACGTCATCGCGCGGTCGAGATCGCGCGCGCCGATCCGGTCGGGCGCAAGACGCGCATGTGTCGCAAGTATCTGGCCGAAGTTCAGCAGCACGGTCACCGGTCAATCCTCGTTCGGTTGAGACGAAACGCGATCGTTCACTTGATGAAGCCGATCGATATCCACGGCACGGCGGCGACGATCAGCGTGCCAATCAGAAGCGCGACGACGTAGCCGAGCATCGGCCGTATCCCTTCATCGGGGCTTACCCGGCTGATCGCGCAGGCCGCGTAGTAGCCGACGCCGAACGGCGGCGCGAACAGCCCGATGCCCATGGCGAGGATGACGACCATCGCGTAATGCACTTCATGGACCCCGACCTCGCGCGCGATCGGAAACAGGAGCGGGCCGAACAGCACGATCGCGGGAATTCCCTCCAGCACGCTCCCCAGCACGATGAATGCGAGAACGGACACGGCGAGGAATGTGAGCGGCCCGCCGGGCAGGCCCATCATGGCCTTGGCCAGCGACGCGGAGAAACCGGACTGGGTCAGCGCCCAGGCCATTCCGGTGGCTGCGCCGATGATAAGCAGGATCGCCCCCGACAGCGACGCGGTCTCGACCAGCATCGGATACAGCCGCTTCCAGTCAAACCGACGATAGATCAACAGCCCGACGAAGGCCGCGTACACCACGCCGATCGTCGAGACTTCGGTAGCGGTCGCCACGCCTTCCACAACTGCCGCGCGAATGATGAAAGGCAGCGCGATCGCCGGGAGAGCAACGACGAAGGACGAACCGATCTCGCGCCACGTTGCGCGCCGGACCATTGAAAGATCGCTTTTCCGGCTCCGCCACCAGATCACGCTGCACAACAGCGCTCCGACCACGACGGCGGGCAGCAGGCCGCCGGTGAACAGCGCCGCGATCGAGACGCCGGTCACCGAGCCAACGGTAATCAGGACGATGCTCGGCGGGATGGTTTCGGTCTGCGCCGCCGTCGCCGACAGCAGCGCCACCAGATCGCCGCGGTTTTCGCCGCGCTTTTCCATCTCCGGCAGCAGGACGGGCGCAATCGCCGCCATATCGGCCGCCTTCGAGCCGGAAATGCCGGAAACCAGATACATCGCGCCGACCAGCACGTATTTCAGGCCGCCGCGAACATGCCCGAGCAGGCTGGCGAGAAACCCCACCATCGCCCGCGCCATCCCGGTCATTTCGATCAGCAGCCCGAGGAACACGAACAGCGGCACCGAGAGCAGAATGAAATGGCTCATGCCCTCGTCCATCCGGCCGATCAGCACCGTATGCGGCAGCGAGGTGGTGAGGCTGATATAGCCGAAGGTCGCAATGGCAAAGGCGAAGGCGATCGGAATGCCCGCGAACACGACGGCGCTCACCACGCCGACAAAGAAGATCAGCAGGTTGAGATTGCCGAGCGGGATCAGCAGCGGGCGCGCAAGCGCGAATCCGGCGGCCAGCAGAATCACCAGCACGACGGCGGCTCCCCCGGTTCTCCAGTTGGAATGCGTCACCAGCCACAACAGCGCCAGAACCAGCATCAGGCCGAATCCGATCGGCAGCGCGGCGACCCGCCAGCCGTTCGAGATGTCGAGCGCCGGCGTGGTGACGATGGCCTCGTCGATCGCGAACTCCAGCGCCGCCTGCATCGAAACCACAAGGAACAGCAGCGGAACGGCAATCGCCATGACACCGAGAAAGCGCTGGGCGTCGGGCTTGAGACGCGCAACCAGCGCGCCCATCCGCATATGTTCATTGCGCTGGAACGCAACCGCCGCGCCGAGCATCGAGAGCCACAGGAACAGGATTCCCGCAAGCTCGTCGGACCAGATCAGCGGTACGTGAAAGACGTAGCGCGCGATCACGCCGGCGAACAGCACCGCGATTTCCACGACGACGAGCGCTGCGACCGCAACGCCCATCACCGCGCCGATGATCTGATCGGCGCGCCTCGCAAGCTGGCGCGCCGCAGTGGCGGGAACGTCCCCTATCACCGCATCGCTGAGCATCGGCCCGCTCCCTAGCCGATCGGGCCGGCGAACTTTTGCAGCAGGTTCCACGCCTCATCGCCGAATTTCGCGCGGGCGTCCTTGTAAAAGCTGGTCTTGGCCAAAGCCTGCTGGAAGGCTTCGGAGTTCGTGGTGTTGAACGTCAGCCCCTTCGCCTGAAGTTTGGTCTGCAAATCCGCGTTGGCCTGCACGATGTCCGCGCGCTGCTTGATCGCCGCCGGATTGAAGTGCTTCGCCATCACATCTTGCAGTTCCTTCGGCACCGTCTTCCAGATCCGCCCGCTCGCCAGCAGCCAGAAACCATCCCACGAATGGTTGGTCAGCGAGCAGTACTTCTGCACTTCGAAGAACTTGGCCGAGTCGATCAGGGCCAGCGGGTTTTCCTGGCCGTCCGTGATCCGGGTCTGAAGCGCCGAATAGGCTTCGCTGAGGGGAATGCTGGCCGGTGCGGCGCCGAGCGCGGCGAACATCGCGACCCACAGCGGAACCACCGGCACGCGAATCTTGAAGCCGGCCAGATCAGCGGGGCTGGTGATCGGATGGGTGCTGCTGGTGATCTGCCGGAAGCCGTTGTCCCAAAGCGACTTGAACGGAACCAGATTGACCTTGCTGATGTGCTGGCGGAGATAGTCGCCCACTTCGCCATCCATCGCGCGCCAGACCTTGTCGTAATCGGCAAACGCAAAGCCGACCCCGGTCAGCGACGTCGAGGGAATGATGGTCGAAAGCACCGTGCCCGGCATGGTCGCCAGTTCCAGCGCCCCGGAACGAAGTTGCGACATCATGTCGGAGTCGCTGCCGAGCTGATTGTTCGGGAACAGGCTGATATCGAGCGCCCCGTTGGTCTCGGCGGAAATCGCCGCGATGGCTTCGCGCAGACGCACGTTGACCGAGTGGCTGTCCGGCAGGTCGTTGCCGAATTTCAGTTTCAATGGGGCCGCGTAAGCGAGGATCGGCGGCGACGCCAGCGCCGCGCCTCCGACGGCGCTCGCGGTAACCTTCAGGAATGCACGCCTGTTCATGCGGATCATCGAAATATCCTCCCCGGATGTCTTGACCGGCCTTGCCGGCCTTGATTGAATTCAGAGTTCGTATTCCGAATTCGAATTCAGGTCAATATGCAAATTTGCCGGGGCCGGCTGCTATAGTTCGATGGAGATTCGAGGAGTTCATGCGCACCATCAGCACCTACCAGCCGAGTCTGGTCGATCAGGTCGTCGAGGCGATCACGTCGGAGATCGTCAGCGGCGAGTTGCCCTCGAATTCGCGCCTGATTCAGGAGGATCTGGCCCGCGCCTACGGCGTGTCGCGGCAGCCCGTGCAGCAGGCGCTACTGCTGTTGCGAAGCCGGGGGCTGGTGCGCGATGCGGAAGGACGCGGGCTGACGGTCGCGCCGCTGGACGTGGACTTCATCCAGAACCTTTATGAGATCCGCGCGGCGATGGAGGGACTGGCCGCCCAACTCGCCGCCAGAAAGGGAAGCGATCAGGCCCGTTTGCGCGGACCGAAGCTGATCGAGATCGGACGCGAGGCTATCGGGAAAGGAGCGCTCGACGACCAGATCGCCGCCGATTTCACGTTCCACGCTTTTCTCAGCGAGCTGTCGGGCAATCCGCTCATCAACGAGACAACGGCGCCGCACTGGCCGTCGCTGCGGCGGGTGATGGGCGAGGTTCTGCGCGATGACATCGCAATGCCGCACAGCATCTGGGACGAACACGCCGCAATCCTCGATGCGGTGATCGCCGGCCAGAGCGACAAGGCCGAGGCGCTGGCGCGCGCGCACATCATGCGCGCCGCGGGCGTCTTCGTCGCGCGGCTTCGGGCGCAACAGCATTCCCGCAATAACGATCAGGATCGCCGCCGCATTAACCGCAAGGGGCGCAAAAATCCGAAATAACCCAGGATGTGTTCCCGACCCACTCTACGTTCGAGGCTTGCGCGCGGTGTCGAAGTTATGCGCCCAGGTCGCGCGGCCGCGCAACGTGAACAACATCTTGTCCATGCGCCGGCGTGGTCGAGCCGAAGGCTGAGTTCGTTGCGCGCGGCGTCCATGTCACGGTTCGCATAACCCGGCGCGGAGCCGTCAGCCGCGCCGTCCCTGTTTGAGATGGAACGGCAGCCGATAGCCGATCGCCTGCGCTGCCGCGTCCGCACGATGCGGTCGGTAGAAACGTGGTGCCAGCTATAAGCGAACGTGCCGGAGAGGTAACCGCCTCGCGTGAAACTGCACGAATGCGCTGGCCTGAGACATCTCGCTGTGTCCGTTGAGGCCGAACGAGGTGGCGTCGCCGCCGACAAGCCATCGGCCGGCGTCGCGCGATTAGTCGAGGAGGGGAACGCGTTGTTATTGTGCTCGTTATCTCTCAACTGAAAATGAAAGCGAGCGACTCAATGGCAGGACAAATCGGGATCCCGGCGGACGCAAGCACCGAGCAGCTTCACATCATTATCGGGGCGCTCTATTTGAGCTTGGCCCACGCGATCGGGCATATCGCCGCCACGGAAGGCATATCATCGACCGTCGCGTTCAAGGACCAGTTTCTGACAGCGCTTAAGAGCGGGGACATCGACATGTCGTTGCTCGATGATGCAAAGACATTCGACCTGGTAATTTCAATCGTTGAGAGCGCGTTGAAAACGTGAGCGGAACGCGCCTCAAGGTGCTTCGTTCGCTTCGCCTGATCAAGCTCAAGCCCACCGTATTCTTTCCGCCAGCAAGAAAAACTCTGCTGCGAAAGCCTTGTACGATCCGGCGCGACATCTCTCACTGCTGATCGGTGTGCTCCGTGTCTAATGGGGCTGCGAACCGGCGGTGCGGCGCGCCGGGATCGTGCAGCCCCGGAAAACCTGCCCTGCTGCCCTTGCATCCTGTAAACGCAAGACGTTAGATTGTCGCAGTGACAGAGTGCCACAGATCTGAAGTTCGTCTCCTGTTGCGACGCCTCAAGCGGGCTTTGGATTCGAAAGGACGCTCCCAACTCTACGATAACTCCATGGTTCCAGCGTGATCCCGGTTCGGAAGCTCGCTTCGAAGAACTCGCCAGAAAACGAAGCAGACGGCTGAATCGCCACGCTGGTGCGCCGCACAACAAAAAATAAATACGGGAGGATGAGATGCTGAAACGCGTGATCGCAGCCTTGGCCATGGGTGTGGCCCTGGCGTCGCCGGCTTTGGCCGCGGACGCCCCGTCGGAGATCAAACTCGGGACGCTCTACGCCTCCTCAGGCCGCTACGCCTCGATCTCGATGCCGGTCCATGCCGGACTGAAGCTCTGGGTCGAGCAGAAGAACGCCGAGGGCGGCGTCTATGTGAAGGCGTTCGACAAGAAAATCCCCATCAAGCTCGTCGCCTATGACGACCAGAGCAACACCGCGACCGCCTCGACGCTCTACAATCAGCTCATCACTCAGGACAAGGTCGATCTGTTCGTCGCTGATTCCGGCTCGGTGCTGACCGCGCCGGCAGTGACGATCGCCCGTGACCACAAGATGTTCCTGTTCGACCAGACCGGCACCGGCGCGAGCTTCTTCTCCAAGGATAATCCCTATATCGCGCTGATGGCCGACCCGGTCTCGACCGTGTGGCCGAAGCCGATCGCGGACTTCCTGACCAAGGATGGCCCGGCGCTCGGCATCAAGCGGGTCGCGATCCTGTATTCCACCAACGAGTTTACCGGGACCCAGGCCAACGCAGTGAAGAAGTTCATCAAGGACGCCAACGCGCCGATCGAGATCGTCTACGATCAGGGCGTGCCGACAGAGACCACCAACTACACGGTGATCCTCAACAACATCCGCGCGGCGAAGCCGGACGCCGTAATCCATCTCGGCTACGCGCCAAACGATATCGCCTTCCTGCGCAACGTGCAGGACGTCGGCATCAAGTTCAACATGCTGTTCTGCATCTATCCGGGGCTTGAAACCGAACTGCTGGAGAAGAACGTCGGCGTCAAGGGCCTGGAACATGTCTTTACCTATGTGCCGCCGTCGGAGATGGCCTATCCGGTCAATTTCGGCATGAGCATCGCCGACTATCGCAAGGCGTGGGACAAGAAATACCCCGACGGCAAGATCGAATTCGGCTTCAACGCGGTGGCCGGCTACACCACGGCGCTGGTGATCGAGAAGACGCTGTCGGAAGCCACCAGCCTCGATCAGATGGAGCTGCGCCGCGCGGTGTTCAGCCTGTCCGGCAAGCTCAAGACGCTCGACGGCACCTTCGCGCTCGACGACATGGGCGGGCAGATCGGCGAACTGACGCCGCTCGGGCAACTCGAACTCAACGATCACGGCCACCTCAAGTTCGTCGCGGTCTATCCGCACGAGGTCGCCACCGGCAAGCCGGTCTATCCGAGGCCGTAACGGCCTCATCTCCGAGGGGCGCTTCGTTCGCGTCCCGGAGCCTGACCGGGAATTGGCTTTATGCACAGATTTGCAGCACGAGAAACGTCGTCCCCGCGCAGGCGGGGACCCATACGCCGCAGCGATTCGGCTCCATCACTTAAGACGAGGTCATTCGATAACAACCAGCGCCAGGGGTTATGGG
>JBASBO010000304.1:0-1591 GCA_049651165.1 Xanthobacteraceae bacterium | reverse complement strand
GAGCGACGCCATGGTCATCGCTGGCCTCAGCGGCGCGCCGCCTTGCAGCGCGGGTTATAGGCCCAGTCGCGGTCGAGCCCGGCGACGCACCACTCGACGCCGGGGCCGTAGCCGGCGACCCCGCCGTCCTCGATGATCGAATAGTCCACGGTGCGCGGCTTGCCGTCGTTGAGCATGGCGCGGGCGCGGCAGTAGCGGCGCGGGATGTTGTCCGAGGTCCACGGCCGGAACGCGGTCTCCTGCACCCGGTCGTAGCCGGTGATCTGCAACGCCGAGTTCCAGAAGGTGCTTTCCTTCTCCGCGAACTGCGCGCTGATGGTCCCCAGCGCCGCCTCGCACGGCGGCAGCACGCCGTCGTAGCGCGGCCCGGACAGGCCGTACTGCATTTCCAGCGGATTGGCGGCGTAAGCCGCGGGCGCAAGGGCGCCGGGTGCAAGCGCCGTCAGGGCGAGAGCCGCGCCCGCACCGATGCCCCATTTCCGCAACCGCATGACAAGCCTGCTCATCGCACATCCATGATCTGGTAATCGCCGGCGACGGTGCCGCGATCGTCGCGCGAGGTCAAGTGCGGGACGGCCACACCGCCCGACAACCGGCGGCCGAGTCCCGGACGCGATGCAGCGCGCAAGCGGTGCATCGCAGAGCCGGGACCGTCGCAAACGCAGGCGTTGGAACGGCCCTGGACGCTTGCCGGCCGAAGCCGGCCATGGCCGGCAAATGCCGGATTCCACTTCGCGCGAAAACGCTCTAAAAGACCCGAGGCAACATGGAGACGACCATGCGAATCATCGCTGCCGCGACCATCGCGGCGCTAGCGGCAATCGGAACCACCGGCGGCGTCCTCGCCGACACGGTGCCGCCCTTCAAGGGCAACGACACCGGGGGAATCATCTCCACGACGCTGAACGGCCAGACCGACGTCCGGGCGATGGCGGCGGCGCATTGCGCGCAATACGGCAAGGTCGTGAAATGGCTGTCGTTCCGCCACCGCTACGGCGACTACAGTTCGTTCGCCTGCCGCTGGACCCGCTACGGCAGCTACGAGCGGCCGCTGCGCGTGCGCTACTGAGCCGGCGGCCGCTCCGCCTCAAGTCACGCCGAAACGGACGCTGAAATCGGCGACGTTGATCAGGCCGCGGCCGTGACGGCCCTCGCCGATCTTGCGGCCGCCGTCGAACGCCTCCACCGCGAAGCGCACCACGCGGCGCTCCACCTCGATGACGCGCGAGATGGCGCGCACCTGCCGGCCCACCGGCGTCGCCGCCAGATGGCGGATATCGACCTCGGTGCCGACCGTCACCCAGCCGGCCGGCAGCGACGGCGTGATGGCGTCGCCCGAGGCCATTTCCATGTGAAGGATCATCATCGGCGTGGCATAGACCGCCGGCATCGGCGGCACGAAGTGCTGCACGGTCAGCCCGTGCGTCACCGTCACGAACAACTCCGCACTCATTCCCACTGCAATCAGATCGCGCGCATCCATGGCGTCTGCATAAATGGCGCACGGGTGCCCGGCAAGCCCTCGCCGCCGATGGCGGCGCCGGCCGGCCGCGGCAAAGGGCTTTTCAACAGCCGAAATATATGATGAGTG
>JBASBO010000303.1:0-6764 GCA_049651165.1 Xanthobacteraceae bacterium | reverse complement strand
AAGCGGAGTTGCGCGCGAACCGGTGCGCGGATGCGGCGCTGACGCGTCTCGATCGCGAAGTCGGGCGGGCGCTGCGGGCGATCGCCGCGCGGCTTGAGCGGCGCGGCTGACGGGCTTTCGTAGCGCGATGGAAAATCAGCGGCTTTTGCCTGCGGCGGCTGGCGCGCGCCGGGGCGAGCCGCTATAGGACAGCCAGCATTTTTCCTTATCTTTGTGACGGCGCGAGCGATCATGGCGAAGATTCACTACGTTGACCACACCGGCGAAACCCGGACCGTCGAAGTCGAAAACGGCGCGACGGTGATGGAAGGCGCGATCCGCAACGCGATTCCCGGCATCGAGGCCGAATGCGGCGGCGCCTGCGCCTGCGCGACCTGCCATGTCTATGTCGATGAAGCTTGGCGTGAGAGGGTCGGCAATCCGACGCCGATGGAAGAAGACATGCTCGACTTCGGCTACGACGTGCGGCCCAACTCGCGCCTGTCGTGCCAGATCAAGGTGACCGACGAACTCGACGGGCTGATCGTCAGCACGCCGGAGCGGCAGGCTTGACCTAGTTTGAGCATGATCTTTTCCGAAAACCGGCTTCCACTTTTCGGGATCATGCTCTAACCGGTGCTTTCGCCGCGCATCATCCAGCGTTGAAATCCTTCGATCGACGCTGGCGGCAGCGGCGTCGGCCGGCGCGTTTGCGCGTTCACCAGCACCGTCGTCGCCTGCGTCGATGCGATGCACCGCCCTTTAGAGAACACCACCTGGGCGAACGTCACCGAGGTCCGTCCCAGCCGCAGCACGCCAAGCCCGGTTTCGATCGTGCCGGGCCAGTGCAACTCCGCGCGGAAATGGGTGTCGAGGCGCACCAGCACCCAACTGGCGCCCGCCGGCGTCAGGTCGTTCGCCGGATCGTGCATCAGGATCACACGGCCGGTTTCGAAGTAACTGGAATAGACCGCGTTGTTGACGTGGCCGTTGATGTCGAGATCGGCGAAACGAACGTTGTCCGAGAGGCGTAGCGGGTAGTCTTCCAGGCGGGGTGTCGTCGAGGCAGAACCGGTCACGGTCGATCTCCAGGCTCCATGCAGTTACATGGAAACGGCGGGAGCCGGCAAGAGGCAATGGCAACCGGTCGCGTGTCGCGCCGGCTGCGCCGTTCCCACGCCGGCGGAAACGCGCTAGATACTCGGGTGCCTCGATCCGAAAATCCCCCCAACTCAGCGAAGAACGGCGAGATGAGCGAAACGATCAAAACCGATGTGTTGATAATTGGCGCCGGTCCGTGCGGGCTGTTCGCGGTGTTCGAGCTTGGCTTGCTCGACATGAAAGTTCATCTCGTCGACATCCTCGACAAGATCGGCGGCCAGTGCGCCGAGCTTTATCCGGAGAAGCCGATCTACGACATCCCCGGCATTCCGATGGTCACCGGCCACGGCTTGACCGAAGCGCTTCTGGAACAGATCAAGCCGTTCAACCCGACGTTCCATTTGAACGAGATGGTCGAGACGGTCGAGAAGATCGGCGATCCGCTGTTTCGCGTCACCACCGATGCAGGGAAAGTTTTCGAAGCCAAGGTGATCGTGATCGCCGCCGGCGGCGGCTCGTTCCAGCCCAAGCGCCCGCCGGTGCCGGGGATCGAGGCGTATGAGGGATCGTCGGTGTTCTACGCCGTGCGCAAGATGGAGCATTTCCGCGACAAGGATCTGCTGATCGTCGGCGGCGGCGACAGCGCGCTGGACTGGACGCTGAACCTGCATCCGATCGCGCGGCGGGTGACGCTGTTGCATCGGCGCGACGATTTCCGCGCCGCGCCGCACAGTGTCGAGCAGATGCGCGCGCTGGTCAGGGACGGCAAGATGGATTTGAAGATCGGTCAGGTGACGGCGCTGGAAGGCGAGGGCGGTCAACTCACCGGCGCGATGGTGAAGGGCAACGACAACGCGGTGACGCGGGTCGAATGCAACACCATGCTGCCGTTCTTCGGGCTCACCATGAAGCTCGGGCCGGTCGCCGACTGGGGCGTGTCGCTGGAGAACAACCTGATCCCGGTGGAGACGGCGTCATTCGAGACCAACGTGCCGGGCATCTTCGCCATCGGCGACATCAACACCTATCCCGGCAAGCTCAAGCTGATCCTGTCGGGCTTTCACGAAGGCGCGCTGATGGCGCAGAAGGCGCATCGCTACGTCTATCCCGACAAGCGGCTGGTGTTCCAGTACACCACCTCGTCGTCGAGCTTGCAGAAGAAGCTCGGCGTCAATTAACTCGACCGTTGATTAGGGCGTCACAATTTCGCCTCGGGGGTCTTGCGGCGAAACGGTGTCCGCCACGGGATTCCTGGGGCGGAATCGTGGCGGCGGAGAAACCGCCGCAAAACCGGGTTCGCGGGCGGCTTATCCCCGCGAAAACGCCACAGTCGTTCTGCAACTTTTCGTGTCCGTCGATTTGAAAGATCAAGTGAGGCTCGATGAAAACAATCAGGACCGGATTTCGACGAGGGATGCCCGTGGTCGCGACGGTGGCCGCGCTGATGCTGAGCGTCGCCGGGGCGCGGGCGGCGGAGCCGAGCGCCGCCGGCCTGTGGCAGAAGGTCGAGGACGGCAAGCCGGTGGTCTGGGTGCTGATGGTCGATCACGAAGGGGTTTTCGAAGGCGCGATCGCGCGAACCTTTCCCAAGCCGGACGAAGCGCCGAATCCGGTGTGCCGCAAGTGCGACGACGACCGCAAGGGCGCGCCGATCCTCGGCCTGTCGTTCATCCGCGACATGCAGCGCAGCGGGCTGAAATACGAGAACGGCAACGTACTCGATCCGCGCGACGGCACGGTCTATCACGCCAAGATGACGTTGAGCCCGGACGGCCAGTCGCTCACCCTGCGCGGCTATGTCGGCATCTCGCTGCTGGGCAAGAACGAGACGTGGCAGCGGCTGCCGGACAGCAACATCGCGGTGCTCGATCCCACGGTGCTGGCGAAGTATCTGCCGGAGGCGGCGCAGCCGGCGCCGCAGCAGCGCGGCGCGGCGAAACCGCCGGCGGTGGTCGCCAAGTCCAAGCCCAAGGCAACAACCGGCGCGGCGACAACCCATCCGCGTTGAACTGGATTTGCAACTGTCGCAAAGCGGTTGAACAGCTTCAGCGTCGTCCCTGCGAAGGCAGGGACCCATACGCCGCAGCGTTTCGATTCAATAGATCCGGGCTGACTCGTTCAACAACAACCAACGCCAGGGGTTATGGGTCCTCGCCTGCGCGAGGACGACGCTCTTTGTGTTCGCGCTATTGCTGCTGCTCCGTCGCGGGTTGCTGCTCCGCCGGCGACGACAGTGGCTCCTGAATCACTTCCGGCACGCGCGCGTCGAGCCTGAGCACCGAGATCGCGGCGGGCAGCGCCGCATCCGCCATCGCCGCGTGGCCTTCGGCGGTCGGATGCACCGCGCCGCCATAGACCGCCGACAGCACGCCCCATGTCGCATCATGGAGGTCGGACGGCTGGGCGGCGGCGGGCAGGCCCTGCGGATAGGTCATGGCGGCGAAGTAACTGTCGTTGGCGTCGCGGATCCAGCGCGCGCGCGGCAGATAGGCGCGAAACTCGCTGGCGCCGCGCCCGCAGGCCAGCGGTTGCGAGGCGGCGGCGACCACGTCGCTGACGAAACTCTCGCCGGTCGCGGAAAAGCACGCCTGATCGAATTCCGGATCGGTTGCCGCTCGCGCGCAAAACCCGTGATCGGCGAAGGCCGGCTGATGCTTGTCCACGAAGGTCATGCGGTCGCTGGCCGGGTCGCGGCACAGCACGCCGGACTGGCACAGCGCCAGCGCCTTCAGCGCCGGCAGGAACTCGCTCTGCACGAAACCGGCGGTCTGGTTCAGCCGCTGCGGATCGGCGTTGAAGGAGGGATGCACGTCGAAGCCGGCGCGGCCGCCCGGACAGGTCGCGCCATTGGCCTTCACCGGATTGGCGTAGGATACGTAGACCACGCGGGCGAGGTCGCCGACCAGCGGCTTCAGCGCGCCGCGCAGTTTGCTGAAAGCCTGCGGCAGATCGGTCGTCAGCGCGGCGCGCGAGTCCTCGACCGAGCCGAGCACGCCGGTGCGTTTGAACAGCGCGCGCTCGGTGGTGCTGTCGACGATGACGTTGGCCACCAGTTCGGAGAAGCCGATGTCGTTGGCGCCGACCGACAGCAGCACGAGGTCGAGCTTGCGGTCGGGCTGGCGGCGCTGGGCGGCGGCGAGCGCGCTGCGCAGTTCGGCAAGCTGGGCGTTGACCCGGCCCTGACAATCGACGCCGGTTTTGGTGACGACGCACTCGCGCGCGCGCTGCGGCCCCAGCAGGCCGTTGGCGATGGTCGCGCCGGTGCAGGCCAGCGGCAGATAGGTGACGGCGATGTGCGGGTAGCGCACCGCCAGCGCCAGCGCCGTGCGGGTCTGGTAGCTGTAGAGCGAGCGGTGGCAGGCCGGGTTGAACCACACCGCGCTGCGGCGCTGCCACGCCTGCATGGTGCCCGGCGAACCGCAGGCCCGCCCGCCGGTGTAGCCGGCGCGGCTCGGGCGGAAATATTCGCTGCCGGGGCCGCCGAGATAGGACTGGAAGCAGAAGCCGTCGTCGGACAGCGCGATCTGCTTGTCGGGGTTGCCCTCGCCGGACGCGATCGAGTCGCCGAGGCCGGCGATCAGGAAGTCGCGCACGTTGATCTCGGTAGTGATCCGTTGCGGGGCGTCGGCCCCGCTCGACACCTCGACGGTGACGGTGCTGGCGCGCCCCTGCGGCGCGCGCAGGTCGAACGGATCGGCGCAATCCTGCGTCGCCTGGTGCGGGCTCTGGCCGTCGTCGAAGGTCCAGGCGCAGGTCGCGCCTACCGGCAGCGTGCCGGCGAGCCGCGCCGTCACCGGATGATCGGTCGGCGTCAGGTAGCTCTCGTTGACCTTGTCGCGGGTGCAGGGTTCGCTGACCCGGCCGCTGCGGTCGATGCACAGGCGGTTGACGGTATTGCGCGCCCAGCCGCGCCCGTCGCTTTGCAGGGCGAGCGCGTCCTCGGCGGCGAGGATCGAGCCCGCGCGCATCGCCTCGACCTGAAGCTGGAAGTCGCGCTCCTCGCGGAACAGGCGGAAGCGGTTGCGGACCTCCCATGAGATTTGCAGCGGCGCGGCGGTGGTGTCCTGCGCCAGCGCCGACGCGGCCGGCAGCGGGACGAGGACGCTCAGCAGCAGGGCGAGGCGAAGCAGCAGGGAGGACGTGGGAGTCGGGACCATGCCGTGTTCAACGTCAAGGATAAGGCGGAAATAAGAGGGGCGCGCCGCCCGGTTCCGCCGCCGTCTCGCCCGCGCCGCCCGGTGCGGCGCGGTTTACGAATTGCGCGACAGCAGATGGGGGTCGCCGCACGCCGATTTGCGCCGGTCCTGCCACGGCTTGACCACGCTGAGCCACAATTCGCGGGTGCCCATCATGCTGATGGCCAGCATGAACGGGATGACGAAATACAGTACGCGGAACATGAGTAGCGTCGCCAGCAGTTGCTCGCGGCCGAACTGCGGCAGCGCCACCAGGATCGCGGCGTCGAGCACGCCGATGCTGCCCGGCGCGTGGCTGGCGAAGCCGAGCAGCGTCGCCAGGATGAACACCACCGCGAGCGACAGGAAATCGATATACGGCTCGTTGGGCATCAACAGATACATCGCCAGCGAGCAGAAGCCGAGATCGACCACGCCGATCAGGATCTGCAAGAGCGTCAGGCGGCCGGACGGCAGCACCACCTTCCAGCCGTTGCGGCCGAGCTGGCGGCGGCCACGGCCCGCCGCGACCCAGATCAGATAGGCGAGGATGCCGGCGAGGCATCCCAGCCCGATCAGCCGGTTGACGGCGGTCGGCAGCAGGTTCATCGCGCCGGCGGCGTCGGGATGCAGCACCATGCCGATGCCGAGCACGAAGATGTTGCCGAGCCAGAACGTCAGCCCGGAGATGAAGCAGATTTTCGCGACGTCGATGGCGTTGAGGCCGAAGTCGGAATAGATGCGGAAGCGGATCGCGCCGCCGGTGAACACGGTGGCGCCGATGTTGTGGCCGATCGAATAGCTGGTGAAGCTCGACAGCGCCGCGATCCGGTAGGGGACGTGGGTGACGCCGAGCGTGCGCAACGCGAAGAAATCGTAGAACGTCAGCGTGCAGAACGCGCCGAGCACGCACAGCGCGGCGAGCGCGATCTGGGCGGTCGACTTTTCGGTCAGCGCCAGCAGGATCACGTCGAGGTCGATGCCCTTGAGGGTATGGACCAGGATCGAGACCGCGAATGTGATGATGAGGAGGCTGGCGGCGATTCCGACCCGTTTCCAGCCGATCCGCTCCGTAAAGCCACGCCGCAGCGTGGTCAGCAGTCGATCCATTCGTCCTCCCGTCGTGGCACGCACAACCTCGGGGCCGAACGAACCGATCGGACGTCTGTGGCTGCCGGGATACTCATCAGGACACTGACACTCACGAGTGACTTCGATACCTGCAAAATCGATCCCGCGGAATGATTAGAGCATTTTTCGGCAAAACGAAATCAACTCGCGGCGGGGATGCCGTTCCTCGCGCGTCGTCCGGGATATAGGGCCGCCCCCGGCGTCGGTCCAGTCAAGCCGCCGAATGGGGCGACACCGTGCCGCTGGTGTCCGGGATCGGGGGAGCGGCGCGGCATTATGCCGTGCGCAGCGCGAAATACGCGCCGCAGAACGCCATCAGCGCCCCGAGGCACAGCGCGGTGACGCCGGCGAGCACGCCGGCGAGGGTCGGGACCGCGC
>JBASBO010000302.1:0-2214 GCA_049651165.1 Xanthobacteraceae bacterium | reverse complement strand
GCGGCGGCCCGTGGGGCGCGTTCGGCATTCCCGGCAGCGGTCCCCCGCCGGGGGCCTGCTGGCCGGCCTCGGTCAGTTGCACGGTCCATGAGCGTTGTTCCCCGGTATCGACTTCGAAGAAGCCGGTGCGGTCGAAGCCGCGGGCGAGGCAATTTTCCACGCCCCGGATGGTGAATTCCTTGTCGCGCGAGCACATGAAAGCCTGTCCGGACCACTCGCCGCCGCGATCGTAGTCGAGGGCGTAAATGTAATAATAGCGGGCGATCAGGGTGCCGCGTAGCAGGGTTTCGCAACTGCGCGATGACACGTTCCACCAGCCCTCGGTGACCCAGCCCTCGGCATCCTTGTAGCCGAGCGCGATGCCGACGCGGCTCGCGGTGTTGTTGCACAGCCGGAAGTCGGCGCGCGCCGGCGCGCTCCACCAGCCGGTCAGGGCAAATGCGAGCGCTGCTATCGCGAGAGCCGCGCGGAGGCGCGCAACCAGCGGGCGGGATTGGGAATCGTCTCGGGTCATCCGGTCCAGCTATAGCAAAACATTGATGATTTGGCGCGTGGGGCGGGTGCCGGTTCAACGGATGGTGAGGTCGCCGCCGCGGGCCCTGCGGTTCGCCGCCCCGCCACGTCGACGCGGGCCGGCTTTTTTGCACATCGGCGTGGAAAAATCCGTGACCGGCCCCATTTTGGGTTAACGTCCCGACCGCCCGAACGATTTGGATCGCGCCATGGCCATTGACGAGAAAACCACGACCGAACTGGAAGCCGCAGCGTTCCGCCGCCTGGTGGCGCACCTGCGTGAACGCACCGACGTGCAGAACATCGACCTGATGAATCTCGCGGGCTTTTGCCGCAACTGCCTCTCCAACTGGATGAAGGAGGCCGCCGACGCGCACGGCATTGCGATGAGCAAGGACGAGAGCCGCGAGGCGATCTACGGAATGCCTTACGAGGACTGGAAGGCGAAATATCAGGCGACGGCCAGCCCTGAGCAAATTGCGACGATGGCCAAGGTCCACGGGCATCACCACTGAACGGACCGGCCCTGCGCGGGAGTTTCGTCATGCGTGCATCGCCTCCGGAATTTCTTCTGTGGGGGCGCTGTGGATGAGCCCGATGCCGCCTTGACGGACGGCGCGTGACTGCCGACTGTCGCCTCCCTCAATGCGGCGCGGCCCGCGCCCGCCGATCCCGAAAGCGTTCACCCAGGAGTACACGATGGCCACCGCCGCCGCCGTCACGGACGAGCCCGCGACCCGTTTCGCCAAGGACCAGCTCAAGGCCATCATCGAGCGCATCGAGCGGCTGGAAGAAGAAAAGAAAGCGATCTCCGACGACATCAAGGATGTCTACGCCGAGGCCAAGGGCAACGGCTATGACGTCAAGGCGCTGCGCACGATCGTGCGGATGCGCAAGCAGGACGCCAACGAGCGCGCCGAGCAGGAAACCATTCTGGAAACCTACATGCAGGCGCTGGGGATGCTGTAAGGCGGATCACGCCTCGGATCATGCTTCTTTTTAGGAGATGACTTTTTAGGAGATGATGGAGCGCCGCGCGGTCAGTGCAGCGCCGCGGTCTGGAACGCGACCGTCGGCAGGGTAGCGACGGCGCTGCCGGTGAAGCGGTCGCAGATCAGCCCGGCCTGCGGGTCGGCGGCGAAGCCGGCGGCCAGCGTGGTGCGCGGCTTGACGAAGTGAATCCGCATCGTGGTCATGTCGGGATCGCCGAAGGTGGTCGACGACATCGCCGTGGTGGCGCTCGGCGCCAGGATCATGGCGCGCATCCACACCGTGTCGGCCTTGCCGGCGGCGGTCAACCGCGTCGAGACGGCGACGCGGCCGCTGCTGCGTCCCTGATGACCTTTCGCCACCACCGTGGTCACGTCGTTGACCGACATCGGATTGGCGACGACGGTGCGTGGCCGCAGATGGCGCGGAACCGGTGCGCTGGCGGCGACGATCCGCGCGCGGTCGAGCGGCGAGGGCACCGGCGCATAGGCCAGCGCGTGGAAGGCGTGATCGATGCTGGCGGTGCTTTGTGGATCGACGGCGGCAGCCAGCGCCTGCCGCGCGGTGAGCGAGGCGACCTGCGCCGGCGTTGCCTGCTTCGGCTTGGTCGGCGGGGTGTCGCCCCAGAAGCCGCGCGAATTGATGATGTCGGCCGGGGTGCGGAAGCGGGACTCGCTCTCCGTGTTGGCGGGAACGGGCGCGGACGGGACA
>JBASBO010000301.1:0-2736 GCA_049651165.1 Xanthobacteraceae bacterium | reverse complement strand
CGCTGGCGTCGCGCGGCGTGCCGGTATTCCGTGCGCGGGTCGTGCCCGATGCGGCGACGCTGGCGGGCTCGCGGGGCAAGCGCGTGCTGGCCTTCGCCGGCATCGGCGACCCCGGCCGGTTCTTCCGGACGCTGCGCGACCACGGCATCGCGGTCGCGGCGGAGCGGACGTTCCCCGACCATCACCGCTTCACGCGCGACGAGATCGCGCGGCTGCGTGACGAGGCGGCGCGTGACGGGCTTGCGCCGGTGACGACCGAGAAGGATTTTTCGCGGATCGGCGGCGACGATTTCGCCGCGCTGCGCGACGCGATCACCGCGCTGCCGGTGACGCTGCGCTTCGACGACGAGGCAAGGCTGCGCGCGCTGGTGCGGGGCGTTGTCGTAAAGGTTTGACCGGACGGTTGCTCCGTGTCCCGGATGCGATGCGGCGCAAGTGCAGCGCGGTGCCGCTTCGCTGATCCGGGACCGTCGCGGGCGCTGCGGTTGATACGGTCCCGGTTCTGCGGTGCGGCGTTTCACGCCGCGCCGCGCCCGGGACGCGGGCTTCGGGGACGACGTGAATATTTCCAGTGCGTTTCACGTTCCGATGGCAAATCACTACGAGGAGTCATTGCCGGGCTCGACCCGGCAATCCATCATTTTTCAGAAAGATGGATGCGCGGATCAAGTCCGCGCATGACGGCGGATGACTCCGTCAAAGGCAGAAAGCTTCTAGCTGTTGAGCGCCTCGGGAAAATGCCGCTTTAATACCGCGTCGGGCGTGGCGTAGGCTTCCTGGCGGTCGACGCTCCAGTATTTCAGTTCGTCGAGCGGGATGTGGACGTCGGTGATCGCGCAGCGCACATAGGCTCCCGGCGAGATCACCCGAAAATCGCCGTCGAGATATTCCAGTTTGGCTTCGCCGTGACTCGACGGCCCGAATTTGTTCAGCACGATGAAACTCCTCGCGGCTTCTGACGGAATCAGAAGCGGGGCTCTATCTTATATTTTGACGCGCTTTCTTCACGCCAACCGGTACCCGTTTTGCTCGAAAACGCTATCGTCGACGAGCCGCAGACGCTGCGCCATCGTTTAGCACGAAACGGCCGCGACGACATAGAGGGATGGTCCGCGGCGTTTGCGGGCGTGTTCCCCCGCCTCCTTGCGGAGGCCGGCATTTCCGCCGAGACATCAAGCGCTATAGCGTTACCGGCCATCGCTTCGGTGTCGCGTCGGTATCGTCCACATGGCGATCTAAATCCGCGTGCCGCGGTTATAGCCGTCGATAAGCTGGTTGTAGTCGCGCAGCAGGCGTGGCGGCGAACCCTCCACCATCCAGCCGCTGCCCGCTTGCAGCATCATCCGGTCGCCCGAACTGTAAGGGGTCTTGTCGCGGATGCGGCGCATCAGTTGCTTCGCCGAGGTCAGGTAGGACTTGGCGGCGCTGACGAAGATCGAGCCGACCTTGGCGTCGCCGTCCTTGCCGGATGCCTCCTCCATCGCCTTCACCGCCGCCTCGTAATCGGAGAGCGCCTGGGTGATGGCGGCGACGTCCGGCTTCTCGGCGTCGGCGGCGCGCAGCACGCGCTTGGCGTGGATCATCAGCGCCTCGACGTGATAGCGCAGCTTGCGGCCTTCCTTGTTTTCGATCTCGGCGAGACGCGCCTGCGCGCGCTTGTCGTTGACGGCCTCGACGCCGGCGCGCAGCGTCTTGTCGGCGCTCGCGAAGGCGTCCCACGCCGCGACCAGTTGCGGATGCAGGGCCTTGCCCTTGGCCATCTTGTCGTCCTTGTAGTTCTCCTGCGTGTAGTAGTCGTCGGCCTCCTTCAATAGCGGCTCCAGCTTCGACACCGCGTCGGCATAGGCGGATGCCGCGCCCTCAAGCTCGGCGTCGCGCGGCTCCAGCGCGTTGGCGGCCTCGACCTTCTTGCGGCAGTCGGAGGTGTCGTAGATGGTGTAGGTACCGTAGATGATGCGCTCCTTGCCGGTCGGCCCGGTTTTCTTCGCCCAACTGAAATAGCGGTTGCGGGAATCGTAGGAGCGCTCCGACAGCCGGTTGATGCAGCCGACATAGGCGTTGATCTTCTCGACGGCGGAGGAAGTCTCGGCCGAAGCGGGCGCGAGGAGCGCGGGAATGCCGAGCGCGAGGGTAACGGCGACGAAAACGGATATCCGGATATGGTTCACGGATTTCTCCCGGCGTGACTTGTCATGGGGCGATCCATCGGCGGAAAAGGTTCATATGATATTTGCTGTCAAGGTCGAAAAAGCTGGTGGATGACGGCAAAATTCCCAACCAATCGAGCTGTCTCTGGATGTTCATCCACGGTGGAGAGCATCGAAAAGTGCATTTTATTTCCACGAGGAATAATTGATTGGATTTTTATCGAGTCCGCAGTCTAGCGGAATTTTCCCACGTCGTAGTATCAAAATCGCGGAGCGATACCGCTGATCTGCATGCTGCTCTCTCCAGAAAATACAGCGTCTTTGCCGGTGTTGCTCTCATCCCGATAGCATTTTCGACGAAGCGAATGATATGCGTGTCCGGCTTCGTTGTATTTCCGCCAAAGAGCATTCTCAGATATTGAAAACCGGCAAGGCCGAAGCCCTTTATTCGCGGGGAATCCGGGCTTCCGAACGCCGCAGCATGAGCCCACTGTTGAGCGCGTTGTAATTGAGAGTTTGCGGAATCGTTTCCGCAAATTCCGGCGAACCAATCTGTTACTTCCCTAAGCGTATCCGCTCTGGCTTGATG
>JBASBO010000300.1:0-1811 GCA_049651165.1 Xanthobacteraceae bacterium | reverse complement strand
GTCCTGTTGGAAGCGACAGCGATTAAGTCCGCTCATGGTTAAAAAAGCATGACCCGGCTCTGCGCCGATCGGCGCGAGCGGGCGGGTTAACCGGCCGGAAACCATAATGCCCTCTAATCGAGGCTGGCGTGAAAGTTGCGTGCGTCGGTCAGGAGTAGGTCATGCGGTTCGATCTGTGGGACAAAATCAGGCGCAGGCTGCCGGCCCGCGCGCCCCGCCGCGCCGATGCGATCGTGTCCGCGCCGAAGGCGATCCGTGTCGAGCCGGCGTTTCAGCCCGCGCCGTCGCCGGCCGCTGCGGTTGATGGCGATCTCGATCTGCGCCTGATCTGGCGGGCGATCGTCACCCGCAAGAATTTCATCCTCATGCCGACGCTGCTCGCAGCGGTGATTTCGCTCGCCGCCGTCAACATGGTCACGCCGCTCTACAAGTCCGAGGCACGGGTACTGATCGACGGCCGCGAGAACGTGTTCCTGCGCCCCAACGGCGAGCGCTCCGAGGAGCGCGGCGCGCTCGATCCGGAAGCCGTCACCAGTCAGGTCCAGCTTTTGTTGTCGCGTGATCTGGCGCGCGTGGTCATCAAGCAGAACAAGCTCGCCGAGCGTGCCGAGTTCGATCCGGTGTTGAGCGGCGTGTCGCCGGTGAAGATGCTGCTCGGGCTGTTCGGCATCGGCCGCGACCCGTTCCGCATGACGCCCGAGGAGCGTGTGCTCGACGCCTACTATGATCGGCTGGCGGCCTACGCGGTGGACAAGTCGCGCGTCATGGTGGTCGAGTTCCAGTCACGCGATCCGGAGCTTGCGGCGCGCGTCGCCAATTCCGTGGCCGAGAACTATCTGGTGCTGCAACAGGCGGCGCGGCAGCAGCAGGCCAAGGCCGCGAGCCAGTGGCTGTCCGGCGAGATCGACACCCTGCGCAAGAAGGTGGCGGACGCCGAGCAGCGCGCCGAAGCCTTCCGCTCGCAGTCGAGCCTGTTCGTCGGCACCAACAATACCACGCTGTCCAATCAGCAGCTCGGCGAGATCAACACCCAGTTGAACAACGCGCGCGCGCTGAAATCCGACGCCGAATCCAAGGCGCGTCTGATCCGCGACATGCTGAAGTCCGGCCGGCCGATCGAGGCGTCGGAGGTCTTGAACTCCGAACTGATCCGCAGGCTGTCGGAGCAGCGCGTCACGTTGCGCGCCCAGCTTGCCGAGCAGTCGTCGACGCTGCTCGACGGCCACCCGCGCATCAAGGAATTGCGGGCGCAGATCGCCGATCTCGACAAGCAGATCCGCGAGGAAGCCGGCAAGGTGTCGCGCTCGCTGGAGAACGATGCCCGCATCGCCGATGCCCGCGTCGAGAACCTCAACGCCAGCCTCGACCAGTTGAAGCGGCAGGCGACGTCGAGCAACGGGCAGGACGTCCAGCTTCGTGCGCTGGACCGCGAGGCGAAGGCCGAGCGCGATCTGCTGGAATCCTACCTCGCCAAATATCGCGAGGCGACCGCGCGCGAAAACATCGATGCCGCCCCCGCCGACGGCCGTATCATCTCGCGCGCCATCGTCTCCAACACGCCGAACTATCCCAGGAAACTGCCGATCGTGCTGATCGCGACGCTGGCGACGCTGATGCTGACGACAGGCTATGTCGCCAGCGGCGAACTGCTGCGGATGACCTCTCCCGCGCCGTCCGCGCGGACTCATGCCCCGGCCGAATATGTTGCGTCAGATCCTGTCTCGCCGTCGCTGGCTGCCGCGCTGCCGGAGACGCTCGCGCCGGTCGCCACCGAGCCGCCGCCGTCGCCGCCGCCGGTGAGCGAGCTTCAA
>JBASBO010000299.1:0-4206 GCA_049651165.1 Xanthobacteraceae bacterium | reverse complement strand
GCCCGCAACTGCGCCGCCGCGCCGGGGTCGAATCGGCACCACGCCCCGCCGGTCAGCCGCGCGATCTCGCGGAACGCCTGCCCGGCGATGGGATCGTCGCCTTCCTGAAACACGAACACCGGCACCTTGAGCAGGCCGAGTTCGCCGGCCTTGCGGCAGAGGTCGTCGACCGGCTCCTCCATGGCGTCGCCGACGAACACCACGGCGCGGACGCCGCTTGCAACCGCCTGAGCGCGCACGTCGCCGAGCACCCGGCCGATCTGGGTCTGTCCGCCCTGACAGTCGATCTTGCGCATCAGGGCCGCGAGTTTGCCGGGATCGGAAATCCAGCCGCTGGCGCGGCACTCGGACGCGCCGCGATAATACACCAGCCGGATATCGAGATTGCCGATCCGCGCCGCCTCGCTGAACATGTCGGCTTGCAGCTCGCAGGCCATATCCCATGTCGGCTGCCGGCTCAGGGTGGCGTCGAGCGCGAACACCAGCCGCGCCCGCGCGCCCGGCACGAGCGGAGACGCGGCGCGCGCCTTCGCGAGAAAATCCGAAACCTCCGCCGACGTCGCCACGGAGCGTCCCGCCGACGCTTCGCGCGCAGCGATGTCGCCGCCGGCTTTCGATCTGGAATGCTTGTCCGTCATCGCGTCCCGCAACCTGTCGCAGGACTATGTAAACGCCATCCGGGAGAGGTCAATGCGCGAGGGCCGGAGCCGGCGTCACCATCGCAGCCGCGGCCTCGGCGGGCGGCAGCGCGTATTGCGCCAGCGGGCCGGGATTGGCGATCTTCGGCTTCCGGGTATCAACCGGCGACAGCACGCTGTCGCCGTCGAGATACTTGTCGAGCATCCCCTCGATCTTGCGCTTGACGGCATCGGGGCCGCGGTCGCTCATGTCGGTGTGCTGCGCGCCGGTGTTGACCACGGTGATGCCGGCTTCGTTGCAGATCGCATCGTCCGGCACCACGCCGGGATCCGGCTTGAATACCGCGTCGTGCGAGCGGAACGACAGGATCTTGAACTTGCCGTCGGTCATGAACGGCACCCGCAGATTGTCGAGGGTGACGATCTTGCTCACCTCGTCCGGATGCGTCTTGGCGAAATACAGCGCGATGTCGCCGCCGTTGGAATGGCCGACCATGGTGAGGTGATCGTAATCCGCGTTCGGATACATCTTCCTCACCTTGCCGATCGCGAACAGGATGTTGGCGACGCCGCGCTCATAGACCGGCAGGCGGCCGACATAGGGCTCGCCCACCTTGGTCACCAGCGGCGGATCGCTGTCGAGATCGTGCTGGATGCTGACGACCATATAGCCGCGCGCCGCAAAGGCGTTGGCGAGGAAGGAATACTCGGTGTACTTCACGGTGTTGCCGTGATTGAGGATGGCGACCGGCAGCTTAATCACGCCGGAGCTGGCCTGCATATCCTTGTCGCGCCGCACCGCGATATCGACCGCGACCGGGCGATCGCGCGCCTGATCGAGGAACGACACCGTCTCGTGCCGGATCAGCCACTTGCTGCCGCTGAGATAAGCGGCAACCGCCAACACGGCCAGCGATACGACAATGGTGACTGCGCGTTTCATGACCTTCCCTGCGAACGTCCAATATCCGATCGTTTTGGTCCAACGTTCTCATTGCGCTGGTATCGATAATATATGTCACAACCTTGCGACGAAAAGGTCAAATTGTCCGCCGCGGATGCGGCAATCATTAAAAACACGACATGCGCGCGCCAGAATAGATCCGCATATTATTGATTTAACTGGATAAATCATTCTCGCGCGGGAAGCGCGCGCAAAGACCGAAACTCCGGCCATTCCGGTCGATGGACAGGATCGGCGTGTTGATGATAAACGCGCCGCAATAGCGACCGAGGTTCCATGTCCCGCGATCCCATCGTTGCCCGCGACCTGCCCGCCTTGCGCCGCAGCCTTGAAACCGTTCGCGCCGGCGGCGCGTCGGTGGCTCTGGTTCCGACCATGGGCGCATTGCATGACGGGCACCTGGCGCTGGTGCGCGACGCCAGACGCCGCTGCAAGCGAGTGGCGGTCTCGGTCTTCGTCAATCCGACCCAGTTCGCGCCGCACGAGGACTTCGACGCCTATCCGCGCACATGGGACAGCGACCTCGCCAAGCTCGCCGCCGAGGGCGTCGATCTGATCTGGAACCCGAATGTTGCGACGATGTACCCGGAGGGCTTCGCCTCGCGCATCGTCACCGAGGGCCCCGCCGTCGTCGATCTCGAAGACCGCTTCCGCCCGCACTTCTTCGGCGGCGTCACCACCGTGGTCGGAAAGCTGTTCATCCAGTGCCGGCCCGACGTCGCGGTGTTCGGCGAGAAGGACTATCAGCAGCTTCGCGTCGTCACCCGGATGGCGCGCGATCTCGATCTCGGCGTCGAGGTGATCGGGCTCGCCACCGTGCGCGAGGCGGACGGGCTGGCGATGTCCTCGCGCAACGTCTACCTCACGCGCGAGGAGCGCGCCGCAGCGCCGGTGCTTCATCGCACGATGCAGGACACCGCATCACGGCTGCGCGCCGGAGAGGCTATCGACGCCGTGCTCGCCGCCGGCGCTGCGCGCATCACCGAGGCAGGTTTCGCGCTCGATTATTTCGAGGCCCGCCATGCCGAGACGCTGCAACCGGTGGCTTCGATGGCCGACGGTCCGCTGCGCCTTCTGGTCGCCGCCAAGATCGGCACCACGCGCCTGATCGACAACATCGGCGTGTAGCTGGACGGCTACAGCAGGCCGAGTTCGCGAAGCTCGCGCCGCAGCGCTTCCGGCATCTCGACCAGTCCGGTGCCGGCGCGGGCAAGATCGGGCGGCGCATCGGCGGCCGTCAGATAGCGCCAGCCCTGAAACGCGCGCATCGGCCGCGGCACCACCGCGATCACCTTGGGCTGCAACACCAGACGGCAGCGTCCGATGCCGTTGCGGTCGCGATACGGCTCGATCGCCGTGAGCTTCTCGCGCGCGGCGATTTCGCCGCGGATCACCCAGTACAGCGAGCCGCCGTCGAGCAGTTCGGCGTCGCGCTTGGGCGTCATGCGGGTGGTGTGAACGTGGCGCGCGGGCTTGCCCTCGGCCCGCGCCTGCCGCGCGCGCTCGGCGACGAAACCCTTGAGGTCCTTGACGGAGTCGCAGCCAACGGCGAGCTTGAGCAGGTGAAGCGGCATGATGTCCGACGATTTTTCGCGAAGCGCGACGACGGCCGTCTCATATCGCGTTTTCGCGCGCGATGGAAACCGTCCGGCGGAACCGGCTTCGCGGCGGCAAAAGACTCAATGGCCTGGCTGCTCGGCGACGCGGCGGATCTTCACAATCTCGCGAATGGTGAGGTGCTGGTCGCGGGTGAACAGCCAGCCGGCCTTTTCCCACGGCGTCAGGATACGGCTCGCCGAATGCAGCGTGGTGCCGCAGATGTCGGCGATGTCCTTGCGGCGCAGCGGCAAATCGATCGCGGTGCCGTCGGCGGTCGGCCGCCCGGCGCGCCGCGACAGCCGCAACAGCGCGTGCGCGATGCGCTGCTCGACGCGCTGGGTCGCGAGTTCGCGCATCCGGTCCTGCGCCTCCTGCAACCGCTTGCCGACGATGCGGATCATGTTGATGGCGATCTGCGGATGGCGCTCCATCAACGCCGCGAGCGCGGTCTCGCTCCAGCTCACTTCAACGCTGTCCACCAGCGTTTCCGCATCCGCCGGATATTTGTGGTTGGTGAACAGCGCCACCGCGCCGAACATTTCGCCACGGGTGATGAAGCGCAGCACCACCTGCGCCCCGTCGCTGCCCGATTGGGAAATGCGGACGCTGCCGTCCAGCAATGCGTGGGCGCGGACATCGTCGTCGCCCTGATTGAAGACGCGGGTGTTGCGCGGAATGCGGCGGAAACGCGCTTCAGCACGGGCCGCTTCCAGCGCATCGGGCGCAAGACCGCGAAACAGATCGAGGCCGGCCAGATCGTTCAGGGGATCGACGCTAACAACGTTCATGGCGCGATCTTACTCGCTTCGGCGGAATAACCCGAACGCTTTGTGCCGACGTAGCCGCCACCACGCCGCTGCGACGTAACGCCGCCACGGATCGACCCCGTTCCGACCCCCGATCAGCGGCTGCCCGGCGGAGGCGGCGCGATCTGCACCGGCGGAGGCGGCGGCGCTGCCGCCTTCGGCGCGGCATTGGTCCGCCGCTTGGCGGCCGCTGCGGCAT
>JBASBO010000298.1:0-1617 GCA_049651165.1 Xanthobacteraceae bacterium | reverse complement strand
GGCACCGTGCCGGGCGGCGGCGCCTCCGGGAACAGGCAGCGATAGGTCGGATTGAGCACGCCGTCGGCGTTCCGCTCATGGGCGCGGATCGTGGTCAGCGAGGCGTCGAACACGCCGAGCGCGCCGGTCACCAGCGGCTTGCTTGCGAGGTAGCACGCATCCGCCACCAGATAGCGCGTGGCGAAGTTGTCCGAGCCGTCGGCGACGATATCGTAGTCCGCGAGCAACTCCATCGCGTTCGCCGCCGTGAGCCGCAGGTGATGCGCGCGGAACGCGACGTGCGGGTTGAGCGCGGCGACGGTCGCCTGCGCGCTGTCCACCTTGCGCGCGCCGATGTCCGGCGTCGCGTGGATGATCTGGCGTTGCAGGTTCGACAGCGTCACCACGTCGTCATCGACCACGCCGAGCGTGCCGACGCCGGCGGCGGCGAGATACATCAGAAGCGGCGCACCCAGCCCGCCCGCGCCGATCGACAGCACCCGCGCCGCCTTCAGCTTCGCCTGGCCGGGGCCGCCGACCTCGCGCATGACGATGTGGCGGGCGTAGCGTTCGAGTTCGTCGGGAGAGAGCATGGCGGCGCGATATCCTGTTGTCGCGGCGTTGTAGCATGGCGCGGCGGCGACGGCATCGAACCATGCGGACGCTTTTGCAGACTTACGATCTATGCTTCATTGGCGCTCCAACGAGGCCATGCAACCCGCCAAAAGTCCGCTCATGAGATCGCCGATCCTCGCCACGCTGATCCTCGCCGCCACCGCTCTGCCCGCCGCCGCGCAGCCGTCGCTGGTCAAGCCGAAGCCGGCCGTGACCGCACCGGCGGAGGCGCAGACCCCGCTCGACACCGTCAAGGCGCTGTCGGCCGCCGCGCGGCAGGCGATCCAGTCCGACCTCGCCTGGATCGGAAAATACAACGGCCTCATCAACGGCGAGGCCAGCGAGCGGCTGGTCGCGGCGATCAAGGCGTACCAGAGCGGCCGCAAGGGCCAGCCGACCGGCGTGCTCAACCCGCAGGAGCGCGAGCAGCTTGCCGCCGGCGCGAAGAAATTGCAGGCCGCCGTCGGCTGGAAGCTGATCGGCGATCCCGCGACCGGGATGCGCACCGGCCTGCCGTCAAGGCTCGCGCCGCAGCAGACCAGCGAGGCGGACGCCACCCGCTGGCGCGCGCCCTCCGGCGCGGTCGAGATCGTGCTGACGCGGCGCAAGGAGGCCGACCTCACCACCGCCAAGGTCGCGGCGCGGGAGCGCGCCGCGCCGGAGCGCAAGGTCACCTATTCGACCGTGAAGCCTGACTTCTTCGTGCTGTCCGGCACTGAGGGGGCGAAGAATTTCTATCTGCGCGGCGAGGTCCGCGGCGACGAGGCCCGGCTCCTCGCCATCCGCTACGACGACGCCAGCAAGGCGGCGATGGAGCCGGTGGTGATCGCGATGTCGAGCGCCTTCGATCCGTTCCCGAGCGGCGCGCAGGCGGTCGGCCCGCCGCCGCGCAAGGCGGTGGAATATGCCAGCGGCATCGTGGTCGGCAGCGCCGGCGTCATCCTGACCGACCGTCAGGCGGTCGAGGGCTGCCGGTCGATCGTAATTCCCGGCCACGGCAACGCCGACAAGGCCGCCGAGGAC
>JBASBO010000297.1:0-11239 GCA_049651165.1 Xanthobacteraceae bacterium | reverse complement strand
TGGTTCGCGATATCGAGGCGGCGGCGTCGGACTACGCCGCGTTGCTCGGCCGCAAGCCGGCGTGGCGGAGCACCGATGACGCTTCGTCCTCGGTGCTGTTCACGCTGGACAACATGTCGGTGGAGTTGCTGGCTCCGGCGGCCGGCGCCGCCGGCGAGCGTATTCGCGCCGCGATCGACGCGGACGGCGAGGGGCTGGCGAGTTTGTGTTTTCGCGTCGAGGACATCGCAGGTTGCCACCGGCGGCTGGATCGTCTCGGCCTCAAGCCGGAAGCGGTCAGCGACGGCGGCAGCCGCAACCTGATCGACGGCGCATCGTTGTCATGGAAACGCACCCGCGCCGCGACCGACGCCGCGCACGGCGTGCGGCTGTTCTTCCTTGAGATGAACGGGCAGCGTCCGCTGTCGGAGCCGACCACCGACACGGCGGTGACAAGCCTCGATCACGTCGTGGTCGACACCGCCGATCCCGAGCGTGCGGCGGCGCTTTACGGCGCGCGGCTCAAGCTCGACATGCGGCTCGACCGTTCGCATCAGGATTGGGGGCATTTGATGTTCTTCCGCTGCGGCGATCTTATCGTCGAGACGGTGAAGCGCGCGGGCAAGAACTATTCCGACGGGCGCGACCGGCTGTGGGGCCTGAGCCTGCGCGTCGATGACATCGCCGCCGCACGTCACCGGATGCTGGCGGCGGGGATCGAGGTGTCGGAGCCACGCGCCGGCCGCAAGCCGGGGACGCAGGTCGCGACCGTGCGCAGCGGGACCTGCGGCGTGCCGACCATCCTGCTTCAGCCGCCTGCGCGGGCCGGGTGAGACGCGCGGCCCCAAACCGCCTTCACGCATCGAGCCGGCACGGCACGCGCGTAAAGCCCTGTCGAAAACCGGTTCCTGCTTTTCGAAGGTCGTGCGCGGGCGCCGCCCGGAACGAATACGGCCGGCCGGAGTTATGGTGCGTTGCAGCGTGCGACTTGACTTTTGTTTGGTGAGTATTTACTCACGTCGGATGAGCGCCATTCGCATGACCGGACATTTGCGGCGGGAACTGATCCTGTCGGCGGCGAAGCGTTGTTTCGCGCGAACCGGCTTCGCGGGAACCACGACGAAAAGCATCGCCGCCGCCGCTTCGATCTCGGAAGGATTGCTGTTCAAACATTTTCCGACTAAATCCGCGCTTTACGCCGCGATTCTGGCGGACGCCTGCGAGGCCGACCCGAGGCTGACGGCGCTGCTCGGACTGGCGCCATCGACCGAAACGCTGGTGGTCCTGATCCGCGGTATGGTGGGGCATTTTGTTCGGACGTCGGAAGCGCCGGACGAGGAGGACGCCCAGCAACTCAGGCTATTGGTGACCAGCCAACTCGACGACGGCGAATTCGCGCGGGTTCTGTATGAAAAGATCGGAGACCTGATCGGGCCGCTTTTTATCGCCTCGCTTGAGCACGCCGTCGCGGCGGGAGACGCGTCGGAGGTCGGAGAGCGGCCGATCAATCTGTTCTGGCTCGCGCACCATCTGGTGCTGCAATTGGTGCTGACGCGGCTGCCAGTGACGAGTTGCTTGTCTTACGGAGAGGCCGCCCGGTTCGAGCGGCAGGTCTGCGAATTCATCCTTCGCGGAATTGGATTGAACGAAACGGCGATCGCCACGTATCTCGACCGTGACCTCGCGCCCGACCATATGCCGCACACAATCGCGGAAGGTGCATGACATGACACTAGCGACGGACTCCAACGTGCCATCCACAGCCGAGCAGACCCCACATCATTCCGACGCACACGACCCCGGCGCACGCGGTCCCGGCGGGCAACCGCGCGGCAGCAAGCCGGCCAGGCGGCTGCGCTGGTTCATCATCGTCGCCATTCTGCTGGTGATCCTGGTCGGCGGGATCGTCGGCTTCAACGCCTTCCGCAGCCACATGATCGCGCAGTTCTTCGCCAACAACAAGCCGCCGCCGGTCACCGTCAGCGCTGCCGAGGCGAAGTCGGAAGTGATCCCGAACCTGTTGCGGGCGGTCGGCGAACTCGCCGCGGTGCATCAGGTCAACGTCACTTCGGACGTCAATGGCCGCGTCACCGACATCCTGTTCACCGCCGGCAGCCGTGTCACGAAGGGGCAGCCGCTCGTGCAACTGTTCGACCAGCCGGAGCAGGGCGACCTCGCCAGCTACAGGGCGCAGGCCAAGGTGGCCGAACTCTCGCTCGATCGCGCCAAGCAACTGGCGGCGCGCCAGTTCGGTCCGCAGACGACCGTCGATCAGGCGCAGGCCGCCTACGATCAGGCCAATGCCGGCATCGCCAAGACCGAGGCGATCATTTCGCAGAAGCTGGTGCGCGCGCCGTTCGACGGCGTGCTCGGCGTGCGTCACGTCGAGGTCGGCCAGTTCCTCACCGCGGGAACGCAGATCGTGTCGCTGACCGATCTGTCGTCGCTGTTCGCCAACTTCACCGTGACCGAGAAGGACAGCGGCACGCTGGCGGTCGGGCAGACCGTGCGGGTCAGTGTCGACGCCTATCCGGGCAAGACCTTCGACGGCAAGATCACCACCATCGAGCCGCAGATCTCCACCGACACCCGCAACATCCGTGTGCAGGCGACCATCGCCAACCCGGACGGCATCCTCAAGCCGGGCATGTTCGCCACCACCACGGTGGTGCTGCCGGACAAGCCGGCGGTGATCACCGTGCCGGAAACCGCGGTGGACTACACGCTGTATGGCGACTCCGTCTATCTCATCAAGGAGAAGAAGGCGGACGACGGCAAGGCCAGCCTCACCGCCGAGCGCACCTTCGTGCGCACCGGCGACCGGGCCGAGGGCCGCGCCGTCATCACCAAGGGCCTCAAGGCCGGCGACAGGGTGGTCGCGGTCGGCCAACTCAAGCTGCAATCGGGCGCTGCCGTGGAAGTTTCCAAGGACCCGCTGCCGCCGATCACCAATCCGCCGCCGCTGAACTGACATCGATCGCGGGGGCGCGCCGCGCGGCCGCCCCCGACCACGGATTTCGCGGGCCGCCCGCGACATCAGCCGGCCGTCCATGGAGCGCCTGCAATGACATTCACCGATATTTTCATCAAGCGGCCGGTGCTGTCGGTTGTCGTCAGCCTGCTGATCCTTTTGATCGGAGCCGCCGCCGCCTTCAAGCTGCCGATCCGGCAATATCCGAAACTGTCGAACACGGTGATTACCATCACCACGGTCTATCCCGGCGCGTCGCCGGAACTGATGCAGGGTTTCATCACCACGCCGATCGAGCAGGCGGTGGCCTCGGCCGAAGGTGTCGATTATATCACCTCGAACTCGACCCAGAGCCAGAGCCAGATCAAGGTTTACGTCAAACTTAACGTCGATCCCAACGCGGCGCTGACCGAGGTACTGTCGAAGGTCAATTCGGTGAAGTATCTGATTCCGAAGGAAGCCAACGACCCGGTGATCCTGAAATCGACCGGCGAAACCACGGCGGTGATGTACATCGGCTTCTCCAGCGACGAACTGTCGGGCTCGGCGATCTCCGACTATCTGACGCGCGTGGTGCAGCCGATCCTCTCCACCGTGGACGGCGTGGCGTCCGCCGACATTCTCGGCGGCCAGACCTTCGCCATGCGGGTGTGGCTCGATCCGGTGAAGATGGCCGGCCGCAACGTCACCACCAGCGAGGTGACCGCCGCGATCGCCGCCAACAACTTCCAGGCGGCGGCGGGCCAGACCAAGGGCTACTACACCATCTCCAACGTCTCGACCAATACCGACCTGCAAAACGTCGAGCAGTTCAAGCGGATGACGGTGAAGGCCAAGGACGGCGGCTTCGTACGCATGGAGGACATCGCCGAGGTGCAACTGGCGGCGCAGAGCGCCGACGCCAGCGTCGCCTTCAGCGGCCAGCATGCCATTTTTATCGGCGTACAGGCGACTCCGCAGGGCAACCCGCTCAATATCGTGCGCGGCGTGCGCGCCCTGTTCCCGGACATCGAGCGCAACCTGCCGCCGTCGATGAAGATGAAGGTGGCTTTCGACTCCACGAAGTTCATCACCTCGTCGATCAACGAGGTGCAGAAGACGCTGCTGGAGGCGGTCGGCATCGTCATCGTGGTGATCTTCCTGTTCCTGGCGTCGCTGCGCTCGGTCATCATCCCGGTGGTGACGATCCCGCTGTCGCTGGTCGGCGTCTGCGCCCTGATGATCGCCGCCGGCTTCAGCTTCAACCTGTTGACGCTGCTCGCCATGGTGCTGGCGATCGGGCTTGTGGTCGACGACGCTATCGTCGTGGTCGAGAACATCCACCGCCATCTGGAGGAAGGCAAGTCGCCGGTGCAGGCGTCGTTGCAAGGCGCACGCGAGATCGTCGGCCCGGTGATTTCGATGACGATCACGCTGGCGGCGGTTTATGCGCCGATCGGTTTTCTCGGCGGCCTCACCGGCGCGCTGTTTCGCGAGTTCGCCTTCACGCTCGCGGGGGCGGTGATCGTCTCCGGGGTGATCGCGCTGACGCTGTCGCCGATGATGTGCTCGGTGCTGCTCAAGCACGAGCAGCAGGGCTGGTTCGCACGCAAGGTCGATCGGGTATTTTCCGCCGTCACGAACTGGTACGGCCGCAAGCTCGACCGCTCGCTCGACTATCGGCCGGTCACCGCCCTGTTCGCGGCCACCATTCTCGGGCTGGTCGGTTTCATGTACATGCATACAGCCAAGGAACTGGCACCGGAGGAAGATCAGGGCATCGTGTTCTCGCTCGTCAAGGGGCCGAAATACGCCAACATCGACTACATGGATTACTACGGCGGGAAGCTCGACAAGGCCTATGCCGCCTTCCCGGAAACCGACCTGCGCTTCATGATCAACGGCATCAACGGCATTAACAACGGCATCGCCGGCATGTTGCTCAAGCCGTGGGAGGACCGCAAGCGCTCGTCGATCGCGTTGAAGTCGCTGGTGCAGAAAGAGATCAGCAAGGTCGAGGGCGTTCAGGCTTTCGCCTTCAACCTGCCGTCGCTGCCGGGCGGGCCGGGCGGTCTGCCGATTCAGATGGCGCTGTATTCCACCGCCGGCTTCCAGCCGGTCTATGAGGAGATGAACAAGCTCAAGGCGGCGGCGCAAAAGAGCGGCCTGTTCATCGTCACCGACAGCGACCTCGACTTCAACCAGCCGGTGGTGCGCGTCGCCATCGACCGCACCAAGGCCAACGATCTCGGCGTCACCATGCAGCAACTCGGCGCGACGCTGGCGACGCTGCTCGGTGGCAACTACATCAACCGCTTCAACCTCGAGGGGCGCTCCTATCAGGTGATCCCGCAGGTGCCGCGTGCGCTGCGCCTGACGCCGCAATCGCTCGACGGCTATTATGTGCCGAGTGCGAGCGGCCGGCAGATCCCGCTGTCCACGCTGGTGTCGGTGCAAACCGGCACCGATCCCAACGCGCTATCGCACTACAACCAGTTGAACGCCGCGACCTTCCAGGCGGTGCCGATGCCCGGTGTGACGGTGGGGCAGGCGGTCGACTTCCTCGAAAGCCAGGCGAAAAATTTTCCGGCCGGCTTTAGCCACGATTACCTCGCCGACGCACGGCAATACGTGACGGAGGGCAACCAGCTTGCGATCGCATTCGGCTTCGCGCTCATCATCATCTTTCTGGTGCTGGCGGCGCAGTTCGAGAGCCTGCGCGATCCGCTGGTCATCATGATCAGCGTGCCGATGGCGATTTCGGGCGCGCTGATTCCGCTGTTCTTCGGGGTGGCGACCATCAACATCTACACTCAGGTCGGGCTGCTGACGCTGGTCGGCCTCATCAGCAAGCACGGCATCCTGATGGTGGAGTTCGCTAACGAGTTGCAGCTCAACGAGAACCTCGGCAAGCGCGCGGCGATCGAGCAGGCGGCGCGGGTGCGGCTGCGGCCGATCCTGATGACCACCGCCGCCATGGTCACCGGCCTGTTGCCGCTGTTGACGGCAACCGGCGCGGGTGCGGCGAGCCGCTTCTCGATCGGCCTCGTGGTGGTGGCCGGCATGACCATCGGCACGTTGTTCACGCTGTTCGTGCTGCCGGCGGTCTATGTCGCCATCGCCACCGACCACCAGGCCGCGCTGACGTCGAAGCGCACCCGCGAGATCAAGGCGTTCGAATTGGGGCGGGCGTAGAGGCTTTCCGCGCATTCGCAACACGGCAATCGTGGTCCCGCGCAGGCGGGACCCATACGCCGCATCGGTTCGCCTCCATCATCGGGGCGAAGTTATTCCATGATAACCAGCGCCAGAGGTTATGGGTCCCCGCCCGCGCGAGGACGACGCCGAGGTTATTCGCTCCGGGATGATGACGCTTCGAAACTACCTTGCGTCCTCAAGGATCATCGCCGAGGCTTTTGACGCGATCATCGCTGTCGGGGTGTTGGTGTTGCCCGAGGTGATCGTCGGCATCACCGAGGCATCGACCACGCGCAGATGGCCGACGCCGTAAAGCCGCAGCCGCTCGTCCACCACCGCGGTCGGGTCGCTTGATAGCCCCATCTTCGCGGTGCCGACCGGATGGAAGATGGTGGTGCCGATATCGCCGGCGGCCTTCGCCAGCGAGGCGTCGTCGTCGCCGACTTTGGATCCCGGCAGATATTCCTCCGGGCGATAGCGCGACAGCGCCTGCTGCTTCATCAGCCGGCGGGTGACGCGGATGGCGTCCGCCGCCACTTGCCGGTCTTCATCCGTCGCCAGATAGCTCGGCGCGATCATCGGCGCGGCGTCGGGCGCGATGGTGCGCAGGCGGATGGTGCCGCGCGAGGTCGGTTGCAGGTTGCAGGCGCTCACCGTCACCGCGGGGAAGCGGTGCAGCGGGTCGCCGAACTTCTCCAGCGAGAGCGGCTGGACGTGAAACTGGATGTTGGCGCGCTCGCGTCCGGCGTCCGAGCGGGTGAAGATGCCGAGCTGCGACGGCGCCATTGTCATCGGGCCGTGCCGCCGCAGAAAGTAGTCCGCGCCCATCAAGCCGCGCCCGATCAGCGAGGCGTAGGTTTCGTTCAGCGTCTTGACGCCGGACACCTTGTAGATCGCGCGCTGCTGCAAGTGATCCTGCAAGTTGCGGCCGACGCCGGGCCGCTCAGTGACGACATCGATGCCGAGCGCGCCGAGCCAGTCGGCGGGGCCGATGCCGGAGCGTTGCAGGATCGCGGGCGAGCCGACCGCGCCGGAGCACAGGATGACCTCGCCGTCGGTGCGCGCCTCGAAATCCTCGCCGCCGCGCGAGAAGCGCACGCCCGCCGCGCGGCCGTTCTCGATCACCAGCCGGTCCACCAGCACGTCGGTCTCCAGCCGCAGGTTGGGCCGGTTCAGCGCCGGCCGGAGGAAGCCGCGCGCCGCCGACCAGCGCCGCCCGCGCTTCTGGTTGACGTGGAAGTAGCCGACACCCTCGTTATTGCCGGTGTTGAAGTCGTCGCTGCGCGGGATGTTCATCTCGACCGCCGCGTCGCGGACCGCGTCGAGGATGGTCCAGGTCAGCCGCTGCTGCTCGATGCGCCAGCCGCCGCCGGTGGCGTGGTGCTCGCTCGCGCCGAGGAAGTGATCCTCCAGCCGCTTGAATTCCGGCAGCACGTCGTCCCAGCCCCAGCCGGTAAGGCCGAGTTGCCGCCAGTGATCGTAATCCGCCGCCTGACCGCGCATCGAGATCATGCCGTTGATCGCCGAGCAGCCGCCGATCACCTTGCCGCGCGGATAGTTCAGCGCGCGGCCGTTGAGCCCGGGCTCCGGCTCGGTCTTGAACAGCCAGTCGGCGCGCGGATTGCCGATAGCGAACAGATAGCCGACCGGAATGTGGAACCAGATCCAGTTGTCGCGGCCGCCGGCCTCCAGCAGCAGCACGCGGCGCTTGCCGCTTTCGCTCAGACGGTTGGCGGTGACGCACCCCGCCGTCCCCGCGCCGACGACGATGTAGTCGAATTGGCCCTCGATCCGTTTCACCATGTCCCACCGTGTTTCTTCCGCGCCGGGTTTTAACGGCCCGGCTTGTCCTGAAGGATGCCATACCGCCGCGAACAGGTCATGTACATTGGCTCATGGGATGGATTTTCGCCCGTATTGGGCGGACCGCCCGGCCATGCTAGCCTTGCCGTCCGCGATTTGCCGTCCTGCCCCGCGCCTTCGAGGTTCAGTTATGCCCGTGATCGATCGTATCGCCGAATTGCAGCCGGACATCATGGCGTGGCGGCGGCACCTGCATTCGCACCCCGAACTGATGTATGACGTCGAAGATACCGCGGCGTTTGTCACTGAGCGGCTGCGCGAATTCGGCTGCGACGAGGTGGCGACCGGGCTCGGGCGCACCGGCGTGGTCGGTGTCATCAGGGGCCGCAGGCCGGCCGCGGGCGCGGTCAGAACCATCGGGCTGCGCGCCGACATGGACGCGCTGCCGATCGCGGAGGAAACCAATCTGTCCTATGCGTCGAAGGCGCCGGGCAAGATGCACGCCTGCGGCCACGACGGCCACACCGCGATGCTGCTCGGCGCGGCGCGTTATCTGGCGGAGACGCGCGACTTCGCCGGCGAGGCGGTGGTGATCTTCCAACCGGCGGAGGAGGGCGGCGCCGGGGCCGACGCCATGATCAAGGACGGCCTGATGGAGCGCTTTCGGATCGACCAGGTTTTCGGGATGCACAACGGGCCGGGCCTGCCGATCGGCGCGTTCGCGCTGCGGCCGGGGCCGATCATGGCGGCGACCGACGCTATCGACATCCGCATCGAGGGCGTCGGCGGCCACGCGGCGCGGCCGCACAAGTGCATCGACAGCGTGCTGGTCGGCGCGCAACTCGTCACCGCGCTGCAATCGATCGTGTCGCGCAGCGTCGATCCGCTGGAGGCGGCGGTGATTTCAGTGTGCGAGTTCCATGCCGGCAACGCCCGCAACGTCATTCCACAGACCGCCGAACTGAAAGGCACCGTGCGCTCGCTGACGCCGGAGGTGCGTGATCTGGTCGAGCAGCGGGTGCGGGATGTTGTCGCTGGCGTGGCGCGGCAGACCGGAGCGACCATCGATCTCGTTTACGAGCGCGGCTATCCGGTGGTCGTCAACCACCCGGCCCAGACCGAGATAGCGACGCGGATCGCCCGCGAGGTAGCCGGCGAGGCCAACGTCCATACCGTACCGCCGATGATGGGCGCGGAGGATTTTGCCTACATGTTGGAGGCGCGGCCCGGCGCCTTCATCTTCGTCGGCAACGGCGACAGCGCCGGGCTGCACCACCCGGCCTATAACTTCAACGACGAGGCCATTGTCTACGGCGCTTCGTACTGGGTTAAGCTGGTCGAGCACACGCTTGCCGGGTGACGCCGGCTGCCCGCGTCCGCGCCTTGCGCCGTCCGCGCGAAAGCGCGCTGCGTCAGGAACAAGGCTCCCGATGTGACGTTGAAGGGCGGGATGGCGCTTCCATCCCGTTTTTTCTCATGTCATGGAGCCAGCGATGCCCGCGAAGGACAAGGACCTCAACGATCTGTTCCTCGATACGCTCAAGGACATCTATTTCGCCGAGAAGCACATTCTGAAGGCGCTGCCGAAGATGGCGAAGGCCGCCCGGTCCGACAAGCTGCGCGCCGCTTTCGAGAAGCATTACGACGAAACCGAAGGCCAGGTGGAACGGCTCGAACAGATCTTCGATCTGCTCGGCAAGCCCGCTCGCGGCAAGACCTGCGATGCGATCGTCGGCATTGTCGAGGAAGGTAAGGAAATCATGGACGAGTACAAGGGCTGCGAAGCGCTTGACGCCGGTCTGCTCGCCGCGGCGCAGGCGGTGGAACACTACGAGATTTCTCGCTACGGAACCCTAAAGCAATGGGCGACGCAACTCGGCATGAAGGATGCCACGCGGCTGCTCGACGAAACGCTCCAGCAGGAGAAGAAGACCGACACGGCGCTGACCTCGCTGGCCGAGACGTCGGTGAATCGCGCGGCGGCGGCGTGAGGCGCGATGCGTTGCGGTTTGCGTGGCGAGTGTCAGAGGCTGACTCGAAATTCGTTTCGTACACGGATTTCCCGCTCGAAAATCGTCGTCCCCGCGAAGGCGGGGACCCATACGTCGCAACGGTTCGACTCTATCACTCCGGGCGAAGTTGTTCAAAATAACGCACGCCAGGGATTATGGGTCCTCGCCTGCGCGAGGACGACGTCGTGGTTGTTTGATCCTCACGCGGCGTCTGCGTGCAGCCGCGCCGCCGCGATCTTGAGGTCGTCGACGAAGCGTCCGTATTCCCGCACCTTGGCTTCCTCGTCCGGCAGCCGCAGCAGATAGGACGGATGCACCGTCACCAACGCCTGCGCGCCGTCGTCGAGATCGATGAGACGGCCGCGCGTCTTGTTGATCGGCGTGATCTTGCCGAGCACGCCTTGCGCCGCGGTCGCGCCCATCGCCACCACCAGCACCGGCTTCACCGCCGCCCGCTCGCGTTCGTACCACGGCCGGCACGCCTTGATCTCGGCGGTGTTCGGTTTCTGGTGCAGGCGGAACTTGCCGCGCGGCACGAATTTGAAATGCTTCACTGCGTTGGTGACGTAGACCGTCTTGCGGTCGATGCCGGCGTCCTTCAGCGCGCGGTCGAGCATCTGCCCGGCCGGGCCGACGAACGGCCGGCCGGCAAGGTCTTCCTTGTCGCCCGGCTGTTCGCCGACCAGCATCAGCGGCGCGGGGGCGGGGCCTTCGCCGAACACCGTCTGCGTCGCATCCTTCCAGAGCGGGCAGGCGCGGCATTCGGCCGCCGCTCTGCGCAGGGCGGTGAGGTTGTCGGCGGGCGCATCGGACGGTGTCGATTTCATTGCACGCTCGTTTCGCTGTTACTTCGCCGGCGTGGTCGCGGCGGGCGTCGGTGATCGGCGGCTCAATCGACCGCGCCTCGGGAAGTTCCACCAGTGGCGTCGCGGCTGTTATCGCCGTCACTTGAGCCGGGCCCGGATCGAGGATGTTGACTCGCCTCCGGCAACGGGTGTTTATTAGAACATAACATGAACGATAAAGCCAGCGTTCAAGGTCGATGTTCGGCGGCCGGCAAGGGTTTCCGGCCGCCGGGCTCATGATCGCGGATTTTCGGTCGCGGATTTTTTTGAAAGCCACTGGTTGAGCGAGGAGCGGCGCATGGAGCGCGCGCGCGTCAATACGCTTGCGCGGCTGCGCGGGCAGATCGGACGCTTGGAAGGCGGCTTCAC
This sequence comes from Xanthobacteraceae bacterium, assembly GCA_049651165.1. Taxonomy (GTDB): domain Bacteria; phylum Pseudomonadota; class Alphaproteobacteria; order Rhizobiales; family Xanthobacteraceae; genus 62-47. Next base: position 83 of record JBASBO010000297.1, on the reverse strand, counting down.
CCGGTTCAGCGGCGGGACCGGACCGCCGCGCGCGCCGCTCGGCCATCCCGAGGCGGATGCGACGCTGCAAGGCGGCCTGACGC
>JBASBO010000296.1:0-5821 GCA_049651165.1 Xanthobacteraceae bacterium | reverse complement strand
CGCTCCGGCTGCATCGTGCCGGAGGGAGGCGAGGCGGCGGCGGTGGCAGGGCTGCCGGTGTTCACGCTCGGCGCCATTGATGCGATCACGCGGGGCCTGCGTCGCGCCGGGCTCAAGACCATCGGTGACGTCGCCGCACGCGGCCGTCATGAGATCGCGGCGCGATTCGGCGCGGATTTCGTGGCATTGCTGGAGCAGGCGCTGGGCCAGCGCGACGCGCCGATCTCGCCGCGTAAAATCCCGCCCGACTACATCGCCGAACGCCGCTTCGCCGAGCCGGTCGCGACCGACACCGCGATCGCGGCGACGCTGTCGGCGCTGGCGCGCACGCTGACCGAGAGCATGGGCCGCGACGGCAAGGGCGCGCGGCGGCTGAAGGCGAGTTTCTTCCGCACCGACGGCGCGGTGCGGAGCATCGGCATCGACACCGGACTCGCGGTGACGCGGGTCGATGTCGTCGATCGCCTGTTCCGCGAACGGTTAGAGGCGCTGGCCGATCCGCTCGATCCCGGCTTCGGCTTCGACCTGATCCGGCTCGCGGCGAGCCGCGCTGACGACGTGGTGCAGGTGCAGCGCGACCTCGACCCGCATGTCCATGACAGCGACGCGGTGGCGGCGCTGATCGACCGCCTCGCGGCGCGGATCGGCGGCCATCGCATCGTCGTGTATCTGCCGCAGGATACGCACATCCCCGAGCGCGCCATGCGGACGGTGCCCGCGCAGCGGCATCTCGCCATGGCGGCGGTTGCGGCATGGCCGACACGCATTGCGGACGAGCCGCCGCTGCGGCCGCTGCGCTTGTTCGCGCCGCCGGAATCGATCGAGGTGACGGCGGATTTCCCACACGGCCCGCCGGCGGCGTTCCGCTGGCGGCGCGTGTTTCATCGCCTGGCGCGGGTCGAGGGACCGGAGCGCATCGCCGCCGAGTGGTGGCGGCCTGACGACGGCGATCCCCCGGAGCGTTTTCAAGCGAAGTGGATACCGGTTCGCGTCAAGAAAACGCGTCAAGACAAGAATCCAGAGCCCCGTTCCGATTTGATCGGAACGGAAATGGCTCTGGCGCGCGATTATTTCCGCGCCGAGGATGTCGAGGGCGCGCGCTTCTGGCTTTATCGCGAAGGCGTCTACGAGCGCGAGGTCACGACCTTCCGCTGGTTCCTGCACGGGCTGTTCGCATGACGATCGCTTATGCCGAAATCGGAATCACCACCAATTTCTCGTTCCTGCGCGGCGCGTCGCACCCGCAGGAATACGTGCATCAGGCTGGCGAATTGCGACTTCCGGCCATCGGCATCGCCGACCGCAACACGCTGGCCGGCGTGGTGCGCGCCTTCAGCGAACTGACCAATGACGAAATCAGATACAAGTCGAGGCTGGTGATCGGCTCCCGGCTAGTGTTCATCGACGGCACGCCCGATATCTTTGTCTATCCGCGCGATCGCGACGCCTATGGCCGCTTGTGCCAGTTGCTGACGCGCGGCAAGCGCGTCGCCGACAAGGGCGACTGTCGCCTCACGCTCGACGATCTTGTGGAGTTTTCGCAAGGCCAGTTGCTGGCGATGACGTTGCCGCATCGTTTTGAGACGATGGTGGCCCTCAAGACGCTGGATCGCCTGCGGCAGGGATGCGAGGGCGAGGTCTGGCTTGCGGCGAGCCTGCTCTATCGCGGCGACGACGCGCGCAGGCTGGCACGGCTGCAACGGATAGCGACGACCGCGCGCGCGCCGCTGCTGGCGACCAACGAGGTACTGTATCATCATCACGCGCGTCGCGCCTTGCAGGACATCCTGACCTGCATCCGCGAGAAAACCACCCTCGATAAAGCAGGTCGAAGGCTGGAAGCCAATGCCGAGCGGCATCTCAAACCGGCGGCGGAGATGGCGCAGCTGTTCCGCGAAGCGCCGGAAGCGGTCACTGAGACCATGCGCTTCGTCGATCGCATCGCCTTCTCGCTCGACCAACTCGAATACAGCTATCCCGACGAGCCGGTGCCGCCCGGCAAAACCGCGCAGCGTCATCTGGAAGACCTGACATGGGCCGGCGCGCACCGGCATTTCCGGGTCCGCATCCCGCCGAAGACGAAGAAGACCCTGCACAAGGAGTTGCGGTTGATCCGCAAGCTGCGCTACGCACATTACTTCCTCACCGTCCACGATATCGTGCGATGGGCGCGCGATCAGAACATCCTGTGTCAGGGGCGCGGCTCGGCGGCCAATTCCGCGGTGTGCTACGTGCTCGGCATCACCTCGGTCAATCCGGCGGAAATCGATCTGCTGTTCGAGCGCTTCATCTCCAAGGAGCGGCTGGAGCCGCCCGACATCGACGTCGATTTCGAGCACACCCGCCGCGAGGAGGTGATGCAGTATGTCTATCGCCGCTACGGCCGCGATCGCGCCGCGATCATCGCCACCGTCATTCATTACCGGCCGCGCAGCGCCGTCCGCGACGTCGGCAAGGCGCTGGGGCTGACCGAGGACGTCACCGCCGCGCTGGCCGACACCGTGTGGGGCCACCATGGCGACGGCCTCGACGGCCAACAGGTGCGGCAGGCCGGGCTCGATCCCGGCAACCCGACGGTCGCGCGCGCCGTGGCGTTGGCGACGCAACTGATCGGTTTCCCGCGTCATCTGTCGCAGCACGTCGGCGGTTATGTGCTGACCCAGGACCGGCTCGATACCTATGTGCCGATCGGCAACGCCGCGATGGACGACCGCACCTTCATCGAATGGGACAAGGACGACGTCGATACGCTGCGGATGATGAAAGTCGACGTGCTGGCGCTGGGGATGCTGACCTGCATCCGCAAGTGCTTCGACCTGATCGCGCGACATAAAGGCGAGCGATGGGAACTGGCCAGCGTTCCGCGCGACCGGCCCGAGGTCTACGACATGCTGTGCGAGGGCGAATCGCTGGGCGTGTTCCAGGTCGAGAGCCGGGCGCAGATGAACATGCTGCCGCGCCTTCGTCCGCGCAGGTTCTACGATCTCGTCATCGAGGTCGCCATCGTGCGGCCGGGGCCGATCCAGGGCGACATGGTTCATCCTTATCTACGGCGGCGCAAGCTGCGGCCCGAGGATATCGACTATCCCTATCCGAAGGACGGCGACAGGAACGAACTGCGCAATATCCTGAAGCGCACGCTCGGCGTGCCGCTGTTTCAGGAGCAGGCAATGCGCATCGCCATCGAGGCGGCGAAGTTCACGCCGGAGGAAGCCAATGGCCTGCGCCGCGCCATGGCCACCTTCCGGCACAACGGCACCATTCACACCTTCGAGCAGAAGATGGTCGGCAGCATGGTCGCGCGCGGCTACGACCGGGTGTTTGCGGAAAACTGCTTTAACCAGATCAAGGGATTCGGCGAATACGGTTTTCCGGAAAGCCATGCCGCCGCCTTCGCGCAGCTTGTCTATGTCTCGTCGTGGCTGAAGCGCTTTCATCCCGATGCGTTCTGCTGCGGGCTGCTCAATTCGCAGCCGATGGGATTTTACGCGCCGGCGCAGATCGTCGGCGACGCGCGCAAGAACGGCGTCGAAGTGCGTGCGGTCGATGTGTCGCGCAGCTTCAGCCAGAACACGCTGGAAGATAAGCGCGATGCGCACCACGCGGTGCGGCTCGGCTTCCGCCAGATCGACGGATTCAAATGGGTTGATCCGGATAAATCCACGGACGATGATGACGGCGATGATTGGGGCGCGCGCATCGTCGCGGCGCGCGAGCGGCGGCCGTTCGCATCATTGGAGGATTTCGCGCGCGTGACGCGGCTGCCGAAACGCGCGCTGGTGCTGTTGGCGGACGCCGATGCGTTCCGCTCGCTCAGGCTCGACCGCCGTGCCGCGCTGTGGGCGGTGCGCCGCCTGCCGGATGCCGAGGCGTTGCCTCTGTTCGAGGCGGCCACGGCGCGCGAGCAGCCGGATGAGGGCGCGCGTCCGTTACCGGACATGCCGCTGCCGGAACAGGTGGTGACCGATTATCAGACCGCGCGGCTGTCGCTGAAAGGCCACCCGATGCAGTTTCTGCGCGAGGGATTCGCGGCGGAAGGCGTCGTGACTTGTCGCGAAGTCGCTCATGCGGGCAACGGCCGCCGCGTCCGCTGCGCCGGCGTGGTGCTGGTGCGGCAGCGGCCGGGCAGCGCCAAGGGCGTGGTGTTCATGACGCTGGAGGACGAAACCGGCATCGCCAACATCGTGGTATGGCCGCAGGTGATGGCGCAATTTCGCAAGGAGGTGATGGGCGCGCGGTTGGTGCTGGTCGAAGGCCGCATCCAGAGCAGCCCCGAGAACGTGGTGCATCTGGTCGCCGAGCGCCTGATCGACCGCTCATACGATCTGATCGGGCTCGCCAACGACGCGCTGGTGCGAAAGCGCGCTTTGCCAAACGGGGCGGTTGCGGCCATGCCGCTCAACGACGACCGGTGCGAGCATTCCGACGGCCCGCCGCAACGGCGGCGACATCCGCGTAACGTCCGCATCCTGCCGCGCTCGCGCGACTTTCATTAAGACGGAGTGGACGGGATGCTATGCGGCACGGCGTTACACGCCGCACCCGGAACGTGACAGTCCGGAAACGCCCTACCGGTTCTTGTTGTTCGGCTTGCGCTTCTCGATGAAGGCAGCCATGCCCTCGGCGCGGTCTTCCAGCGCGAAGGTCGAGCGGAACAGGTCGCGCTCGACGTTCATGCCTTCGGCCAGCGTCGTCTCGAACGCGCGGTTGACCGCGCGCTTGGCCATCTCGGTCGCGGGGCGCGACATGGCTGCGATCTTTTCGGCGGCGGCAAGCGTCTCGTCCATCAGCTTGTCGGCGGGCACGATGCGGCTGACCAGCCCCGAGCGCTCGGCTTCGTTGACGTCCATCATCCGGCCGGTGAGGCAGAGGTCCATCGCCTTGGCCTTGCCGATGGCACGGGTGAGGCGTTGCGTGCCGCCGATGCCGGGAATGGTGCCGAGGGTGATTTCCGGCTGGCCGAATTTCGCGGTGTCGGCGGCGATGATGAAGTCGCACATCATCGCCAGTTCGCAGCCGCCGCCGAGCGCGTAGCCCGCCACCGCCGCGATGGTCGGCTTGCGGCAGGTGGCGACGCGGTCGCCGCGGATCTGCATAAAGTCCTCGTTGAACATGTCGATGAAGCCCTTCGGCTGCATCTCCTTGATATCGGCGCCGGCGGCGAAGGCTTTCTCGTTGCCGGTGATGACGATGCAGCCGACGGCGTCGTCGGCCTCGAAGGCGTCGATCGCGGTGGCGATTTCGCGGAACACGCCGAACGATAGCGCGTTCAGCATCTTCGGCCGGTTCAGGCGAAGCAGGCCGACAGCGCCCTTGGTCTCGACGATGATGTGTTCGAACGTGCTCATGATCCATCCTGCGTTGTGCTGGTGATGCCTTGGGGTATCTTTTATTCGAGCATGATCTTTTCCGAAAACCGGATTCCACTTTTCGGCATCATGCTCTAATCGCCGCGTGGCAATTTGCCCGCAGTCGGCGCACGCCGCAAGGCTGCGAAAATGCACAGGCGAGGATGGAAAAATGCCGCGCCGCCAACGGGCGCGGCATCGGTTTGCGATTCAGGTTCAGGCGAACAGCATCCGTGCCGCCGAGGCCAGCGTCAGCAATCCGCCGAAGGCGATGAAAATCTTGCCGATGAAGGACGCCTGCGCCCAGCTTGAAGCGTCGCCAGTGGCGGCGAAGGCCGCTTGTCCGGTGGTGACCGAGGCCGCCGGGTCGATCGTCGCCAGCGCCAGCGTCGGCGCGAGGGCCGCGGTGTCGGTGGCGGCGGTCGCGGCGCGGTCCACCTCGTTGAGTTGGTCGGAGGCGACAACCTCGGCTC
>JBASBO010000295.1:0-6022 GCA_049651165.1 Xanthobacteraceae bacterium | reverse complement strand
ATACAACTCCTGTGCGTCGGCGATGCGCGGCACCGTGACATAATCCGCGCCGGCGGCGTACTGGGCATCGATATCGGCCAGCCGGTCGGCGGTGGAGATGATCCGGGCGTCCGGGTTGAGCGCGCGGACGTGGCGCACCAGCCTCTCGTTGTCGGCCCCCTTGAGCAGCGCGTCCGGTACGCTGAGAATGACGATTTCGGCGCTGCCGACGCCGGCATGGACCAGCGTCTCGACGTTGCTGATGTCGCCATAGACCACATGCACGCCGCGCGCCGCGAGGCTACGGAAGACGTTCGGATTGAAATCGACCACGCTGATGTCACCGAGCAGCGCGTCGTCGCGCCGCTCGATCTCGCTCAACAGCGCGCTGGCCGCGCGGAAGAAACCGAGGATCACGATCCGGCGGGCTGCGCCGCTCCCCTCCGCCGGCGCGGCACCCGCGTCGAGATCGCGCAGGCCGAGCCGCTTCAAGGGGCCGATCGCCGCCCGCACCACGCGGTCGCTGCGGCCGATCATGAAGGTCGAGAGCACCGCGAGCAGCACGAAGGCGAACGAGGCGGCGTTGGCGGTCTGGCCCCCGATGTGCCCGGCGGCCAGGCCGGTCTGGATCACCACCAGCGAGAACTCGCTGATCTGGGCCAGGTTGATCGCCGGCAGCAGGCTGGCGCGCAACCCCTGCTTCATCAGGTACAGCGGCACGAAGGTGGTGAGCAGCCGGCTCGCCACCGTGAACACCGCGATCAGTAGCGCCAGCGCGATCACCGAGCGGTCGGGGATCGGAATCGTCATGCCCAGCGCCACGAAGAACAGCGTGATGAAGAAGTCGCGCAGCGTCGTGACCTTGGCGGTGACGTCGAGCGCATAGGGAAAGGTCGAGAGCGCGACGCCCGCCACCAGCGCCCCCATCTCGCGCGACAGGTGCAGACGTTCGGCCAGTTCCCCGATCAGGAAGCACCACGCCAGCGCGCCGAGCATCACCAGTTCCGGCCTTCGCGCGATCTGGTGAAACAGTTTCGGCAGCACGTAGCGGCTGAGGACCCACGCCGTCGCCACCAGCGCGACGACGCGGGCGAGCGACAGCAGCACGACGGCCGGCTGGAGGTCCGCGAGGCTGGGCTGCACCGCCAGAAACAGGATCGCGAAGATGTCCTGCAACACCAGCACGCCGAGCGTGATGCGGCCCGGCAGCGTATCCAGCTCGTGCTTCTCGTACAGCACCTTGACGATGATGACGGTGCTCGACAGCGCGCAGGCGACGCCGAGATAGAGCGCGTCGAACCGCCCGTCGGCGAGGCTCAGCCCCATCGCCGCGAACAGCATAACCCCCAGCGCGAAGCCGCCGAGGATCTGCACCCCCGCCGCGACCACGATAACGCGGCCGGCGCGGACGATCTTCTTCAGGTCGATCTCCAGCCCGATCATGAACAGCATGAAGATCAGGCCGAGTTCGGAGATGGTGGCGATCGACTGGTCCGAGCGGATCAGGCCGAGCCCGTGCGGGCCGACCACGAAGCCGCCGACGAGATAGGCCAGGATCAGCGGCTGGCGCGCGACATGAGCCAGAAGCCCCAGCATCCAGGCGAACAGAATGCCGAGCGTGATATCGTTGATGAGACCGTGCATGAGCCAACCCGCCGGCGACCGGCCGGCCCGCCTATAAGGCGATCCGGCGCAAGATGGTCAAGACCTTGGCCGCGCCCATCCTTCGCGCATCATGCAGGCGCGCCCCCGGATCGGGTCCGGGGGCTCGACACGGGCATCCATCAGTGGATACGCGTCAGCAGGTCGTCCAGCGACTTCTTGGCGTCGCCGTAGAACATCCGCGCGTTCTCCTTGTAGAACAGCGGGTTCTCGATGCCGGAATAACCGGTGCCCTGACCGCGCTTGAGCACCAGCACGTTCTTGGCCTTCCACACCTCCAGCACCGGCATCCCGGCGATCGGCGAGTTGGGGTCCTCCTGCGCCGCCGGATTGACGATGTCGTTGGAGCCGATGACGATGGCGACGTCGGTGTTCGGAAAGTCGTCGTTGATCTCGTCCATCTCCAGCACGATGTCGTAAGGCACCTTGGCCTCGGCCAGCAGCACGTTCATGTGGCCCGGCAGGCGACCGGCGACCGGATGGATGCCGAAGCGCACCTCCTTGCCCTTGGCGCGCAGCCGCTTCACCAGTTCGGACACCGACTGCTGCGCCTGCGCCACCGCCATGCCGTAGCCCGGCACGATGATGACCGACTCGGCGTCCTCCAGCATCGCGGCGACGCCGTCGGTGTCGATCGCAACCTGCTCGCCCTCGATCTCCTGCGCCGGGCCGCCGGCCGCGCCGAAGCCGCCGAGGATGACGCTGAGGAAGTTGCGGTTCATCGCCCGGCACATGATGTAGGACAGGATCGCGCCCGACGAGCCGACCAGCGCGCCGGTGACGATCAGGAGATCGTTCGACAGCGTGAAGCCGATCGCCGCCGCCGCCCAGCCGGAATAGCTGTTCAGCATCGAGATCACCACCGGCATGTCGGCGCCGCCGATCGCCATGATGAGATGCCAGCCGATCGCGCCCGCGATGAGCGCCACCACGATCATGGTCCAGATGCCGGCGCCGTAGAAATACAGGATGCCGAGCAGCAGGCAGACCAGACCGGCGGCGATGTTGATGGCGTGGCGGCCCGGCAGCGTCAGCGCCTTGGAGTTGATCTTGCCGGCGAGCTTGCCGTAAGCGACGATCGAGCCGGTGAAGGTGATCGCGCCGATCAGGATGCCGAGAAACACCTCGACGCGCATGATCGACAGTTCGACCGGCGTCTTGTGCGCCAGCGTCGCCGCGAAGCCGGACAGCGTGTTGACGGTGCCGTCACGCAGCGCCCGCGCCGCAGCCCCCGCCTCCATGTCGGCGTTGAGCCCGATGAACACCGCCGCGAGCCCGACCAGGCTGTGGAAGCCGGCGACCAGTTCGGGCATCTGCGTCATCTGCACGCGCTGCGCGATCATCGCGCCGACGATGCCGCCGATCGCGACCATGATGATAATCATGAAGATCGCGCCGACGCCGCCAAAGATCGTCGCCAGCACCGCGATCGCCATGCCGACGATGCCGTACCAGATCGCGCGCTTGGCTTTTTCCTGATTGGAAAGGCCGCCGAGCGCGAGGATGAAAAGCACCGCCGCCGCGATATAGGCGGCCGTGACCAGACCCTGATTCATGGATACTCCCCCAACTCAGCTCTTTTGGAACATGGCCAGCATCCGGCGCGTCACCAGGAAGCCGCCGAAAATGTTGACCGATGCCATCAGGATCGACAACGCCGCGAGGATCGCGACAAACAGGCTGGACGAGCCGATCTGCAACAGCGCGCCGAGAATGATGATCGACGAGATCGCGTTGGTGATCGCCATCAGCGGCGTGTGCAGCGAATGCGCGACGTTCCAGATCACCTGGAAGCCGACGAACACCGACAGCGCGAACACCATGAAGTGCTGCATGAAACTCGGCGGCGCGACCGTGCCGATGAGGAAGGTGACGATCGCGCCCACCACCAGCAGCCAGGTCTGCCGCCGGGCTGTGGCCTTGAACGCGGCGAGTTCGCGCGCGGCTTTTTCCTCGGCGGTCTCGACCACGGCCTTCTTCGGCGCGGCCTTGGCGATCGCCTGTATCTTGGGCGGCGGCGGCGGGAAGGTGACGACGTTGTCCTTGGTGACGGTCGCGCCGCGGATCACGTCGTCGTCCATGTTGACGACCGGCACGCCGTCCTTGGCCGGCGTCAGGTCGTCCATCATGTGGCGGATGTTGGTGGAATACAGCGTCGACGCCTGCGTCGCCATGCGCGAGGGGAAGTCGGTATAGCCGATGATCTTGACGCCGTTGGCGCTCTCGATCGCCTGATCGGGCACGGTGAGATCGCAGTTGCCGCCGCGTTCGGCGGCGAGATCGACGATCACCGAGCCGGGCTTCATCGCCTCGACCATGTCGGCGGTCCACAGCTTCGGCGCGGGACGGCCGGGGATCAGCGCGGTGGTGATGACGATGTCCATCTCCGGCGCCAGCTCGCGGAACTTGGCAAGCTGCTTGGCCTGGAACTCCGGCGAGGACGGCGCGGCGTAACCGCCGGTCGCGGCCGAGTCCTGGTTCTGCTCGAAATCGAGGAATACGAACTCCGCGCCCATCGATTCGATCTGCTCCGCCACTTCGGGGCGAACGTCGAAGGCGTAGGTGATCGCGCCCAGCGAGACGGCGGTGCCGATCGCGGCTAGCCCGGCGACGCCGGCGCCGACCACCAGCACCTTGGCCGGCGGCACCTTGCCGGCGGCGGTGATCTGGCCGGTGAAGAAGCGGCCGAAATTGTTGCCGGCCTCGATCACCGCGCGATAGCCGGCGATGTTGGCCATCGACGACAGCACGTCCATCTTCTGGGCGCGGCTGATGCGCGGCACCATGTCCATCGCCAGCGCGGTCACGCCCCTGCCCTTGAGCGATTCCAGAAGCGCGGCGTTCTGGCCCGGATAGAGCAGCGACAGCACGATCTGCCCGCTGCGGGCGGCCTCGACCTCGGCCGGCTCCGGCGGCCGGATCTTGGCGACCACATCGGCCTGCGCCCACAACTCGGCCGCGCTCGGCACCACCGTCACCCCGGCGTCGCGATAAGCCTGGTCCGAGAACCGGGCGGCAAGACCCGCGCCCGCTTCGATCAGGCAGTCGTAACCGAGCTTCTTGAGGGCAAGCGCGGACTGCGGCGTCATCGCCACGCGCATCTCGCCGTCGAATGTTTCCTTCGGGCTACCGATCTTCATGGGCGTTTCATTCCTCCGCTACGCCAGAACTGGTTGTCAGAGCACGGCCGTCGATTGGGGGCAACAGGGTCGGGGCCGGACTTATATCACATTGCCTGATAATTTGGTCCGCCGCCGCCCTCGGGCGGGACCCAGGTGATATTACCGTTGGGGTCCTTGATGTCGCAGGTCTTGCAGTGGACGCAGTTCTGGGCATTGATCTGGTAACGAACCGACGCCCCGTCCTCGACCCACTCATAAACCCCGGCCGGACAATAGCGGTTGGAGGGACCGGCGAATACGTCGTGCTCCGACGCCTTCTGCAACGCCATGTCCGCCACCCTGAGATGGACCGGCTGGTCCTCCTCGTGGTTGGTGTTGGACAGGAACACCGACGACAGCCGGTCGAACGTCAGCTTGCCGTCGGGCTTCACCGCCGGGTGTAGCGCGTGCGCCTTCGCCGGATCGAGCGTCTTGCGGTCCGGCTTGCCGTGCGGCCGCGTGCCGAACAGCGAGGCTCCGAACAACGTGTTGGTCCACATGTCGAGCCCGCCCAGCGCCACGCCGATCACCGTGCCGAACTTCGACCACAGCGGCTTGACGTTGCGCACCCGGAACAGATCCTTGCCAACGGCGGAGTCGCGCCAAGCGTTCTCGTAGTCGGACACCTCGTCGTTGGCCCGCCCCGCCGCCAGCGCCGCCGCGACGTGCTCGGCCCCCAGCATCCCGGTGCCCATCGCGTTATGCACGCCCTTGATCCGCGGCACGTTGACGAACCCCGCCGCACAGCCGATCAGCGCGCCGCCGGGGAAGGTCAGCCGCGGCACCGACTGATAGCCGCCCTCGGTGATGGCGCGCGCGCCATAGGCCAGCCGCTTCGCCCCCTCGAACAGCGGCGCGATCGCGGAATGGGTCTTGAAGCGCTGGAATTCATCGAACGGCGACAGATACGGGTCGTCGTAATTGAGATGCACCACGAAGCCGACCGCGACGCGGTTGTCGTCGTAGTGATAGAGGAACGAGCCGCCGCCGGTGGAATTGTTCAGCGGCCAGCCGAACGAATGCTGGATCAGGCCCCTCTTATGCTTGGCCGGATCGATCTCCCAGACCTCCTTGAGCCCGATGCCGAACTTCGGCGGCTGGCTCGCCTTGTCGAGTCCGAACTTGGCGATCAACTGCTTGGTCAGGCTGCCGCGCGCGCCTTCCGCGAACAGCGTGTACTTGCCGAGCAGTTCCATGCCGCGGGTATAGGAGTCCTTCGG
>JBASBO010000294.1:0-2448 GCA_049651165.1 Xanthobacteraceae bacterium | reverse complement strand
GTTCCGGCTGCTGCCGCCGCCGGCCGACACCACCCGCCGCGCCAGGAAGGCGTCGACCGCGCCCGCCACCGCCGCGACCGAGCGCGAACGCCAGCTCTCCGAAGTCAGATGCTTGAGGTCGTCCTTGTTGGAGACGTAGCCCAGTTCGATCAGCACCGACGGCACGTCGGGGGCCTTCAGCACCTTGAAGCCCGCCGACTTGAGCGGATGCTTGTGCATCCGCACGGCGTTTTTCATCTGGCCCATCAGGGTATGGGCGAAGCGGCTGGAAAAGGTCCGTGTCTCGCGCCGCGCCAGATCGATCAGGATATCGGCGACCTCGGTCGGTTCCTCGGTGAGATTGACGCCGCCGATGGCGTCCGCCTTGTTCTCCGATTCCGCCAGCCGTTCCGCCTCGGCGTCCGACGCCTTGTCGGACAACGTGTAGATGGTCGCGCCCTGCGCGTCGCCCTCGCGTCGCGGCAGCGCGTCGGCGTGGATCGAGACGAACAGCGCGGCGTCGTGGCCGCGGGCGATCTTGACGCGATCGGCGAGCGGAATGAACGTATCGTCGTCGCGGGTCAGGACCACGCGATACTTGCCGTTTTCGGCGACGCGGTCGCGCAGCGCCAGCGCGAACGCCAGCACGATGGCCTTTTCGGTTTCGCCGCTTTGCGCCTGCGTGCCGTTGTCGATGCCGCCGTGGCCGGGGTCGATGACGACCACGGGGCGGCTGTCGGCGGATTCCACCGCTTGCGGCGCGGCGCTGGCCTCGACGGTCGCCGGTGGCAGGCCGGGACGCAGTTCGGACACGACTTCCTTCTCGGCGGCCTCGGCGAACGCCGCCCGGTCGCTCGCCGCCAGTTCGACAACCAGCCGCGCCGGCTGGCCGTTGGCGGCGTCCAGCACATACGCCTTCTCGATCTTCGCCGGCCCCGCGAGGTCGAACACCAGCCGCGATCCGCCCGGCATCACCAGCCCGTAGCGGAACGCCTTGACGAGGCCGCGCCCGGTCCGCCCGGCCGTGTCCGGCAGCCGGAACGTGACCTGGGGCAGGTCCACCACCACGCGGTCCGGGTTGGCCAGCGCGAACGCCCGCAGATCGATTCTGCGGTCGAGGTCGAGCACGAATCGGGTCTGCCTGTCGTCGCCGGCGAGCCGGACGTCGGAGGCGACGGGAAAGCTTTCCGCAGCCGCAGGTTGCGCCGCGACGGCATCGCCCGCGGCAAGCGCCGTCGCCGTTCCGGGGGCCTGAAGAAGAAGGCCCACCAGAAGCGCCATGCCCCATGAAATGCGATGATTTGCGCCGCCCGCCAACGAATCCCTAAGCCTCCGAGCTGCCTTGCTTACCGCAATAGGCCGGCACGGTTAACCGGCGCTTAACCCGAAGTTTCCGATTTTTTCCGGTTGTTGCCGGGCCGCGACGCTTCCCTTGCAAGGCGTCGATAATCGACGTATGTAACGAGAGTTGACGGTATAAACTCCCGGTTGTGTCGCGTTCAACCTCCCGGAGCAGCGCCGGATCGTCGCCAAGCAGGCAACAAGCAGGCAACCGATTCCAGCGTCATTTGCCGCCTCCTCCCCGTGGTCAGCGCAGTGCGCGGCCGCCAGGGGACGGCGGTTCGATCCGGAAGGAGCCGGCCCCAGACGTTCGCCTCTGCTTGCAGGCGCTCGTCATCAGACGTTCGTTTCCAAGCGTTCGTTCCCCGGGGCCGGTGTTTGTTGACACGGAGGATGATTGCCTGTGGCGGTCTAAAGACCGCGACAGGCAACGCTGGCAGGCGCTCTCGGTGCTTTCGCTGGTCCGTCGACACCACCATGGCGGCGCCCCTTGTGCCGCCAACCTGTTCAGACGGGCCGACGCCTGATGCGCCAGACTGTAACTCCGGACGGACAAGATGCGACACCCTCGCCGATGCGACGCATGAGCGTTGCGCGAAGCTTGGCGTTCGCTGCCGTCCCGGACCAGCGCAGCGGTCGTGGTTTCGGCCTTCCCCTCACCCCCGAATCAGGTGGACCGTCGCGCTCCCCGGCCGCGCATTGCGCGCCCGCCGCTCCGCGCGTCCTCCGCCGCCAAGAGTTTTCCGATGCCAAACAAGATGTTGATCGACGCCACCCACCCGGAGGAGACCCGGGTGGTCGTGGTCCGCGGCAATCGCGTCGAGGAATTTGACTTCGAATCCGCCAGCCGCAAGCAGCTTCGCGGCAATATCTATCTCGCCAAGGTCACGCGGGTCGAGCCGTCGCTGCAAGCCGCGTTCATCGAATACGGCGGCAACCGCCACGGCTTCCTGGCCTTCAGCGAAATCCATCCCGACTACTACCAGATCCCGGTCGCCGACCGGCAGGCGCTGATCGAGGCCGACGAGCAGGCCCATCGCGAGGCCGAGGAGGAATCCGAAAGCCGCCCGAGCCGCCGCCGTTCGCGCCACCGCAGTGCCCGCCGGCGCGGTCATGGCGAACGTGTCC
>JBASBO010000293.1:0-15954 GCA_049651165.1 Xanthobacteraceae bacterium | reverse complement strand
GTGTGGACCCATTGCGACATCGGCCGCGCCAGCCCCTCGATGTCCGAGGTGAGCGGCGCGTTGTAGTCGATGTGATAACGCGCGTGCTGACCGACGATGTTGACGATGCCGGACGCCGCCTTCCTGGCGTTGTGCAGATTGGCGAGGCCGTTGGCGAGGCCGGGGCCGAGGTGCAGCAGCGTCGAGGCCGGCGTGCCGCGCATCCGGTAATAGCCGTCGGCCGCGCCGGTCACCACGCCCTCGAACAGGCCGAGCACGCAGCGCATCTCCTCGACCCGGTCGAGCGCCGCGACGAAGTGCATTTCCGAGGTGCCCGGATTGGTGAAACAGACGTTGACCCCGCCCGCGACCAGGGTCCGCACCAGGCTTTCCGCACCGTTCATCGCAACTTCTCCCTGACGCCCTCGATGAGATGAACCATTCCGGGCGGCTCGCGTCAAAGGATTAAGGCGGCTGCAATGCAGCCATCTTCGGAAGGCGCGGCGGCTTTTACCGTCGTTCGATCGCATCTGATTTGGAAATCACCGCTTTCACAAGGCTGTGGGTTGCGTAAGGCGGCGAATTGTGGCCTTCCTCGCCATGAACAAAACGTCGAAAGGGCTGAGATGAGACGAGGGTTGACCGTAGCGCTGGCGGGCTTGGGATTGTTGATCGCCGGGAGCAGCGCCCAGGCGCAGATGGATACGCGGACCTTCATGGACCCGAACTTCCGGCTGCCGTTCAGCGGCGGCGCCAGCCCGATCCCGCGCACCACCGTCATGTTCAACGAGCGCTACGCGCCCGGCACCATCGTCATCAACACCCGCGAGCGCCGCCTCTATCTGGTGCAGTCGAACGGAACCGCGCTGCGCTACGGCATCGGCGTCGGCCGCGACGGCTTCCGCTGGGGCGGCACCCACCGCATTACCGCCAAGAAGGAATGGCCGTCCTGGACCCCGCCCGCGCAGATGCTGCGACGGCGGCCCGACCTGCCGCGCCACATGAAGGGCGGCATCGACAACCCGCTCGGCGCGCGGGCGATGTATCTCGGCTCGACGCTGTACCGCATCCACGGCTCCAACGAGCCGGAGACGATCGGCCAGGCGGTGTCGTCCGGCTGCTTCCGCATGACCAACGAGGACGTGACCGACCTCTACAGCCGCGTTCCGGTCGGCACCACGGTGGTGGTGAAGAACTGACGCGGGTGGCCCTTGTCCCGGACGCGATGCGGCGCAAGCGTCAGCGCCGTGCCGCACGCGGTATCAACACTCACGGCGTCGTCCTCGCCAACGAGTCGGCGCAAAGCGCCGCCCGATGACAGGCTCCGGCGAGGACCCATAGCCCTGGCACTGGTGATTGAGCCGAAGCGCTGCGGCGTATGGGTCCCTGCCTTCGCAGGGACGACGCTTTTCATGTTGTAAATCCGTGCATAAAACAAATTCCCGGTCAGGGTCTCAAGATGACGGCAAGCGTCTGCGCCATGCGCGCAGGCTTGTTGTCGCACTGGCGGGAGTGGCGCTGATCGCCGTCGCGTTACCTTCCGCGCCGCCGCCCGCGACCGCCGCCGACAACCCCACTGTGGCCGCGCGAAAACAGCGCCAGCGCACCGCCTTCACCGATCGCGAGATCGTCGACGGCTTCATCAAGACCACGTTCGGCGCGGAATTTCACCTCGCCGGCCACGTCGACCGCATCCGCAAATACGAGACGCCGGTGCGCGTCTTCATTCACGGCGCGCCGGCGAGGCGACAGGCGCAAATCGCCACCGTGGTCGCCGACATCGCGCGGTACATCGCGCATCTCGACATCGCGGTGACGGACGACGCGGCCGCCGCCAACGTCAACGTCCATCTGGTGCGCGAGCGCGCCTTCGACCGCACCGTCGCGCAATATTACGGCCGCGAGCGGGCCCGCGAGATCCGCGCCTCGCTCGATCCGCAATGCCTGTCGGGCTTCCGCAAGAACGAGGCGTCCGCCATTGTGGCATCCGACGTGTTCCTCACCACCGATCGCGGCGACTTCACCTTCCTCGATTGCGCTTATGAAGAACTGCTGCAATCGCTCGGCCCGATCAACGACACCGCCTCAGTACCGTGGACGATGTTCAACGACGACGTGCGGATGGGCTTCTTCGACGTCTACGATCAGTACATCCTCAACATCCTCTACCACCCGCGCATCAGGGCGGGCATGACGATGGCCGATGTCGAGGCCGTGCTGCCGCAGGTCCTGCCCGACGTGCGCGCGTGGGTGCGGAAGATCAACAACTTGCCGGCGCAATAAAATCCCCAGCGTCGTCCCCGCGCAGGCAGGGACCCATACGCCGTGTCGCTTGCGATTTATGGATAGCCTCCAGGCGGCCTGAACAAGAGGCGCGCCCTCACATCAAGGTCCGGGGTTATGGGTCCCTGCCTTCGCAGGGACGACCACCGCCGTTATTTGCGCCTACGCCGTCTTCTCGAACAGCTCGCGGCCGATCAGCATCCGGCGGATTTCGCTGGTGCCGGCGCCGATCTCGTAAAGCTTGGCGTCGCGCAGCAGCCGGCCGGTCGGATAGTCGTTGATGTAGCCGTTGCCGCCCAGCAGCTGAATGGCGTCGAGCGCGCATTGCGTCGCCTTCTCGGCGGCGTAGAGGATCGCGCCGGCGGCGTCCTCGCGCGTGGTCTCGCCGCGGTCGCACGCCTTCGCCACCGAATAGACGTAGGCGCGGCAGGCGTTGAGCGTCACGTACATGTCGGCGACCTTGCCCTGCACGAGCTGGAAGGTGCCGATCGGCTGGCCGAACTGCTTGCGCTCATGCACGTAAGGCACCGCCACGTCGAGGCACGCCTGCATGATGCCGAGCGGCCCCGCCGCCAGCACCGTGCGCTCGTAGTCGAGGCCGGACATCAGCACGTTGACGCCGCGCCCGACCGAGCCCAGCACGTTGTCCTCCGGCACCTCGCAATCCTCGAACACCAGTTCGCCGGTGTCGGAGCCGCGCATCCCGAGCTTGTCGAGTTTCTGCGCGGTCGAAAAACCCTTCATCCCCTTCTCGATCAGGAAGGCGGTGATGCCGCGCGGCCCGGCGTTCGGATCGGTCTTGGCGTAGACCACCAGCGTCTCGGCGATCGGCCCGTTGGTGATCCACATCTTGTTGCCGTTGAGGACGTAGCGGTCGCCCTTCTTGTCGGCGCGGGCCTTCATCGACACCACGTCCGAGCCGGCGCCCGGCTCCGACATCGCCAGCGCGCCGACGTGCTCGCCGGACATCAGCTTCGGCAGATACTTGCGTTTCTGCGCCTCGCTGCCGTTGCGGCGGATCTGGTTGACGCAGAGATTGGAGTGCGCGCCGTAGGACAGCCCGACCGAAGCCGACGCCCGCGAGATTTCCTCCATCGCGATGCAGTGTTCGAGATAGCCGAGCCCCGCGCCGCCGTAATCTTCCTCGACGGTGATGCCGAGCAGCCCGAGCGCGCCGATCTTCGGCCACAGGTCGCGGGGAAACTGGTTGGTCTTGTCGATGGCGTCCGCGCGCGGCGCGATCTCGTTGGCCGAGAAATCGCGAACCGTCTCGCGGATCGCGTCTGCGGTGTCGCCAAGATCGAAATTGAACGTCGGTAGCGCATTCGGGATCATCGTCAGCCATCTCCTCGATCCGGCCGGGACGCAACCGCGCGACCGCTGGCCTACTGTCCGGGCAACCATGCCACGGGTCGCGCCGCCGGAGAAGTGGCTTGACATCTTATGCGCCCGCTCAGGCCAGCGAGCGCGAGGCCTCCTTGACCTTGCGGGTGGCTTCGTCGACCGATTGCGCCGAATGCGCCATGTCGCTGAGACTGTCGTTCACTTCATTGACCCCCTTCGCCGCCACCTGCATGTTGGACGAGATGCTTTGCGTTACCGACGCCTGTTGCTCGACCGATGCGGCGATCGCGGACGAAATCTCGTCGATGCGGGAAATCGTTTGCGAAATCGCCTCGATGACGCTGACGGCGTTGCCGGTCGCGCCCTGAACCGCGGCGATCTGCGAGCTGATGTCATCGGTCGCCTTCGCCGTCTGCGACGCGAGGCTCTTGACCTCGGACGCCACCACCGCGAAGCCGCGCCCCGCCTCGCCCGCCCGCGCCGCCTCGATGGTGGCGTTCAGCGCCAGCAGATTGGTCTGGTCGGCGATATTGTTGATCAGCTTCACGACATCGCCGATGCGCTCCGCCGCCTCGGCAAGGCCAGAGACGATGGTGCTGGTCTCGTCGGCTTGGGCCACCGCCCGCCGCGAGATGCTGAGCGCGTCGGCCGCCTGCCGGCTGATCTCGCTGACCGACGCCGCCAGTTCCTCGGCGCCCGCCGCCACCGCCTGCACGTTGGACGACGTCTGCGTCGACGCGCTGACGGCGGACGACACCTGGCCGGTGGTCTTCGCCATCGCGTCGGTGATAAGGCCGAGGTCGGCGTCGATCGCCTGCTGTACCTTGGCGCGCCGCAGCCGTTCTTCCACCTGCGCGGTGATGTCGGTGGCGAACTTCACCACCTTGACGATGCGTCCGTTGCCGTCGCTGATCGGATTATAGGACGCCTGAATCCACACCGTCCTGCCGCCCTTGCCGATCCGCCTGTATTCGGCGGCCTGATATTGGCCGCGCCGCAACGCGTCCCAGAACGCACGATAGGTCGGGTGATCGCGCTCGGCGGGGTCGACGAACACGCTGTGATGCTTGCCCTCGATTTCCGCCAGCTCGTAGCCGAGCGTCTTGAGAAAATTCTCGTTGGCGTCGAGAACGGTGCCGTCCGGCGTGAAGCGGATGACGGCCTGCGATTTTTCGATCGCCTTGATCTGCTCCTCGTATTCGACGTTGCGAAGCTTCGCCGCCGTAATGTCGGTGGCGAACTTCACCACCTTGAACGGTTTGCCGCTGCGGTCCAGCAGCGGATTGTAGGACGCCTGGATCCAGATCTCACGTCCGCCCTTGGCGATGCGCTTGAATTCGCGCGATTGATGCTCGCCGCGTTTGAGCGCCGCCCAGAACTCGCGATACGCAGGATCGTCGCGCTCGGCGGGATCGATGAACATGCCATGATGCTTGCCTCTGATTTCGTCGAGGCGATAGCCGATCACATTGAGGAAATTCTCGTTTGCACCGAGGATCGTTCCCTCCGGATCGAACTCGATGATGGCTTGCGATTTGTCGAGAGCGGCAAACTTGCTGGCCAGATCATTTGTCCGTCGACGGAAATGCATTCTGTTTCCCCCGGGTCCCGACTTACCACCCCGAAAGATTGCTTGACGATGATTAATCAACTATTGCACGTCCGGCGAAGTCAGTATTCGTCCCATTTGATATACTCAAATACCACTTGGGACGTCACACAAACCGGCCACAATTCCGCCAGCGGCTCGCCGCAAGAATCCCTCTGGGAAATCCGCCGGTTTGTGGAAGACTGTTTTCGCAACCGAAGCCGCCGCGCGATCGCGATCGCCCGTAACGTCGCGACCGCCCGCGCCGAGAGGGGAGGAGACAGGTCATGGCTATTCATCGCGTGATCGAACCCGGCAAGGCAGCGCTTCAAGAAGCAGCGCGCAACGACGCCTATGCGATTCCGATCGAGGATTTTCATCCTGGCGCGCCGCGCCTGTTCCGCAACGATACGCTGTGGCCCTATTTCGAGCGGCTGCGCGACGAGTGCCCGGTGCATTACTGCACCAAGGCGCCGATCGAACCGTACTGGTCGATCACCAGGTACAACGACATCATGCACGTCGACACCAGCCACGGCATCTTCTCGTCGGATGTGAGGAACGGCGGCATCATGATCCGCGATGCCCCTAAAGGCTACGACTGGCCGAGTTTCATCGCCATGGACGAGCCGCAGCACATGCCGCAGCGGAAAACCGTGATGCCGATGTTCACGCCGAACCATCTCGACGAACTCGGCGTGCTGATCCGCAAGCGCACGCAAAAGGTGCTGGATGAGTTGCCGCGCAACGAGCCATTCGATTTCGTCGAGCGCGTTTCCATCAACCTCACCACGCAGATGCTGGCGACGCTGTTCGATTTTCCATGGGAGGACCGCCACAAGCTGACGCGGTGGTCGGACGTCTCGACCGCGCTGCCGAAAAGCATGGTGGTGGAATCCGAGCAGCAGCGCCGCGACGAATTGAACGAATGCGCGGCCTATTTCGGCAAGCTGTGGAACGAGCGCGTCAATTCCGAGCCGCGCAGCGACCTGTTGTCGATGATGGCGCACAGCGAGGCGACGCGCCACATGGACCCCGACAATCTGATGGGCAACCTGATCCTGCTGATCGTCGGCGGCAACGACACCACGCGCAACTCCATGAGCGGCTCGGTGCTGGCGCTCAACGAATTTCCCGACGAATACGCCAAGCTGCGCGCCAACCCGGCGCTGATCGAATCGATGGTGCCGGAAGTGATCCGCTGGCAGACGCCGCTCGCGCACATGCGCCGCACCGCGCTTGCCGACACCGAGATCGGCGGCAAGACCATCCGCAAGGGCGATCGCGTGGTGATGTGGTACGTCTCCGGCAACCGCGACGAGGCGGCGATCGAGCGGCCGAACGAGTTCATCATCGACCGCGCGCGGCCGAAGACGCACATCTCGTTCGGCTTCGGCATTCACCGCTGCGTCGGGATGCGGCTCGCCGAACTGCAACTGCGCATCCTGTGGGAAGAAATGCTGCAACGTTTCGAGAATATCGAGGTGGTCGGCGAACCCACGCGCATCTATTCGAGCTTCGTCAAGGGCTACGATTCGCTGCCGGTGCGGCTGTCGTGAGCGGCGGCGCGCGGCCTGACGCTCGCCGGAGGCGCGCCGCCGCCCCACCATGACTTTTTGAGCTATCGTCCCGGCGAAATTGTATTGGCGATATGCCGCCGGATCGGTTAGCTGCAATCGGCGCACAATCGACATCCGCGCTGGATTTATCGCGCCGGATGCCGCAAGTTGCGCCGTCAAGCCCAATCGAGGATCCCCCGTGAGCACCGAAGACTATGCAGACATCCGCGAGGCCGTCGCCAGGCTTTGCGCGCAATTTCCCGGCGAATACTGGCGCAAGCTCGACCGCGAGATGGCCTATCCGAAAGCCTTCGTCGATGCGCTGACCGAGGCCGGCTATCTCTCGGTGCTGGTGCCGGAGGAATACGGCGGCTCCGGCCTCAAGCTGTCGGCGGCGGCGGCGGTGCTGGAGGAGATCCAGCGCGCCGGCTGCAACGGCGGCGGCTGCCACGCCCAGATGTACACCATGGGCACGGTGCTGCGACACGGCTCCGATGCGCAGAAAGCCAAGTGGCTGCCGAAGATCGCCAGCGGCGAGTTGCGGCTACAAGCCTTCGGCGTCACCGAGCCGACCAGCGGCACCGACACCACCTCGCTGAAGACCACCGCGCGCCGCGACGGCGATCACTACGTCGTCAACGGCCAGAAGATCTGGACCAGCCGCGCCGAACATTCCGACCTGATGATCCTCCTGGCGCGCACCACGCCGCGCGATCAGGTGCAGAAGCGCACCGAGGGGTTGTCGGTCTTCATCGTCGACATGCGCGAGGCCAAGGGCCACGGCCTCACCATCCGCCCGATCCGCACCATGATGAATCACGCCACCACAGAAGTATTCTTCGACAACATGAAGGTGCCGGCGGAGAATCTCATCGGCGAGGAAGGCAAGGGCTTCCGCTACATCCTCTCCGGCATGAACACCGAGCGCATTTTGATCGCCGCCGAATGTATCGGCGACGCCAAGTGGTTCATCGCCAAGGCCACCAACTACGCCAAGGACCGCGTGGTGTTCGGCCGCCCGATCGGCCAGAATCAAGGCATCCAGTTTCCGATCGCGCGGGCCTATGCCAACATGCGCGCCGCCGAACTGATGGTGAAGGAAGCCACCCGCCGCTACGAGGCAGGCATGGACTGCGGCGCCGAGGCCAACATGGCCAAGATGCTGGCCGCCGACGCCTCGTTCGAAGCGGCCAACGCCGCGATCCAGACCCATGGCGGCTTCGGCTTCGCCGAGGAATACGATATCGAACGCAAATTCCGCGAGACGCGGCTCTATTCGGTCGCGCCGATCTCCACCAACCTGATCCTGTCGCATCTCGCCGAGCATGTGCTCGGGATGCCGCGTTCGTATTGATCCGCCCATGACTCTTCCGCTTGAAGGTCTGACCGTCGTCGCCGTCGAACAGGCGGTGGCGGCGCCGTTTTGCAGTTCGCGGCTGGCGGATGCCGGCGCGCGCGTCATCAAGATCGAGCGACCGGAGGGCGACTTCGCCCGCGGCTACGACGCCTTCGCCAAGGGCCAGAGCAGTTACTTCGTCTGGCTCAACCGCGGCAAGGAATCCGTCATCGTCGATCTTTCGACCGAGGCCGGCCGCAAGGAGCTTGAAGCGCTGATCGCCGGCGCCGACGTGCTGTTGCAGAACCTCAAGCCCGGCGCGATGGACAAGCTCGGGTTTTCCCGCGAGCGGCTGCGCAAGGATTATCCGCGCCTCATCCTCTGCACCATCTCCGGCTACGGCGACGACGGGCCCTACGCCAACCGCAAGGCGTACGATCTCCTGATCCAGGCCGAGAGCGGCCTCGCCTCGATCACCGGCGGTCCGGAAAGCGCCTCGCGCGTCGGCCTTTCGATCGTCGATATCGCCACCGGCGCGACCGCGCACGCGGCGATTCTCGAAGCGCTGATCGGACGCTCGGTATCGGGCAAGGGCGCGGACATCCGCATCTCGATGTTCGACGTGATGGCGGACTGGCTCACGGTGCCGCTCATCAGCGCCGAGGCCGGCAAACCGCCGAAGCGCATCGGCCTCGCGCATCCCTCCATCGCGCCCTACGGCGTGTTCACCTCGAAGGACGGCAAGGACATCCTGATCTCGATCCAGAACGAGCGCGAGTGGAAGAAGCTGTGCGCCGAGGTGATGGATCAGCCGGCGCTGCCCGACGATCCGCGCCTCGCCAATATGGTGGAGCGCGTGCGCAATCGCCAACTGACAGACCGCATCGTCGGCGACGCCTTCGCGTCGATGACGCGCGACACCCTGCTGCAACGGCTCGCCAAGGCGGACATTGCGTTTGCCGAGGTCAACACCATGGACGATCTGTCGAAGCACCCGCATCTGCGGCGGATTGAGGTCGATTCCCCCGGCGGCAGGCTGAGCTATCCGGCCCCCGCCGCCATCTTCGTCGGCGACCAGCGCGCTTACGGTCCGATCCCATCGATCGACCAGCACACCGGCGACCCATCGGCAAAGGTAAAATCATGAGCGCACAACTCGATCTCGATCACTTGCGGCAATGGATCGGCCGCACCGAGGAAGCCGGCGACATCGTCACCGCGCAACTGGTCAAGGGCCTGCGCGCGACGCTGTTCCTCGATATCGGCGAGCCGAAGCCCGGCGACGCCGCGCCATTCACCACGCACTGGTGTCTCGCCCAGCCGGTCTATCCGATGGCGATGCTGGGGCCGGACGGCCATCCCGCGCGCGGCGGCTTCCTGCCGCCGGTGCCGCTGCCGCGCCGGATGTGGGCCGGCGGCGAACTGCAATTCATCGAGCCGTTGCGCGTCGGCGACGAGGCGACGCGCAGCTCGCGTATCGCCGACGTCACGGTGAAGACCGGCTCGACCGGCGCGCTGTGCTTCGTCGCTGTCGAGCACACCATCTCGACCCCGCGCGGCGTCGCCATCCGCGAGCGGCAGGACATCGTCTATCGCGACATGCCGACGGGCGGCAAAGCCACCGCGCCGGCGAAGCCCGCCGCCGCGCCGCCCCTCGCGAAGCATCGCCAGACCCATGTCTCCGATCCGGTGCTGCTGTTCCGCTATTCGGCGCTGACCTTCAACGGCCACCGCATCCATTACGACCGCGATTACGCGACCGGGGTAGAGGGCTATCCGGGGCTGATCTTCCACGGCCCGATGCAGGCGGCGCTGCTGGTCGAGTTCGCCGCGCATCTGCATGGCGGCGTCGTACCGAAGAAGTTCAGCTATCGCGGCTTGCAGCCGCTGTTCGAGGGCGGCGAGTTCAGCGTCAACGCCAACGAGATCGCGGAGGGGCTCGACGTCTGGGTCGCCAACGCCGGGGGCGCGCCGACCATGCGCGGCACCGCGAACTGGTGATCCCGGCGCCGATCGCGCCGACGCCGGATCTGGAACGAATATCGCCAACACTTGCATGGATTCGGCGCCTCCGATCCTGTATGGACAGCATTGGGCGCGGGTCGATCCGACGCGATCGGATCGACGCCCCGACGACGCAACTGGATAGTCTGGATTCCGGGAGCACACGATGACCGCCGAAGCCCTTAAATCAGCCGCCCCCCGCTCGCACAGTTCCCACTACGGGGCGTTCTCAACCCGATGGGTCGACGACCGGCTGGTCATCACTCCGCACCCGCAGGACCCGCACCCCAACCGCATCATCCAGAACTTTTCCGATGCGCTGCGCCACAAGGCGCGGGTGGCGCGACCGATGGTGCGGCGCGGCTGGCTGGAGAACGGCCCCGGCAAGGACCAGCAGCGCGGCCGCGACGAATTCGTCGCGCTGCCGTGGGACGAGGTGCTCGACCGCCTCGCCGCGGAACTGGTGCGGGTGCGCGACACCCACGGCCCGAAGGCGATCTACGGCGGCTCCTACGGCTGGGCCAGCGCCGGGCGCTTCCACCACGCCCAAAGCCAGATGCACCGCTTCCTCAACATCGCCATGGGCGGCTACATCCGCTCGGTCAACACCTACAGTTCCGGCGCGGCGTCGGTGATCCTGCCGCATGTGCTCGGCGGCTACGACGACATGTCCCGCCGCAACGTCAGTTGGGAGGACATCGCCGCCAAGACCGACGTGCTGCTCGCCTTCGGCGGCATGGCGCTGAAGAACTCCAGCATCGCCTCGGGCGGCATCAGCCAGCATACCGAGCGCGACCACATGCGCGCGGCGCACGCGCGCGGCGCGCGCTTCGTGCTCATCAGCCCGATCCACGACGATTTGCCGCCGGAGATCGAGGCCGAATGGCTGGCGCTGCGGCCCGGCACCGACACCGCGCTGATGCTCGGCATCGCGCATACGCTGGTGACCAACGGCTGGCACGACCGCGTGTTTCTCGCAAGTCATTGCGCCGGCTGGCCGCAATTCGAGGACTATCTGCTGGGCCGCGGCGACGGCGTGCCTAAGACCGCGGCGTGGGCGGCGGCGATCAGCGGCATCGCGGCGGACGAGATCGAGCGGCAGGCGCGGCTCCTGCCCGGCAAGCGCGTGCTGGTGGTGGTGTCGCACTCGCTGCAACGCTCCGAGCACGGCGAGCAGCCGGTGTGGATGGCGGCGGTGCTGGCCGCCATGCTCGGGCAACTCGGCCTGCCCGGCGGCGGCTACAACTACGCGCTCGGCGCCATCGCCAATTACGGCCGCACCTTCAACGCGGTGCCGGTCGCCGCTTTCCCGCAAGGCGTCAACCCGGTGAAGGAATTCATCCCGGTCGCGCGGGTGTCCGACATGCTGCTCAACCCCGGTGCGCCGTTCGACTACGACGGCCAGCGCCTGAGCTATCCGGATATCCGGCTGGTCTACTGGGCCGGCGGCAACCCGTTCCATCATCATCAGGACCTCAACCGGCTGCGGCAGGCGGTCGCCAACATCGAGACCTTCGTGGTGCATGAGATCGGCTGGACCGCGACCGCGCGTCACGCCGATATCGTGCTGCCCTGCACGATGACGCTGGAGCGCAACGACATCGGCGCGACGCAGGTCGATCCGTTGATGGTGGCGATGAAGCAGGCGGCGGAGCCTTACGGCGAGGCGCGCGACGACTACGCGATCTTCTCGGCGCTGGCGGAGCGCGCCGGCCATGGCGAGGCGTTCACCGAAGGCCGCACGCCCGATCAATGGCTGCGCCATCTCTATCGCACCACGCAGGAGGCGCTGGCGGCCAGGGGCCTGGACGCGCCGGACTTCGATACGTTTTGGGAGCGCGGCGAACTGCTGCTACCGCAACTGGTTCACGACGGCGGCCCGCTGCGCGCCTTCCGCGACGATCCGGACGCCAACCCGCTGCGGACGCCGTCGGGCAAGGTCGAGATTTTCTCCAAGACCATCGCCGGCTTCGGCTACGCCGATTGTCCCGGTCATCCAGCCTGGATTCCGCCGGTCGATGTGGTCGACGACAAACATCCGCTGCAACTGGTCGCCAACCAGCCGGCGACGCGGCTGCACAGCCAGTTCGATTTCGGCGGCCACTCGACCGAGATGAAGCATCGCGGCCGCGAAGTGGCGCGGATGCACCCGCGCGACGCCGCCGCGCGCGGCATCGAGGACGGCGACATCATCAGGCTGTTCAACGCGCGCGGGGCCTGCCTCGCGGCGGTGCGGCTCAGCGATCAGTTGCGCGAGGGCGTGGTGCAGTTGCCGACCGGCGCATGGTACGACCCGCAGGACCCGAGCGAGGACAAGCCGCTGTGCGTCCACGGCAACCCCAACGTGCTGACGCGCGACGTCGGCACCTCGAGCCTGGCGCAGGGCTGTTGCGGGCAGTTGACGGCGGTGCAGGTGGAGCGCTTCACCGGCAACCTGCCGCCGATTCAGGCGTTCGACCCACCGGAGGCGGCCGCGCCGTCCCGCTGACCGGAAAGGCGGCTCACGCCTTGCCGAAATCCTCGCGCATCTTGGCTTGAATCTTCGCCATGCCGCCGATCCAGCGGTCGTAATTGTCGGTCTTCTTGCGCATGTAGCCGAGCACCTGCGGGTGCGGCAGGATCAGGAAGGTTTCCTGCGCGATGCCGTTGAGCACGTCCTGCGCCACCTGCTCCGGCGTCAGGTCGCCGTCGCCCGATTGCGGCCCCTTGGGCAGGCCGCGCAGCATATTGGTATCGACGCCCTGCGGGCACAGGATCGAGACCCGGATGCCGTGCGCCTTGTGGGCGATGGCGAGGCTTTCGGCGAAGCCGACGGCGGCGTGCTTGGTCGTCGAATAAGGCGCGCTGCCGATCTGCGACAACAGCCCCGCCGCCGAGATGGTGTTGAGGAAATAACCGCCGCCGCGCGCTTTCATGCGCGGCACCAGATGCCGCGCCGCATAGACGTGCGCCATCACATGGATCGCCCAGCTTCGCGCCCACGGCTCGTCGGAAGCCCCGGCGACGTTCTCCATCATCGGATCGAAGCCGCCGCCTATGCCGGCATTGGAGCAGAACAGATCGATCGGGCCGAACTGCCGCTCGGTTTCCTCGATGACGTGGCGGATATCCTTCTCCTGCGCCACGTCGCATTTGAACGCCGCCCCGCCGATCGCCTTGGCGACGGTTTCGGCGCGCGCGTGATCGAGATCGGCGGCCACCACCTTGGCCGCGCCGGCGCGATGGAAGGCCTCGCAGAGCGCCTGGCCGATGCCGTTGGCTCCCCCCGTGACGACGACAACTTTACCGGCGACATCCATGGTTTCACGCTCCGCTGCGAATGACGATCAGGTCAGGACGACAAGGTCCAGCACAGCCGTATAATGACACGCCGCGCCAAGCAAGACGAAGCCGTGCCAGATCGCGTTCTGGAAGCGTAACTGCCGCCAGGCGTGGAAGACCACGCCGAGGCTGTAGAGCGCGCCGCCGGCCAGCACGAACCACAGCGCCATCTGCGACAGCGAGGTGAATACCGCGTCGTAGGCCGCGAGCCCGCTCCAGCCCAGCGCCAGATACAGCACGATCGACAGCCGGTCGAAGCGGCCCGGCAGCGCCAGCTTGAGGACGATGCCGATGACCGCCACACCCCACACCGCGCCAAGCAGCGACAGCGCCAGCACGCGGTTCTCCATCTGCATCATGAACGGGGTGTAGGTCGCAGCGATCAGCACGTAGATCGCCGAGTGATCGAACCGCCTGAGCCACCATTTGCGCGGCGACACCGGCCACAGGTTGTAGGCCGCCGAGACGCCCAGCATGGTGAGCAGGCCGGCGGCATAGATCGACACCGACACGATCTGCGGCGTAGAGGAGAACACGCCGCTCAGCACGATCAGCGCCGTCGCCGCCACCAGACCGAAGCCGACGCCAAGGCCGTGGACGATGCCGTCGGCGATGATCTCGGCGCGGTCATAGTTCCAGCGCACCGCGCCGGCCGCCGCGGCGGCGGACTGCGAGGCGAGTTGTTTCAACTGAAAGACCGTCATCCCGAACCCGACACAGGCCGCCGCGACACCCCGGCGCAACTCAACCATAAAGCACGATATCTAAACAACGACGACATCGTGCATGGCCGAAAAATGGGTCGGAAACATGGACCCGCAACCGGAGCTTGATTTTGCTGCCGCAATCGCCATTTTCACAAGGAGCAGCGTCCACGATTATGAAGTAACCCCGCCGCACCTCCGATCGGATCGCTCAACCCGCAAGGC
This sequence comes from Xanthobacteraceae bacterium, assembly GCA_049651165.1. GTDB lineage: Bacteria > Pseudomonadota > Alphaproteobacteria > Rhizobiales > Xanthobacteraceae > 62-47. Next base: position 1,611 of record JBASBO010000293.1, on the reverse strand, counting down.
TTCCAGTTTATATGGCTTCCGGTTTTGCCGACATCATCGAGGAAGCCCGCCTGTCGGCGCAAGCGCTGCTGGAATACGGCAGCCATCTGTTCAACCCCACCGTCCGCCTCGGCGTCACCGGGCTGTCGCGCGCCGGCAAGACGGTGTTCATTACCGCGCTGGTCCACGGGCTGTTGCGCGGCGGGCGCTTTCCGGTGTTCGAGCCGTTGTCGGGCGGGCGCCTCGCCCGCAGCGAACTCGAACCGCAGCCCGACGACGCGGTGCCGCGCTTCAATTACGAAAACCACGTCCGCACCCTGATCGAGGATCGTCGCTGGCCGGATTCGACCTCCGACATCAGCGAGTTGCGGCTCGCCGTCTCCTATCAGCGCCGGAGCGGCGCGGAGCGCAAGCTCACCATCGACATCGTCGATTATCCCGGCGAGTGGCTGCTCGACCTGCCGCTGCTCGACAAGAGCTACGAGCAATGGTCGGCGGAAAGCCTTGCACTGTCCCGTCAGAGTCCGCGCGCGGCGCTGGCGGCGGCATGGCACGCGCATCTGGCGACGCTCGACGCCGGTGGCCGCGAGGACGAACAGGCGACGCTGACGGCGTCGAAACTGTTCACCGATTACCTGCGCGCCTGCCGCGACGAGCGCTTCGCCATGAGCCTGTTGCCGCCCGGCCGCTTCCTGATGCCGGGTAGTCTTGCCGGCTCGCCGGCGCTGACCTTCGCGCCGCTCGACGTGCCGGTGGACGGCGTCGCGCCCGACCGCTCGCTGTGGGCGATGATGCGGCGGCGCTACGAGTCGTACAAATCGATCGTGGTGCGGCCGTTCTTCCGCGATCACTTCGCGCGGCTGGATCGCCAGATCGTGCTGGTGGACGCGCTGGCCGCGTTCAACGCGGGGCCGGCGGCGTTGCGCGATCTCGAAGCTGCGCTGGCCGGCATTCTCGATTGCTTCAATGTCGGCCGCGATACGTTGTGGAGCGCGCTGTTCCGGCCGCGCATCGACCGTATCCTGTTCGCCGCCACCAAGGCCGACCACCTGCACCGCTCAAGTCACGACCGCCTGGAGGCGATCCTGCGGCGGATGCTGGACCGCGCCGCCACCCGCGCGCAGCTCGCGGGCGCAACCATCGACGTGGTGGCGCTGGCGGCGGTGCGCGCCACCCGCGAGGCCGAGGTGCAGCGCGACCGCGAACGTCTGCCCTCGATCCTCGGCACGCCGATCAAGGGCGAGCGGGCCGGCGGCGAGACGTTCGACGGCGAGACGGAAGTGGCGACCTTCCCCGGCGACCTGCCGACCGATCTCGACGCGCTGTTCACCGATGGCCCCTCGTTCCGCGGCCTCGCCGCCGCACCGCCGGAAGACGCCGACTATCGCTTCCTGCGGTTCCGGCCGCCCCGGCTGGACCACGCCTCTGGCGAAACGCCGGCGCTGCCCCACATTCGGTTAGACCGCGCCCTCCAGTTCCTGATCGGAGACAGGCTGCAATGACCGGGGTTTTGCCATGAACAAGCACGCCCAGCCGCGCCGGCCGGCTGCGTTCCGGCTCGACGATCCGCGCGTCGTGCTGCGCGACGGCGACGACGACGCCGGCCTGTTCGCGCGCGGCGCGATCCGGGTC
>JBASBO010000292.1:0-6910 GCA_049651165.1 Xanthobacteraceae bacterium | reverse complement strand
GGTGCGGGCGCGGAAAGAGGTGATCCTGTGCGGCGGCGCGTATAACTCGCCGCAGCTTCTGCAACTCTCCGGCGTCGGCGATCCGGCGTTCCTGCAATCGCTCGGCCTCAAGGTGCATCACGCGCTGGGAGGCGTCGGCGAAGGCTTGCAGGATCACTACGCGCCGCGCTCGGTGGCGCGGGTGAAGAACATCAGGACCATCAACGAGCGCGCGCGCGGGCTTAACCTCGCATTGGAGGCGATCAAGTGGGCGACGGCGCGGCGCGGCATCCTCGCGCTGTCGCCGACCATGGTCTACTGCTTCTGGCATTCCGGCGAGACCACCGAAAGCTCCGACCTGCAACTCACCTTCACCCCGGCGAGCTACAAGGAAGGCGTGCAGGGCAAGCTGGAAGACGAGCCCGGCATGACGGTGGCATCGTGGCAGCAGCGGCCGGAAAGCCGCGGTTACGTGCATTGCCGCTCCAGCGATCCGTTCGACGCGCCGCTGATCCAGACCAACTATCTCGACGCCGAACTCGACCGCCGCGTCGTCGTCGCCGGCATGAAGCTGGCGCGGCGGCTGCTCGCTTCGACGCCGCTTGCGCCGTATTATGCGCGCGAGGATTTTCCGGGGCCGAACGTTGTGACCGACGACGAGTTTCTGGCGGCGGCGACCGAACGCGGCACCACCACGTTCCACCCCGGCTGCACCTGTCGCATGGGCCCGAGCAGCGCGCCATGGGCGGTGGTGGACGACCGGCTGCGCGTCCACGGGCTGGAAGGCTTGCGCGTGGTCGATACCTCGATCATGCCGCGCATGATCTCCGCCAACCTCAACGCCTCGGCCATGATGATCGCCGACAAGGCGTCGGATTTCATCCGGGGGAAAGAGGCGCTGGAAAGCGCGGTGTCATCCTGAGAGCTTGATTCGGAAGTTCGCTTTGTGCACGGATTTGCCACACGAAAACCGTCGTCCCCGCGCAGGCGGTGACCCATACGCCGTGTCGCTGATGAGGCGGGGAGCGCTCGTATCCTTTGACGCGCGATCCCGTTGACTACGAACGTCCGGGGTTATGGGTCCCTGCCTTCGCAGGGACGACGCCGAGGCGTGTTTAGGCGCTTTGCGATAAGCGGACTTCTCTTGAAACCGAGATCGATTCGCCCTACTCGTACACGAACGCCGCGTCGGTCAGGTCGATCTTCGGAAACTCGTCCTTCTCGGCCCAGTAGTCCTGATTGTGCTGCCATTCCGGCTTGTCGCCGCGCTTCGGCAGCAGGTGCATCCCGCGCATCATGTAGCCCGGATTGAAGTTCTCCTGATCGAGCCAGTCGAGCAGCGGCATGTCGCTGTCTTCCGGCCGCAGCGCCGGGGTCACCTTGCGCGCGCCTTGCGCCGTCATGTGATTGAGCAGCGCGCAGACGAAATCGGCGACCAGATCGACCCGCAGCGTCCAGCTCGCGCGGAAATAGCCGAACACCCAGACGAGGTTCGGCACCCCGGTGAACATCATGCCGCGATAGGTCACGGTGTCGGCGAAATCGAGCGGCTTGCCGTCGATGGAGAATGCGATGTCGCCGGTCGCCAGCAGGTTGAAGCCGGTGGCGGTGACGATGATGTCGGCCTCAAGCGTCTTGCCGGATTTCAAAAGGATGCCGGTCTCGGTGAAGCGTTCGATCTCGTCGGTGACCACCGACGCCTTGCCGGCGGCGATGCCCTTGAACAGGTCGCCGTCGGGAATGAAGGCGATGCGCTGCCGCCACGGCCGATAGCGCGGCGTGAAGTGGGTCTTGATGTCGTAATCGGGGCCGAGACAGGCGACGACGCCGGCCATCAGGTCCCGCTTCGCGCCCTCCGGATCCTTGAAGGTTTTCCGCGTGAAGGCGTCCTGTTCGTACAGGATCTTGCGGCGGACGATTTCGTGGATCCAGCTTTCGTCGACTTGCAGCCGGCGCAATTCGTCGGCGATCTCGATGGCGTTGCGGCCGACGCGGAAGTAGGTCGGCGAGCGTTGCAGCATGGTGACGTGGGCGCAGTCGTCGGCGATGTTGGGCACCAGCGTCGCGGCGGTGGCGCCGGAGCCGATCACGATCACCTTCTTGTTCTTGTAGTCGAGATCTTCCGGCCACTTCTGCGGATGCACGATCCGGCCCTTGAAGGCCGCCATCTCCGGCCACTCCGGGGTATAGCCCTCGGTGTGGCGGTAGTAGCCCTGGCACATCCAGAAGAAAGTGGTGGTGAAGCGCAGCCGCTCGCCCGTGTCGCTGCGCTCGGCGACGATGGTCCAGAGGTTGTCGGCATTCGACCAGTCGGCGCTGAGGATGCGGTGATGATAGCGAATGTGCTTCGCGAGGTCGTTCTCGGCGATCACCTCGCCCATGTATTTCAGGATTTCGGCGGCGGTGGCGATCGGCGGGCCGGTCCACGGCTTGAAGCGATAGCCGAAGGTGTAGAGATCGCTGTCGGAACGGATGCCGGGATAGCGATGGGTCCACCAAGTGCCGCCGAAGTGGTCCTGCGCTTCCAGCACCACGAAGCTGGTGCCGGGGCACTGCTCGGTCAGGTGATAGGCGGCGCCGATCCCGGAGATGCCGGCGCCGACGATCAGCACGTCGACGTGTTCGGCCGCAACAGAGGAAGTCGGCTCGATCCTGCCTTGCACGTTTCCTTGCACGTTCACGGCGGCGACCTCCTTCTTCTCGTGTCGTCGGGATTCAGCAACTGTCGTTGCCCGCCGACGCACCATCTTGCGTGGAGACGCTATTGAGGCGTCGCGCGCGAGGTTTAACTCAAGATGTAACGCGGCGGATCAAACTATCGGTGTCGTCCCCGCCAACGGGTCGGCGCAAGGCGCCGCCCGATGACAGGCTCCGGCGGGGACCCATAACCCCTGGCGCTGGCTGATGTAAAATAAACTCGCCCCGGTTGATTGAGCCGAGCCGCCGCGGAGTATGGGTCCCCGCCTACGCGGGGACGACGTTTTTCGTGTTGCAAATTCGTCTGCAAAAGAGTTCCAGACCCCGCCTACACCTCGCGCCGGTTGAGGAAGGCGAGGCGTTCGAACAGGTGGACGTCCTGTTCGTTCTTGAGCAGCGCGCCGTGCAGCGGCGGAATCAGCTTGCGCGGATCGCGCTCGCGCAGTTGTTCCGGCGAAAACTCCTCGTTCATCAGAAGCTTGAGCCAGTCGAGCAGTTCCGAGGTCGACGGCTTCTTCTTCAGGCCGGGAACGTCGCGCACCTCGAAGAAGATCTTCAGCGCTTCCTGCACCAGCCGCTTCTGGATGCCGGGGAAGTGGACGTCGACGATCTGCGCCATCGTCTCCTGATCGGGGAACTTGATGTAGTGGAAGAAACAGCGGCGCAGGAAGGCGTCCGGCAGTTCCTTCTCGTTGTTGGAGGTGATCATCACGATCGGGCGTTCCTTCGCCTTGATCGTCTCGCCGGTCTCGTAGACGTAGAACTCCATGCGGTCGAGTTCCAGCAGCAGGTCGTTGGGGAACTCGATGTCGGCCTTGTCGATCTCGTCGATCAACAGCACCGGGCGCGTGGCGTGGGTGAAGGCGTCCCACAGCTTGCCGCGCTTGATGTAGTTCTTGATGTCGGAGACGCGGGCGTCGCCGAGCTGGCTGTCGCGCAGCCGCGAAACCGCGTCGTATTCGTAGAGCCCCTGCTGCGCCTTGGTGGTCGATTTGATGTGCCAGGTCAGAAGCGGCGCGCCGATCGCCTTGGCGACTTCCTCGGCCAGCACCGTCTTGCCGGTGCCGGGCTCGCCCTTCACCAGCAACGGGCGTTCGAGCACGATAGCGGCGTTGACCGCGACCTTGAGATCATCGGTCGCGACGTAGTCCTTGGTGCCGGTAAATTTCATTGGATGAATGCCTTGCTGCTTTTTCGAACGAAGGGCGGGAAGCGCCCTTCGGACATGCAACGACCGCCCTGCGGCGGTCGCTGCCCGATCATAAAGAACTTACGCCCGCCGGATCAATGACAGGATCACCAGCACGACGATGCCGCCGATCGCCGCGTTGATGATGGCGCGGATGATGCCGGTGCCGAGGTTGATGCCGAGTTGCGGCAGCAGCCAGCCCGCGACCACCGCGCCGATGATGCCGACCACGATGTTGCCGAGCAGGCCGAAGCCGCCGCCGCGCACGATCAGGCCCGCCAGCCAGCCGGCTATGGCGCCGACGATGAGCCAGACAATAATGGATTCAATACCCATGATGCTATCCCTTTTTGTTGTCGCGGTCGGCCGGGCCGCAGCCGCGCCCGCTCAACTCTAGTTGAAAAACCCGGCCGGTCCAGCGGCCGCCGGGCAGCCCAAAGCCGTCCGTCCGCCCGCCGCCCCTTGACGAACGCGCCGGGGCGCGCAATCTGCTAACCCATGTTTCTGCAATTCTTTACCGCGCTGCGCGATGCCCAGGTCCCCGTCACCTTGCGGGAATACCTGACGCTGATGGAGGCGCTCGACGCCGATCTGGCCGACCAGAGCGTCGAGAACTTTTATTATTTGTCGCGCGCAGCCCTGGTCAAGGACGAGCGCAACCTCGACAAGTTCGATCGCGTGTTCGGCGCCACCTTCAAGGGGCTGGAAAACCTGCTCGACGCCATGGAGAAGGCGGACATTCCCGCCGAGTGGCTGAAGAAGCTGGCGGAGAAATATCTTACCGAGGAAGAAAAGCAGCAGATCGAGGCCATGGGCTGGGACAAGCTCGTGGAAACGCTGAAGAAGCGCCTTGAGGAGCAGAAGAAGCGCCATCAGGGCGGCTCGAAGTGGATCGGCACCGCCGGCACCTCGCCGTTCGGCGCTTACGGCTATAACCCCGAGGGCGTCCGCATCGGACAGGAGAAGAACCGCAACAACCGCGCCGTGAAGGTATGGGACAAGCGCGAGTTCAAGGACCTCGACGGCAACGTCGAACTCGGCATCCGCAACATCAAGGTGGCGCTGCGCCGCCTGCGCAAGTTCGCCCGCACCGGCGCGCCCGACGAACTCGACCTCGACACCACCATCCAGAAGACCGCCAATCAGGGCTATCTCGACGTCCACCTGCGGCCGGAGCGGCGCAACGCGGTGAAGGTGCTGGTGTTTTTCGACATCGGCGGCTCGATGGACTACCACATCGCCCAGGTCGAGGAGCTGTTCTCGGCGGCCAAGTCCGAGTTCAAGCACATGGAGTATTTCTACTTCCACAATTGCCTCTACGAGGGCGTGTGGAAGGAGAACAAGCGCCGCTTCACCGACCGCACCCCGACCTGGGACGTGCTGCACAAGTACCCGCACGACTACAAGGTGGTGTTCGTCGGCGACGCCGCGATGTCGCCTTACGAGATCATGGTGCCGGGCGGCTCGGTCGAACACGTCAACGAGGAGCCCGGCGCGGTGTGGCTGGAACGGATCACCCGGACCTATCCCCATGCGGTGTGGCTCAATCCGGTGGCCCAGAAGCACTGGGATTATTCGGAATCCACCACCATCATCCGCCGGCTGTTTTCGGAGCGCATGTTCCCGCTGACGATTGAGGGACTGGAAGGCGCGATGAAGGAACTGGTGAGGTAGACTATGGCGCAGACGATCACGCGCGGCATCAAGAAGCTGCTCGACGAGGCCAATGCGGAAATCGAGACGATGAACGTCGCCGACGCCAAGGCGGCGGTGGCGCGCGGCGAGGCGGTGTTCGTCGATATCCGCGATCCGCGCGAACTGGAGCGCGAGGGCAAGATTCCGGGTGCGTTCTGCTGCACGCGCGGGATGCTGGAGTTCTGGATCGATCCGGAGAGCCCCTACGCCAAGCCGATCTTTCAGGAGAACAAGAAGTTCATCTTCCACTGCGCCGGGGGCTGGCGCTCGGCGCTGGCCGCCAGGACCGCGCAGGAGATGGGCCTGACGCCGGTGGCGCATCTCGGCGGTGGCTTCGGCGCCTGGCGCGACGCCGGCGAGGCGATCGAGAAGGTCACGCCGAAGAAGAAGTAGTCGCGTCTGCCGTTCGCCGAAACCGTCGTCCCCGCGCAGGCGGGGACCCATACGCCGCAGCTGTTCGGCTCTTTCACCAAGGCGGGGTTATTTTAAATAACCAGTGTCAGGGGTTATGGGTCCCCGCCTGCGCGGGGACGACGTTGAGCGAGAACACGCAATGACCTCCGCTACCGACGATCCGCTGGTCTCCACCGCATGGCTGGCCGCGCGCCTTGACGATCCCCGCGTCAGGGTGCTCGACGCCACCTTCAAGATGCCCGGCGTGCTGCCGCTGCCGGTCGACGACTTTCGCGCCGCGCATATTCCGGGTGCGGCGTTCTTCGACGTCGACGCGGTGTCGGATCATTCCTCGATGCTGCCGCACATGTATCCCGACGCCGCCCAGTTCGGCCGCGATATCGGCGCGCTCGGCATTGCCAACGGCGATACGGTGGTGGTCTACGACGCCGGCGGCTGGGTCGCCGCGCCGCGCGCGTGGTGGATGTTTTTGTCGTTCGGCCACCGCGACGTGAAAATTCTCGATGGCGGCCTGAAGAAGTGGCGCGCGGAAAATCGCGCGGTCGAAAGCGGCGAGGCCAGTCCGCAGCCGGCGCGGTTCACCGCCGCCTTCGATGCCGGTCTGGTCCGCAGCCAGGCGCAGCTTGTCGCCAATCTCGCCTCGCAAGCCGAGCAGGTGATCGACGCGCGCGCCACCGGCCGCTTCGACGGCAGCGTCGCCGAGCCGCGCGCCGGCTTGCGTTCGGGGCACATCCCCGGCAGCCGCAACCTGCCGTACGACCTGTTGTTCGACGCCGACACCGGCACGATGAAGCCGCTCGACGACTTGCGGCGCACATTTGAGGCCGCCGGCCTCGACCTGAATCGGCCGGTGGTGACCACTTGCGGCTCCGGCGTCTCGGCCGCCGTGCTGACGCTGGCGCTGTACCGGCTGGGCCAGCGCGGCTCGGCGCTCTA
>JBASBO010000291.1:0-16516 GCA_049651165.1 Xanthobacteraceae bacterium | reverse complement strand
GTCCCACGGATTGCGGGTGGCGCCGAACACCTCGTTGAAGGTGTTGCCGCCGGCGCCGAACTCCGGCGTGTTGGACTTGGCGTAGACCACCGCGCCGTTGTCTTCGAGCCGATCCACCAGCACGTCGGACTGGGTGGGGACGTTGTCCTTGAAGATCGGCGAGCCGTGGGTGGTGAGAACGCCGGCGACCTCGTTGAGGTCCTTGATCGGCACCGGCATCCCCGCCAGCAGGCCACGCTCGGCGATCGGCCGTTGCATCAGTTTTTTGGCGTGCTCGCGCGCGCGGTCGAAACACAGGATCGGCAGCGCGTTGACCTTGCCGTCCACCGCTTTGATCCGCGCTTCCAGCACGTCGAGCAGGTCGAGCGGCGTCACCTCGCCGGAATTGAGCTTGGCCACGACGGCGGTTGCGGTGTCATGGATCAGGGATTGGTCCGCCACGGGGGCCTCCGTCATGGTCTTTGCGTCGTTGCGGCGACGGCGACTGTATCGCGTTCGCGTGAAATGAATGCCGGATCGCGCGATGCGTTCGGCGCGGTCAACTCCAGCCTGCGGTGAGGCCGCCGTCAACGGTAAAGATGACGCCGCTGGTATAGCCGGAGCGGTCGGAGGCGAGATAGGCCATCAGGTCGGCGATCTCGCGCGGGTATGCCGGGCGCTTCAGGGGCAACCCCGCTTGCAATTCCTTGTAGCGGTTTTCATCACCAAGCTGATCGCGGGCGCGGGTCTTCATCAGGGTGGTGTGGCGGTCGGTGCCGACCGGGCCGGGGTTGATGCCGACCACGCGGATATTGTCGGCGAGGCTCTTGCCGCCGAGCGCGCGGGTGAAGGCCATCAGCGCGGCGTTGCCGGCGCTGCCGCAGATGTAGTTGGCGTCGAACTTCTCGCCGGCCGCGCCGATGTCGTTGACGATGACGCCGTGGCCTTGCGCCTTCATGCGGGCGTAGACCAGACGGGTGAGGTTGATGAAGCCGAACACCTTCAGCTCCCAGGCGTGACGCCAGGCCGCCTCGTCGATCTTATCCAGCGATCCGCCGGGGATGTCGCCGGCGTTGTTGACCAGAATGTCGATGTCGGAAGCGTCGGCCGCCAGCCGCGCGATGTCGTCGGGATTGCGCAAATCCACGACGTGCACAGTGGCGTCGATCTGGTGACTTTGCCGCAGCCGCTGCGCCAGCGCTTGCAGCGCGGGGCCGTTGCGGGCCGCCAGCCGAAGATGACAGCCTTCCTCGGCGAAGGCTTCGGCGGCGGCCGCGCCGATGCCTTTCGACGCGCCGGTGATGAGGACGCGCTTGCCGCGCAGGTGCAGGTCCATGGGTCATGCCCCCGGTCGAGAATGGTGACGGCCGTCATCCGTCGCGGCGCGCCGAACGGGCGCGCGACCCGGAATGACGGACGCTCTTACAGATACCCCGCGCCGGCCTCGGCGGCGAACCGTCCCGGATCGCCTTCCCAGACGATCCGTGCGTGTTCGAGCACGTAGACGCGGTCGGCGTGCGGCAGCGCGAAGGTGACGTTCTGCTCGCCGAGCAGCACGGTGATCGGCGTGGTCTGCCGCAGCTTCTCCAGCGCCTTCGACAACTGTTCGAGGATCACCGGGGCGAGCCCCAGCGTCGGCTCGTCGAGGATGAGGATCTTCGGCTTCATCATCAGCGCGCGGCCGATTGCCAGCATCTGCTGTTCGCCGCCGGACAGCGTCTGCGCCATCTGGCTCTGGCGCTCCTTGAGGATCGGGAACAGGTCGAACAGCCATGCGATCTGCTTGTCCTGATCGGCGGGATCGAGGTGCTGGCCGCCGAGGTCGAGGTTCTCGCGCACCGTCATCTCGCCGAACAGTTCGCGCGTCTCGGGACACTGCACCAGACCGCTGCGGGCGATCTTCGCAGGAGTTGTGCCGCGCAGCTTCTCGCCGTCGCGGACGATCTCGCCGCTATAGGGCAGGAAGCCGGAGATGGTGTTGAACAGCGTGGTCTTGCCGGCGCCGTTGAGGCCGACGATCGAGACGAACTCGCCCTGATGGACGTGGATCGAGACATTGTCGAGCGCCTGCGCCTTGCCGTAATGGACGCTGACGCCTTCGACCTGCAACAGCGGCACCTTGTCGGTAAAATTCGACTCGGGTCGCGCCGAAGTCTCGATCGCGCCGCCGAGATAGACGCGGCGCACGGTCTCGTTGCGCATCACCTCGTCGGCGCGGCCGGTGGCGATCTCCTCGCCGAGATACATCGCCAGCACGCGGTCCACCAGCGCCGCGACGCTCTTGACGTTGTGGTCCACCAGCATCACCGCGCGGCCCTCGTCGCGGAACGAGCGGATCAGGTCGGAGAAGGTCGCGACTTCGGCCAGTGTCAGCCCGGCGAACGGCTCGTCCACCAGCACCACCTTGGGATCGCGGGCGATCGCCTTGGCGAGTTCGAGACGGCGCAGATCGGCGAACGGCAGCGTCGGCGGCCGCCGGTGCATGACCTCGCCAAGCCCGACGCGCTCGGCGATCCACTTGGCGCGATCGGTCAGCGCCTTGTCGGCGAACAGCATCAGCAGGCTGTCCGGCAACAGCGCCACCATGATGTTTTCCAGCACGGTCTGCCGGTTCAGCGGCCGCGAGTGCTGGAATACCATGCCGAAGCCCTGGCGGGCGATCTTGTGCGCCGGCAGTCCGGCGACGTTGTTGCCCTGAAAGCGTACCGAGCCCTCGGTCGGCCGCTCGATGCCCATGATCGCCTTCATGGCGGTGGATTTGCCCGAGCCGTTGGGGCCGATCAGGCCAAAAATCTCGCCGCCGTGAACGTCGAAGTTGAGGTTCTTGACGGCGGTGAGGCCGCCGAAGCGCTTGGTCAGTCCGCGGACTTCGAGGACGGGGGCGGTGGAAGGAGTGCTGCTCATGAGCGGGCCTCGCGCGACAGCACCGATCCGAGGAAGCCGCCGGGGAAGAACAGGATGACGACAAGGGCGACGGCGGAGACGATGAACGTCGCCAGTTCGCCGGTCGGCCGCAGGAACTCGCCGGCGACGATCAGGAAGATGGCGCCGAGCGCCGCGCCCAGCACCGTGCGCCGGCCGCCGAGCACGGCGGCGACGATGACCTGCACGCCGACCGCGATATCGACCACGGTGCCGACCGAGGCGGTGCCGAAGTAGAACACCAGCAGCGCGCCGGACAGCCCGGAGAAGAAGGCGCTGACGATGAAGGCGGCGAGCTTGTGCTTGACGATGTTGAAGCCGAGCGCGCCGGCCTGCACCGGGTCCTGACCGCTGGCCTGCAACACCAGCCCGACCGGCGATTGCGACAGCCCGAACAGGATCGCCGCGCTGACGACCATGAAGCCGAGCGCGATCCAGTAATTGACGCCGGCGTCGATCGACAGCACGTCGGGGATGGTGAGGCCGATCTCGCCGCCGGTGAGGTCGGCGAACACCACGATGAAACTTTGCAGGATCAGCACCGCGACCAGCGTGGTGAGGCCGAAATAGGGGCCGCGCACCCGCAGCGCCGGCAGCGCCAGCACGAAGCCGGCGATCACCGCCGCCACCGCGCCGAGCGCGATGCACAGATACATCGACAGGCCGAACTGGTTGTTGAGGATGCCGGCGGCGTAGGCCCCGGTGCCGATCAGGAAGGTCGGGCCGAAGTTGACCTCGCCGGCGAAGCCGAACAGAAGGTCCCACGACATCGCGAACACGCCGAAGTAATAGGCGACGGTGAGAAGGCCGAGGATGTAGCCGGAGACGTACCACGGCAGCGTCGCGGCGATGATGACCAGGATCAGCGCCACCCCGAACAGCGGCGACTTGAGGAATCCGCTCATGTCAGCGCCTCCCGAGCAGGCCCTGAGGCCGGATATACATGACGATCACCAAAAGCAGCAGCGCCGGGATGGTGCGGTAGGCCGGCGAGATCATGTAGGCGGTGAAGGTTTCGAGATAGCCGACCACGAAGGCGGCGATCAGCGAGCCGGAGACGCTGCCGAGGCCGCCCAGCACGACGATGGAGAACGCGCTCGCGGTGAGCGGGCCGACGCTGTAGGAACTGACGCCGAGGAACATGCCGAGCAACACGCCGGCGATGCCCGCCAGCACGCCGTAGATGATCCACACCACGATGTAGATGCTGGTCAGCTCAAAACCGAGGATGGTGACGCCGCGCGGGTTCATCGACGCCGCCAGCACCGCCTTGCCGGTGCGGGTGCGGTTGACCAGCACCCACAACAGCCCGATCACCAGACAGCATACCGCGGCGGTGAACAGTTCGTTCTTCGGGGTGCGGACGCCGGCGATATTGACCACGCCCTCGATGATCGGCAGCACCGTCTTGGCGTTGTTGGTGAAGAAATAGGCGATCGCTTCCTGGATCATGATGCCCCATAGAAGCGTCGCGGTGAGGACGAAGATTTCCTTCTCCTCGTTGGGAATCTTGTTGGAGCGCTGGATCGGCTGCACCACCACGAAGTAGGTGGCGAGCGAGCACAGCGCCGCGACCGCAACGCCGACCAGCGCGCCCGAGTAAGTATCGAGCTGGAGGATGCTGCCCGCCGCCCAGGCGGCGACCGCAGCCGCGACCATGATGGCGCCGTGCGACAGGTTCAAAACGCCGGACACGCCGAAGATCAGCGTGAAGCCGGTGGCGCCCAGCGCGTAAAGCGCGCTGATGGCGAAGCCGTCGATGAGGATTTGAAAGCCGAGCATCTGCACCAGCCGTGGCGGCGTGCGCCGCGTCAATCGAGGGATGATGGGAGAAGGTGAGGACCTCCCGGACGGTCGCGTCCGGGAGGCTGCGCTGCGATCAGTTGGCCGAGGAGAACTTGATGAAGCTCGGGAACTTCAACTGCGCCTTGGCGACTTCCTTGGGCCATACCGCGACCTGCTGGCCATCCTGCCATTGCAGGATCAGGCCGGTGATCAGGCCCTTGCCGTATTTGAGGCCGTGGGTGAACTTGTCGTCCTTGCCATAGAACTGGACGCGGCCGATGGTGCCTTCCCAGTCGGTCTTTTCCAGCGCCGCCACCATCTTGTCGGCGTCGGTGGAGCCGGCGCGCTTGACCGCGTCGGCGATCATGTAAACCTCGTCATACGAGGTGTAGCCGGCGTATGACGGGTAGTTGCCGAACTTCTTCTTGAAGTTTTCCGCGAACGGCACCGACTTCGGGGTGACCGCAACGCCTGGCCCCGAGACGCCCTGATAGAGCACGCCGTCGGAGGCATTGTTGGTGTCCTTGCCGAAGGTCGAGTTGGTGGCCTGCGAGGAGATGCCGAACATCGGGATCGGCACCTGCTGGTTCTTCCACTGCACCGTCGGCTGCACGCCGACATGAGAAATGCCGGTGATGATGACGTCGGGCTTCGATGCCTCGATCTTGTTGAAGATCGGCGTGAAGTCGGTGGTGTCCGGCGAGAAGCGGATGTGATCGAGCACCTTGAGGCCGATCTTCGGCAGGCATTCCTCGTAGCCGATATCGAGCGGCTTGGTCCAGGCGGCGTCCTCGCTCATGATGACGGCGGATTTCATCTTCTTGCCGTCGACCAGAAGGTCCTTGGCGGCATCGCAGACCGATTGCGCCAGCGCCGCCGAGGTCAGATAGCCGTGGAAGGTGTATTTGTTCTTTTCGTAATTGTCGTGGATAGCGCGGGTGATCTCGTTGGAGGCGGCGCCCGGCGTGATCATCGGGGTTTTCAGGCGCGAGGCCCACGGTTCGAGCGCCAGCACGACCTCGCTGATGTAGCTGGTGATGACCGCGTTGACCTTGTCCTCGTTGACGGCGCGCTGGAAGGCGCGGACCGAGTCGGCGGAGGAGGAGTGGTTGTCGTAGGCGACGATCTGGATCTGGCGTCCGTCGACGCCGCCCTTGGCGTTGATTTCGTCGGCCGCCATCTGAGCGGCCTGCGGGATCGATGCCCCGGCGATGGCCTGGGCTTCGGCGATGACGCCGATCTTGATGGGGTCCGCCGCATCGGCCGGGCTGATGCCGACGCCGAGCACGGTCGCGCCGAGCAGGGCCCCCAGCATGAACACCGACCGTGCGGTGCGGTGGGAAGTTTGTGATGTCATGGTGTTTCCTCTACGAGCTGATTGAACATTTATTGTTTGCGTTTTCGATCCGTTCAGCGAACCTCTCGGCGGGCCTTAAGCGCTCAGCGTCGCGCGGGCAGGCCGGAGGGTAGGACGCGAACTATGCCCGTCTCGACGGAGAGGTCAACATTGCAGTGCAGCGTTGCGGGATCATAGACTTTCGACGAATGCCGCCGCTGTCCTATTGTCGTCTCCCGCGATTGCGTCGCGTGAATTTTTGATCGAACCGGAAGGAGCCATCCCGTGAGCAAATCGAAACCCGCCTATCGGATCGCCGTCATTCCCGGCGACGGCATCGGCAAGGAGGTGGTGCCCGAGGGTCTGCGGGTGATCGAGGCGGCCGCCGCAAAACACGGCGTCGGCCTGCATTTCGATCACTTCGATTTCGCATCGTGGGACTATTACGAGAAGCACGGGCAGATGATGCCCGACGACTGGAAAGACAAGATCGGCTCGCATGACGCAATCTACTTCGGCGCCGTCGGCTGGCCGGAGAAGATTCCCGATCACGTCTCGCTGTGGGGATCGCTGCTGAAGTTTCGCCGCGAGTTCGACCAGTACGTCAATCTGCGACCGGTGCGGCTGATGCCCGGCGTGCCGACGCCGCTTGCCGGCCGCAAACCCGGCGACATCGATTTCTGGGTGGTGCGCGAGAATACCGAAGGCGAATATTCCTCGGTCGGCGGACGGATGTTCGAAGGCACCGAGCGCGAGTTCGTGACCCAGCAGACGGTGATGACCCGCACCGGGATCGACCGCATCCTCAAGTTCGCCTTCGATCTGGCGCAGTCGCGGCCGAAGAAGCACCTGACCTCGGCCACCAAGTCCAACGGCATCTCGATCACGATGCCGTATTGGGACGAGCGCGTCGAGGCGATGGCGAAGAATTATCCCGGCGTGCGCTGGGACAAGTATCACATCGACATCCTGACCGCGCATTTCGTGCTGCATCCGGACTGGTTCGACGTGGTGGTCGGCTCCAACCTGTTCGGCGACATCCTCTCCGATCTCGGCCCCGCCTGCACCGGAACGATCGGCATCGCGCCGTCCGGCAACATCAACCCGACCGGCGATTTCCCCTCGGTGTTCGAGCCGGTCCACGGCTCGGCGCCGGATATCGCCGGGCAGGGCGTCGCCAACCCGATCGGCATGATCTGGTCCGGCGCGATGATGCTGGAGCACCTCGGCGAGACGGTCGCCGCGAAGGCCATCGTCGACGCCATCGAGCGCACGCTGGCGGAACGCACGCTGCGCACCCGCGACCTCGGCGGCAACGCCGACACCACCACCTGCGGCAAGGCGGTGGCGGAGATGGTGGAGTAGGGCGGTACGCAACTCAGGGCGTTACATCCGGGTGAAAGTTCGTTTTGTGCGCGGACTTGCAGCCCGAAAACCGTCGTCCCTGCGAAGGCAGGGACCTATAACCTCTGTGCTGGTTGTCGTGACGAGCGCGGACAAGTTGAGACAACGCGCGCTCCCTTCATCACGAGCGCTGCGGCGTATGGGTCCCTGCCTTCGCAGGGACGACGATACGCTGAGATACCTCGATCTTAAACGATCCCCCGGTTCACGTCGCCACGCCGGCCACCGCCAGTACGGCGTGCAGCAGCACGTTGGCGCCGGCGCTGCAATCGCTTTGCGTTGCGTCCTCAAGCTCGTTGTGGCTGATGCCGTCCTTGCACGGCACGAAGATCATCGCGGCCGGGATGACGCCGGCGACGTTGCAGGCGTCGTGGCCCGCGCCGGAGGTGATACGACGATAGCTGTAGCCAAGCTCGGCGGCGGCGGCTTGCACCGCGTTCACCAGCCTGCCGTCGAAGATCGTCGGCGGCTTGCGCCAGATCTGGTCCAGCGCGATCGTCACCTTGCGGCGCTCCGCAATCTCCGCGACGGCGGCGCGGATGTCGCGGTCCAGCGCATCCATCACGCCGGCGTCGGGGCTGCGGACGTCGAGCGTGAAGGCGATCTCGCCGGGGATGACGTTGCGCGACGGACTGGCGATGTTGACTTCGCCGATGGTGGCGACCGCGTTCGGCGCCTGCGCCAGCGCGATCCGCTCGATCGCCAGCGCCAGCTCCGCCAGCGCCGACAGCGCGTCGCGGCGTAGCCTCATCGGCGTGGTGCCGGCATGGCTCTCGAAGCCGGTGACGCGGCCGTCGTACCAGATGATGCCTTGTCCGCGATCGACCACGCCGATGGTCTTGCCTTCGGCCTCCAGCAGCGGTCCCTGTTCGATGTGCAGTTCGAGGAACGCGCCGAGCCGGATTGCGCCGACCGGGCTCGCGCCGCGATAGCCGATGGCGTCGAGCGCATCCTTGACGGTGACGCCGGCGGCGTCGGTGCGGCTCCAGATGTCCCCGGTGGTGAACTCGCCGGCATAGGTCGCCGACGCCATCATCGCCGGGGCGAAGCGCGAGCCTTCCTCGTTGGTCCAGTTGATGACGCAGAGCGGCGTTTCGGTTTCGATGCCGGCGTCGTTGAGCGTGCGCACCACTTCGAGCGCCGCCAGCGTGCCGAGAATGCCGTCGTACTTGCCGCCGGTCGGCTGGGTGTCGAGATGCGAGCCGATGCCGAGCGGCGGCTTCGACATGTCGCGGCCCTTGCGCAGGCCGTACATCGAGCCGAGCGCATCGACGTGGACCTCAAGCCCCGCCGCGGTGCAGGCGTCGCGGAACCAGTCGCGCACCTGCTTGTCTTCCGGGCCCAGCGTCAGCCGCCGCACGCCGCCCTTGGCGGTCGCGCCGAACGCCGCGGTTTCATGGATGGCGCCCCATAAGCGGCCGGAATCGATTTGCAGGTTGGACGGTTTCGCGCTCATGGGCCGGCTCCGCTGGTGACCAGCATTGTCATTGCCGCGCAATGGCCGGCGGGTCAATCGCCTGATTGCCTTGCGCCAGTCGCACCGCGAGGTCCGCCACCAGTTCGATCGCAACCGTATCGGGCGAAGCCAGCCAGCTTGCCGAGAAGGTCAGCGGCGGTAGCACGATGTCGGTGGACAAAAGTTGCAGGCGACCGTCGGCGATCTCGTTCTCGACGATGGCGCGCGGGATGACGGCGACGCCGAGCCCTTCCAGCGTCATGTGGATCACGGTGGCGAGCGAGGCGCTGGCGTGCAGCCGGATCGGCGGCAGGTCGGGGCGGTTGAACAGCGAGCGCACCTGCTCATAGGGCTGGGTGCGGCGCGCGAAGGTGATGATCGGAAACTTCGCCATGTCGGCGACGGTCAGCAGGCCGTGCCCGAGCTTGAGCGCGGGGCTGGCGACGAAGCCGATCGGATAGTCGCCCAGCACCCGGTTGCGGATGGTGGAAAGCGACAGCGGCCCCATCAGGAAGGCGAGTTCGATTTCCTGCGCCAGCAGGCGGGCGCGCAGGTTGGCGGTGATGTCCACCTCGATCTCCAGCGACAGGCTCGGATAGGTCTGGTTGACGCTCTTGATGAGCTGCGCCAGCCAGGTGTGGACGATGGTTTCGGCGACGCCGAGCCGCAGCACGCCGCCCATCGCGGCGCGGTTGCTCACCGACGCCATCATGTCGGAGCGCATTCCGATCAGCTTTTCGGCGTAGAGCATCAGCCGCCGCCCGGCCGGCGTCGGCGTCGCGGCGCGGCGGTCGCGTTGCAGCAGGCGGACGCCCATCTCGCTCTCAAGCTGGGCGATGCGCTGCGAAATCGCCGGCTGGGTGGTGTTGAGCTTCTGCGCCGCGCCGCGAAAGCTGCCCAGCGTCACCACCCAGAGAAAGGTTTCGAGGGCCTTGAAATCGACCATGCCGCGCGTCCGGTTTTGATAAATCGGATTTATCTATCTTGATTAAAAACAACGATTAGACATTATGCTAGACCTGTGTCCCATTTGCTGTCGAGAAAAACAGAAAAACAGGGGGACGCCGTTTGGTCAGCGCAGTGCGAAAGCCTGAAGGCATCGGCAATGCCGGCGATGCGTCGCCGAGCATGGTGGCGCGTCTGGCCTGTCGCGACGGCCATGCCGCTTCCACCGCCGGCCTTGCGCCGGGCTACGTGCAGGGCAACCTCGCGATCCTGCCGGAAAAATTCGCGGCCGCCTTTCACCGCTTCTGTCAGTTCAATCCCAGGCCGTGCCCGGTGATCGGCATCTCGGAGGTCGGCGATCCGCGCATCCCCGCGCTCGGCGCCGATCTCGACATCCGCACCGACCTGCCGCGCTATCGCATCTGGCGCGACGGCGCGGTGGTGGAGGAACCGACCGACATCAAGGCGCATTGGCGCGACGATCTCGTCGCCTTCGTGATCGGCTGCTCGTTTTCTTTCGAGGAAGCGCTGCTCGCCGACGACATCCCGATCCGCCACATCGAACGCGGCGTGCGCGTGCCGATGTACCGGACCAATATCGCATGCCACCCGGCCGGGCCGTTCGCCGGGCCGATGGTGGTGTCGATGCGGCCCCTGAAGCCCGCCGCCGCCATCCGCGCGGTGCAGATCACTTCGCGCTTCCCCTCGGTTCATGGCGCGCCGGTTCATCTCGGCCTGCCGCGATCGATCGGGATCGCCGACATCGGCAAGCCCGATTACGGCGATCCAGTGCCGGTTCACGACGACGAGATCCCGGTGTTCTGGGCCTGCGGGGTGACGCCGCAGGCGGTGATCGCGGCGGCGAAAGTGCCGTTCGCGATCACTCATGCGCCGGGCCTCATGCTTGTCACCGACCTCAAGAACCGGCAGCTTGCCGTGCTTTAGAATTTTGCGAGGAATTCAAACGGCCCGACAAAAAAGCCGAGACAATAACAATTCGCTGAAACGACATCAGTTGGCTGGAGAGGAAGCATCATGACCATTTCGCGTCGAACCGTCTTGCTGGGAGCCACCGCGTCCGCCGTGCTATTGCCGCTCGCGGCGCGCGCCCAAACCAAGGAAGTGGTGATCGGGGTGATCTATCCGCTGTCCGGCGCCAGCGCCCAGATCGGTGTCGATGCCCAGCGCGCGTTCGAGACCGCGGCCGACATCATCAACAACAAATACGATTTCGACCTGCCGCTGGCGCGCGACGAGGGACTGCCCGGCCTCGGCGGCGCGAAAATCCGCCTGGTGTTCGCCGACCATCAGGCCGACCCGCAAAAGGGCCGCGCTGAGGCCGAGCGCCTGATCACCCAGGAGAAGGTCTGCGCCATCATCGGCACCTATCAGAGCGCGGTGGCGGTCACCGTCAGCCAGATTTGCGAACGCTACCAGATCCCGTTCCTGTCGGCCGACAACTCCTCGCCGAGCCTGCATCGCCGCGGGCTGAAGTTCTATTTCCGCGCCGCGCCGCACGACGAGATGTTCTCGAAGGCGATGTTCGATTTCTTCGACGCGCTGAAGAAGAAGGGCGAGAAGATCGAAACGCTGGCGCTGTTCCACGAGGACACCATCTTCGGCACCGATTCCGCCAACGCTCAGCTCGCGCTCGCCAAGGAGCGCGGCTACAAGATCGTCGCCGACATCAAGTATCGCGCCAACTCGCCCTCGCTCACCGCCGAGGTGCAGCAGCTCAAGGCGGCGAACGCCGACGTGCTGATGCCGTCGAGCTACACCACCGACGGCATTTTGCTGGTCAAGACCATGGCCGAACTCGGCTACAAGCCGAAGGCGATCGTGGCGCAGGACGCCGGCTTCTCCGAGAAGGCGCTCTATGATGCGGTCGGCGACAAGCTGGAAGGCGTGATCTCGCGCGGCAGTTTCTCGCTCGACCTCGCCAAGAAGCGGCCGATGGTCGGCGCCATCAACGAGTTGTACAAGAAGCGCTCGGGCAAGGACTTCAACGACTATTCGTCGCGCCAGTTCATGGGCCTGATCGTGATGGCCGACGCCATCAATCGCGCCAAGTCCACCGACGGCGAGAAGATCCGTCAGGCGCTGGTCGCCACCAACATGCCGGGCGATCACACCATCATGCCGTGGAAGGACGTCAAGTTCGACGCGCAGGGCCAGAACGACGACGCCGACCCGGTGCTGCTGCAATACGTCAACAAGACCTTCGTCACCATCTTCCCGCCGCAGGCGGCGGTGGCCGACGCCATCTGGCCGATGAAGTAGGTGACGGCCGCGTTATTCTGAGCCTGACCGAAATTCGTTTTGCGCACGGATTTGCAACATGAAAACCGTCGTCCCCGCGCAGGCGGGGACCCATACGCCGCAGCGGTTCGGCTCAAGCAATCGGGGCGAAATCATTCAAGATCGCCAGCGCCAGGGGTTATGGGTCCTCGCCTACGCGAGGACGACGCCGGGATTGGTTGACCCACCGTGCTCCATTTTGGGAGGCGAGATGATGGAGCAACACTTGTGACAGCCGAAACCATTATCCAGAGCCTCGCCAGCGGCCTGCTGATGGGGTTGCTCTACGGCCTCATCGCCGTCGGGCTTTCCCTTATTTTCGGGCTGATGAACATCGTCAACTTCGCCCATGGCGAGTTCCTGATGCTGTCGATGTACGCAGCGTTCTTCCTGTTCGCCTTCTTCGCCATCGATCCGTTGCTGTCGATGCCGTTGGTGGCGGCGGCGATGTTCGTGTTCGGCGCGGTGGTCTATCTCGTGATCATCAGGTTCGCGATGCGAGCCAAGACCAACGTCGGCATGGTGCAGATCTTCGCCACCTTCGGCCTTGCCATCGTGCTGCGCGGCCTCGCGCAGTATTTCTTCACGCCGGACTATCGCAGCATCACCGCCTCGTGGCTCGGCGGCAAGACGGTGTCGGTCGGCGGCATCTACCTGCCGGTGCCGCAACTGGTCGGCGCATTGCTCGCCATCGTGGCTTTCGGCGCGCTGTATGTCTTCATCCGGCGCACCGATTTCGGCCGCGCCCTTGAGGCGACACGCGAGGACGCCGGCGCGGTGGCGCTGGTCGGCATCGACAAGAACCGGGTGTTCGCGCTGGGCTGGGGCCTCGGCTCGGCGCTGGTCGGCCTTGCCGGCGCGATCATGGCGACGTTCTTCTACATCTATCCCGATGTCGGGGCCTCGTTCGCGCTGATCGCCTATGTGGTGGTGGCGCTCGGCGGCTTCGGCAGCGTGTTCGGCGCGTTCGCCGGCGGCATTCTGGTCGGGCTGGTGGAGGCGATGACGGCGCTGATGATGCCGCCCTCGCTCAAGGCGGTCGGCATCTATGCCGTCTATCTGCTGGTGGTGTTCATTCGCCCGCGCGGGCTGTTCGGATCGATCTGATGCACGACGCAACCCACGCCGTCCACCGCCGCCGCGACCTGATCCTCGCCGCGATCTTAGTCGCGCTCGCGGCCTGCGTGCCGCTGTTCGTCAAGGACGTCTATGTCCAGAACATCATGGTGCTGACCCTGATGTATGCCGGGCTGTCGCAGAGCTGGAACATTCTCGGCGGCTACTGTGGCCAGATCTCGCTCGGCCACGCACTGTATTTCGGGCTCGGGGCCTACGTCACCGCGATCCTGCTCACCAAGTTCGGCATCCTGCCGTGGTTCGGAATGCTGGCCGGCGGGTTGCTCTCGGCGCTGATCGCGCTGGCGTTGGGCTATCCGACGTTCCGGCTCGGCGGTCATTACTTCGCCATCGCCACCATCGTCATCGCCGAAATCGCCTATCTTTTGTTCCTGAACTGGGACTGGGCCGGGGCGGCGCTCGGCATCGACATCATGGTGCGCGAGGATAGCTGGGCGAAATTCCAGTTCACCCGTTCCAAGCTGCCGTATTTCTACTTCGCGCTGTTGTTCGCCGCCGTCGCGTGGCTGGTGACGTGGTGGCTGGAGAACTCGAAGTGGGGTTACTGGTGGCGCGCGGTGAAGGACAACCCGGACGCGGCGGAGAGCCTCGGCGTGGTAGTATTCAAGTCGAAGATGGGGGCGGGGGCGATCTCGGCGTTCCTCACCGCGATCGGCGGCGCGTTCTACGCGATGTTCGTGTCCTACATCGATCCCGACGCGGTGATGAGCTTCCAGTTTTCGCTTTTGATCTCGCTGCCGGCGGTGGTCGGCGGCATCGGCACGCTGTGGGGGCCGGTGCTGGGCGCGGCGGTGCTGATCCCGGTCACCGAACTGACGCGCTCGTTCATCGGCGGCTCGGGGCGTGGCGTCGATCTGATCGTCTACGGCAGCCTGATCGTCATCATCTCGCTGGCGCGGCCGGACGGCCTGCTCGGGCTGTTCTCGCGCAAGCGCAAGGCGGAGGCGGCGCGATGACGGCTCTGCTTGAAACGCGCGGCGTGTGGCAGCGCTTCGGCGGCCTGATCGCCAACGAAGACGTGTCGATTTCGGTCCAGCGCGGCGAGATCGTCGGCCTGATCGGGCCGAACGGGGCCGGCAAATCGACGCTATTCAACCTGATCGCCGGCGTGCGGCCGCCGACGCAGGGCAGCATATGGCTCGACGGCGAGGACATCACCGCGACGCCCGCCACCGAGCGCTGCCGGCGCGGCATCGCCCGCACCTTTCAGGTGGTCAAGAGCTTCGAGACGATGACGGTGATCGACAATGTCATCGTCGGCGCGCTGATCCGCACCACCGAGATGCGCGCGGCGCGGCGCAAGGCGTATGAGGTGCTGGAATTCTGTGGCCTTGCCGCGCGCGCCGAGGTGATGGCCTCGGAGTTGATCCCGTCGGAAAAGCGGCGGCTGGAAGTGGCGCGGGCGCTGGCGACCGAGCCGAAGCTGTTGCTGCTCGACGAAGTACTGACCGGGCTGACGCCGCTGGAGGCGCAGACCGGCGTCGAACTGGTGCGCCGCGTGCGCGAGACCGGCGTCACCGTGCTGATGGTCGAGCACGTCATGGAAATCGTCATGCCGCTGGTGGACCGCGCCATCGTGCTCGATCTCGGCAAGGTGCTGGCCGAGGGCAAGCCCGCCGACGTCGTGCGCGATCCGAAAGTCATCGCCGCCTATCTGGGGGATCGCCATGCTGTCGGCGCGTGATCTGACCTCGGCCTATGAGGGGCTGGTCGCGATTTCCGGCGTCTCGATCGAGGTCGCCAAGGGCGAGGTGGTGTGCGTCGCCGGCGCCAACGGCGCGGGCAAATCGACGCTTCTGAAAACCATCGCCGGCGCGGTGCGGCCGCGCAGCGGCACGGTGACCTTCGACGGCGAACGCATCGATGGCGTGGCGCAGCACCTCATCACCGCGCGCGGCATCGCCTACGTGCCGGAAAACCGGCGGCTGTTTCCCAGTCTCACGGTGGAGGACAACCTGCGGCTCGGCAGCTACCTCTATCGCGGCAAGGCCGATCGCGACGCGCCGCTGGCGCTGGTGTTCCAGCTTTTCCCGCGCCTCAAGGAACGGCTCGACCAACTGGCCGGCACGCTGTCCGGCGGCGAGCAGCAGATGCTGGCGATCGGCCGCGCGCTGATGACGCGGCCGCGCTTGCTGATGCTGGACGAGCCGTCGCAGGGCATCATGCCGAAGCTGGTGGACGAGATTTTCCAGGCGGTGCTGGAAATCCGCAAGACCGGGCTGACGGTCTTGATCGTCGAGCAGCGCATGGCCGAGGTGCTGGAGATCGCCGACCGCGCCTACATCCTGCAAACCGGCCGGGTGCAGATGCAGGGTCCGGCGGCCGAGATCCGCACCAATCCCGACGTGCGCAAGGCGTATCTGGGGCTTTGAGCGCGGCCGCCGCTGTTGTCAGTCGTGGCCGTGCTCCGGCACCGACAGCCCGAACGTCTTGTTCAAATCCGCGATCTGCTGTGGCGACAGCGTGCGCGGGTTCAGGCCGCGCAACAGCAGATAGAGCTTCGCGGTTTCCTCCAGTTCCTCGGTGGCGAACACCGCCGCCTCCAGCGTCGCGCCGGCCACCACCGGGCCGTGATTGGCGAGCAGCACCGATGAATACCGTCCGGCGAGACCCTTGATGGCGTCCGCCACCGCCGGGTCGCCGGGGTGATAATAGGGCACCAGCGCGGTCGGCCCGCAGCGCATCAGGTAATAGGCCGTCAGCGGCGGCAGCGCCGCGCGCGGATCGATCTCCGGCAGCATCGAGACGGCGACGCTGTGGGTCGAGTGCAGATGCACCACCGCGCCGGTCGCGCCGCGCGTCTGATAGAGCGCGGTGTGCAGCGGGATTTCCTTGGTCGGCGGGTCGCCGTCGATCAGCCGGCCGCCGGCGTCCAGCCGCGACAGCCGCGCCGGGTCGAGGAAGCCGAGCGAGGCGTTGGTCGGCGTCGCCAGCCAGCCGCCGTCGTCCATCCGCACGCTGATGTTGCCAGAGGAGCCTGGCGTCAGCCCGCGCTCGAACAGCGAGCGACCGAACCGGCAGATGTCGTCGCGGAGTTTGCTATCGCTCATGGCGGCATTTGTTCCATGCTTTGGCAGCGCGGCCAAGGCGTGATAGGCAGGACCAAAGCAAAAAGGAAGCGCCAGATGGCTGTCTCCACGCAACGCATCGCCGTGATCGGCTTGGGATCGATGGGCTATGGCATGGCGCTGTCGCTCAGGCGCGCCGGCTTCGCGGTGAGGGGCTGCGACGTCGCCGCCGACAGCGTCGCCCGC
>JBASBO010000290.1:0-8777 GCA_049651165.1 Xanthobacteraceae bacterium | reverse complement strand
CGGTGACGCCGGCGGGTGTGGCGGCGGGGGCGACGCTGGTCTGCTGCGGCGCGCTCGACGAGAAACTCGGGAACAGGCCGCCCGCCTGCGCGCCCGGCAAGACTGCGACCGCGACGCCTTGATGCGCCGTGCGCATGAAGTGGGTCCACACCTCCACCGGCAGGCCGCCGCCGGTCGCCTTTCTGGTAGGCGAGTTGTCGTCGTTGCCGAGCCAGACTCCGGTGACGAGGTTGGCGGTGTAGCCGATGAACCAGGCGTCGCGGAAATCCTGGCTGGTGCCGGTCTTGCCCGCCGCGCTCCAGCCGGGAATCTCGGCCTTGCGCGCGGTGCCGCTGACCAGCGTCTCGCGCATCATGGTGTTCATCATCGCGACATGGCGCGGCTCGATCACCCGGTCGCGCGGATCGGGCGGCCGCCGGTACAGCACCTTGCCGTTCTCGGCGCGGATGCGGTTGACGACGTGCGGGGAAATTCCATAGCCGCCGTTGGCGAACGGTGCATAGGCGCCCGTCAGTTCCAACAGCGACACGCCGGAGGTGCCGAGCGCGATCGAGGCGTTGGCGTCGAGCTTCGAGGCGATGCCGAGGCGATGCGCGGTGCGCACCACGTTTTTCGCGCCGACTTCGAGCCCGAGCCGCACCGCCACGGTGTTGAGCGACATCGCCAGTGCCTGTGTCAGCGTCACCGCGCCGAAATATTCGTGGGTGTAGTTCTCCGGCCGCCAGCCCTTGACGTCGATCGGAGCGTCCTGCCGGATCGTCTCGGGCGTCAGTCCGGCCTCGACCGCGGTCAGGTAGACGAACGGCTTGAAGGCCGAGCCGGGCTGACGCCGCGCGGTGACCGCACGGTTGAACTGACTGTCGGTGTAGTTGCGGCCGCCGACCATGGCGCGCACCTCGCCGCTCGGCGTCATCGCCACCAGCGCGCCCTGGCTGACATTGAACTTGACGCTCTTGGCGGCGAGTTCGTCGATCACCGCCGCTTCCGCCACGCTTTGCAGCTTGGGATCGATCGAGGTTTCGACCACGATGTTCTGGTCGATCTGGCCGATCAGGTCGTCGAGCACCTCGCCGATCCAGTCGGCGACATAGTTGATGGTGCCGGCGCCCGGCGGCTTCACCGCGTAGGACGGGTTAGCGATCGCGGCCTTGGCCTGCTGAGTGGTGATGAAGCCGGCATCGGCCATCGCGGTAAGCACGGTCTGGGCGCGCGTCGCAGCGCCCTCGGGATTGCGGTTGGGTGCGAGTCGCGACGGCGACTTCACCAGCCCGGCCAGCATCGCGGCTTCTGCAAGCGTCACCTTGCGCGCCGACTTGCCGAAATACTTTTGCGCGGCGGCATCGACGCCGTAGGCGCCGGAACCGAAATAGACGCGGTTGAGGTAGAGTTCGAGAATTTCCGCCTTGGTGTGGTTGTGCTCCAGCCACAGCGCGAGTTCGGCTTCCTGGAGCTTGCGTTGCAGCGTGCGCTCCTGGGTCAGGAACAGGTTCTTCGCAAGCTGCTGCGTCAGCGTCGAACCGCCCTGCGAGACGCCGCGATGCAGGACGTTGGCGATCGCGGCGCGGGCGATGCCGAACGGGTCGATGCCGTAATGGCTGTAGAAGCGGCGGTCCTCGATGGCGATGAACGCTTTCGGCAGATACGCCGGCAGTTCCTTCAGGGCGACGCTTGCCCCGCCCATCTCGCCACGCGTCGCCAGCACGCCGCCGTCGAGCCCGACGATCTGGATCGTCGGCGGCCGCTTGGGGATTTCCAGCGATTGAATCGGCGGCAGGTGCGCACCGACCCAGATTACCACGCCGACGACGGCGATGACGCCCCACAGCCCGGCCACCGCGCTCCAATACGCCGCGCGATAGATCTTGCGCCGTACCCCGCCGCGCGCCCTGCGCTTGCGTGGCTTGCGGGAATTGCTGCCGTCGCCGCGATTGGCGGATTTGTTTGATTTGGCCGGCTTGTCGTCGCCGGCGATGCTGATGCGGTCGGCAATGTTAAGGCGCAGGCTCGCCAGTGAGGCGCCCAGCCCGAACTGCGGCTCCTTCCGCTGACTGCTTTTCTTTCCCCGCGCCGCCATCCGTTCACGCACCCGCCCCATGCTTGCCGGAAAGTAGCCTGCGGGATTTAAAAGCGCGTTAAATGACGGTTAACGCCGATTCACCGGCGGTGACGCCAACCCTTGAAAAACAAGGCTTTCAGTATGCCTTAACCCTACCGGGCGGAGTGGCGCGAAAAGGTGAGGCCGGCGCGACGGTTCCCCATCGCGCCGGCCTCATGTCGTGACCGATTGCGACCGCTGTCGCGATCAACCCTTGTGATCGTCGACGATGATCGGGCCGAACAATTCCCAACGCTGGCCGTCGAATTTCATCATCTGCAACTGCTTGTTGACGCGGTAATCGGTCGGCGAGGTGGTGCCGACGATTCCCGGCAGCGACAGGTCGAGCTGGACGTTCTTGAGATTGGTCGCCTGCTTCATGACGTTGTCGCGGGTCAGGTTGTCGCCGCAGGCTTTCAGCACATGCACCAGAAGCTGCGCGGTGCTGTAGCCGTAGGTGTTGAAGCTCGAGTCCTTGTCGCCGTCGGGATAATACTTCGCCATGAAGTCGAAGTACTTCTTCATGCCCGGATCGTCCTTCCAGGCCGGATCGAGCGGATCCTTGCCGTAGTTGGTGCTGATGACGTCCTTGGAGTTTTCCAGGCCGGCCGGCTTCATCACCGCGCCCACCGAGGTGGCGTTGATGTCGAGGATATGCACCGGCTTCCAGCCGAGATCGGCGACCTTCTTGATGGCCTGCGCGGCGAATTTCGGCGTCGAGGCGTCGTAGAGCAGGTCGGCGCCGGCGGACTTCAGCTTGACGATCTGGGAGTCGATGGTCGGGTCGGTGAGTTCATAGGACGTTTCGGCGACGATCATTGTCTCGGCCTTGTCGCCCAGCCCTTCCTTCAGGCCGGTCACGTAGTCGCGGCCGAGATCGTCGTTCTGATACAGCACGCCGATCTTGGCGTTGGGGTAGTTGGAGAGAATGTACTTGCCGTAGATGCGGCCCTCGGACTGGTAGTTCGGGTTGAAGCCCATCGTCCACGGAAAATTCTTGGGATCGGTGAAGCGGGTTGCGCCTGTCGCCGCGAACAGTTGCGGGACCTTCTTCTGGTTCAGGTATTTCTGTACGGCGGCGTTCGAGGGGGTGCCGACGATCTGGAAGGTGAGCAGAACCTCGTCGCCCTCGACCAGCTTGCGCACCTGCTCGACCGCCTTGGGCGGGCTGTAGGCGTCGTCGTACTGGATCAGGTCGAGCTTGCGGCCGTTCACGCCGCCCTGATCGTTGATCATCTTGAAATAGGCGGCCTGGGTCTTGCCGATCGTGGCATAGGCGGAAGCGGGGCCGCTGAACGGCACAGTCTGGCCGATCTTGATTTCGGTGTCGGTGGCGCCGGTGTCGTATTTCTTCTGCGCATGAGCCGACGTTACCGACAGCGCGACGGCAAGCGTGGACGCGACGGTTAGACCTAGGATGTGATCCCTCATTGGCATTTCCTCCTTTGTGTGACACGAACCTTGCTTATTCGACAGTCGATCGGCCATGGCCGACGCCGCCGTTGGCGCAATAGTGGCGGGACCGATTTGCCAATGTAAAGTGAAACGTGCGCATAGTCGGGATATTCGGGATAAATCCGACTTCCGTATGCGACCTTTGGCGTATCGGATCGGAACTGGTGGTCCGAGGTTTTACGGATGGTGCGAATGCCCGCAAAAACACCCGAACGTTTCTATCTGGATCGGTTCGAGACGCCGATCGGCGTGGCGCTTGTGGTGACCGACGCCGATGATCGGTTGTGCGCGCTCGACTGGGCCGATTACGAACAGCGCATGACTGAGTTGATTCGCCAGCAATACGGCCGCTCCGAACTGGTCGAGCGGGCCGCACCGGCATTGATCCGCACCGCGCTCGCCGGATATTTCGCCGGCGATCTCGATTCGCTCGCCACTGTACGCTGCCGCTTCGGTGGCACGGCGTTCCAGCGCGAGGTATGGTCGGCGCTACGCGGTATCGCGCCGGGCACGACCACCAGCTATGGCGCGCTGGCCGCCCGGATCGAGCGGCCGAAGGCGGTGCGCGCGGTCGGTCACGCCAACGGCGCCAATCCGATCAGCGTGGTGGTGCCGTGCCATCGCGTGATCGGCTCCAACGGTTCGCTCACCGGCTACGGCGGCGGCCTCGACCGCAAGCTCTGGCTGCTGCGGCACGAAGGCGTGGATATCGCCGGGTGACCGATGCGTGGCCGCTGGCGGGTTACGCCGCTGGCGGCGCGACGGCGGAATCGTTGGTCAGCAGGTGCACCAGCGCGCGCTTGATCGCGGCCTGCCGGGTCGGCGCGGTGATCTGCGCGCCGAGCAGGTCGGTGACGTAGAACACGTCGCGGGCGCGCTCGCCGAAGGTCGAGACGTGCGCCGAGGCGATGTTCAGGTTGAGCTTCGAGATCGCCGTGGTCAGTTGATACAGCAGGCCCGGCCGGTCGAGGCCGGAGACTTCGATCACGGTGTGGCGGTCCGACCACTGGTTGTTGATGACGACCTCGGGCTCGACCACGAACGGGCGCGGCTTGGTGCGGCTGGCGACGCGGTGCGCCACCACTTCGGGCAGCCGCAACTTGCCTTCCAGCACCTGCTCGATCATGTCGCCGATCCGCGTCGCGCGGCGGCCTTCGTCCTCGTCGCGGTCGTATTCGCGCGAGATGGCGATGGTGTCGAGCGCGAGGCCGTCGGTGGTGGTGTAGATCTGGGCGTCGACGATGTTGGCGCCGGCGGAAGCGCAGGCCCCGGCGATGATCGACAGCAGCCAGGGATGATCCGGCGCAAGGATCGTCAGTTCGGTGACGCCGCGCGCCTCGTCGAAGCCGACATTGATCGCCAGCTTGTGGTGGCCTTCCTCGGCGGAATGCAGGAAGCGCGCGTGGCGGATCTTGCGCGGCAGGTCGGTCTTGAGCCAGTAGGCCGGGTAATGCCGGGCGATGTAGGCGGTGAGTGTTGCTTCCGGCCACTCCGTGAACGCGGCGCGGAACTCGGCCTGCGCGGCTGCGATCCGCTGGGTGCGGTTGACCTCGGAGAAGCCGCCGGTCAGCACCGGCTCGGTTTCGTAATAGAGCGTGCGCAGCAGTTCCGCCTTCCAGCCGTTCCACACCCCGGGCCCGACGCCACGGATGTCGGCGGTGGTGAGGATGGTGAGCAGCTTCATGTGCTCGACCGACTGCACCACGGCGGCGAAATTCTCGATGGTCTTGCGGTCCGACAGGTCGCGCGACTGCGCCACCCCCGACATCGTCAGGTGCTGCTCGATCAGCCACGCCACCAGCGCGGTGTCGGCGGCGTTGAGGCCAAGCCGCGGGCACAGCCGCCGCGCCACCTTGGCGCCGGCGATCGAATGGTCCTCCGGCCTGCCCTTGGCGATGTCGTGCAGCAGCACGGTGACGTAGATGACGGTGCGGTGCTCGGGACGGATCTTGCGCATCAGGTCGGAGGCGAGCGCGAACTCCTCGTTGGCGCCGCGCTCGATCTCCTGAAGGAAGCCGACGCAGCGCAACAGATGCTCGTCCACGGTGTAGTGATGATACATGTTGAACTGCATCATCGCCACGATGCGGCCGAAGGCGCGGATGAAGTGGCCCAGCACGCCGGTTTCGTTCATCCGCCGCAGCACGATCTCGGCGTCGTCGGAGGTCAGGATCTCGAGGAACAGCCGGTTGGCCTCGGGGTCGTCGCGGACCTGGGTGTTGATGAGCCGCAGCGAGCGCGTCACCGTGCGCATCGCGTCGGGATGGAACGCGAGGTTGTTCTTCTGGGCGAGGCGGAAGATACGGATCAGGTTGACCGGGTCGCGGCGGAACACGTCCGGGGTCGCCAGCGTGATGCGGTTGTTGTCGATGACGAAGTCGTCGCTGTCCGGCACCCGCCGCCGCTTGGCCCCGGGGCGCAGCCGCGCCATCATCCGGCTCAGTACCGGCTCCGGCTTGGCCTGCTGGTCCTCCAGCTTGGCGCACAGGATCGCGGTCAGGTCGCCGACGTCCTTGGCGGCGAGGAAGTAGTGCTTCATGAAGCGCTCGACGTCCTGCATTCCGGGATGCGAGGTGTAGCCGAGCCGCTGGGCGATCTCGCGTTGCAGGTCGAACGACAGCCGCTCCTCGGGACGGCCGGTGATGAAATGCAGGTGGCAGCGAACCGACCACAACAGGTCGGCGCAGCGGCCGAACACACGAAACTCGTGGGCATCGAACACGCCGCGCTTGCGCAGTTCGGCGGTGTCGCGGACGCGATAGACGTATTTGGCGATCCAGAACAGGGTGTGCAGATCGCGCAGACCGCCCTTGCCGTCCTTGACGTTGGGCTCGACCAGGTAGCGCGACTGCCCGGCGCGGCGGTGGCGCTCCTCGCGCTCGGCGAGCTTGGCGGTGACGAACTCGGACGCCGTGCCCTGCACCACATCCTTGTCGAAGCGCTCCACCAGTTCGTCATAGAGCCCGCGGTCGCCGGTCAGATAGCGGGTTTCCAGGATCGCGGTGCGGATGGTCATGTCGCCGCGCGCCTGACGGATCGACTCATCGACCGAGCGGGTGGCGTGGCCGACCTTGAGGCCCATGTCCCACAGGCAATAGAGGATGGCCTCGGCCACCTGCTCGCCCCACGCGGTCTGCTTGTAGGGCAGGATGAACAACAGATCGATGTCGGATTCCGGCGCCATCAGCCCGCGTCCGTAGCCGCCGGTGGCGACCACGGCCATCCGCTCGGCGCCCGAAGGGATCGACGAACGGTACAGGTAGCGGGTGGCGGCGGTGAACAGGATGCGGATGATTTCGTCTTGCACGAAGCACAGCCGCTCGGCGCAGCGGCGGCCGTGGCGGTCCTTCAGCAGGATCGCTTGCGCGGTCTCGCGGGCCCTGAGCAGTTCGGCCTTGAGCAGGCGCGCCAGCGCCGCGCGGAAGGCGTCGTTGCTCCCGGCGTGACGGTCGGCCAGCGCATCGACCTCGGCGGTGACCCGCGCGGTATCGAAGATCGGATCGGAGGCGGGTGGTACGGTCTCGGTATCCATCGGGTTCGGCTGTCGAACGGCGGCGCGCGGCCCCGGTTGACGGGGCCTGCCGTCGATCTGTCAGCATAACGTCTTGGAAAGCAAGAGCTTGTTTCGGCAGTGCGGCACCCGATGCCGGTGGTGCAGCCGCTCAATCTTTCGGCAGCTTCGCCCTCAAGGCATAGAGCGCGTCGAGTGCCTCGCGCGGCGACATTTCGTCGGGGTGCAGCGCTTCAAGTGCTGCGATCAACTGCTCGGTTTCGCTCGGCGGTTGCGGCTCGCTTGCCGCGCGCGAGGGCACCGCGAACAGCGGCAGGTCGTCGGTCAGGGCCCGCGTGGTCGCGCCGCGATCCTGCGCTTCGAGTTTCGCCAGCACCGCCTTGGCGCGGGTGATGACGCTCCCCGGGAGGCCGGCAAGTTTCGCCACCTGAATGCCGTAGGACCGGTCGGCCGAGCCGGGCAGAACTTCGTGCAGAAACACCACGTCGCCGTGCCATTCCTTGACCCGCACCGTGGCGTTGAACAGGCGCGGCAGCTTGGCCGACAGCGCCGTGAGTTCATGGTAATGCGTTGCGAACAGCGTGCGGCACTTGTTGGACTCGTGCAGATGCTCGATCGCGGCCCAGGCGATCGAGAGGCCGTCGAAGGTCGCGGTGCCGCGGCCGATCTCGTCGAGGATCACCAGCGCGCGCTCGCCGGCCTGATTGAGGATCGCGGCGGTCTCCACCATCTCGACCATGAAGGTAGAGCGGCCGCGC
This sequence comes from Xanthobacteraceae bacterium, assembly GCA_049651165.1. Classification (GTDB taxonomy): domain Bacteria; phylum Pseudomonadota; class Alphaproteobacteria; order Rhizobiales; family Xanthobacteraceae; genus 62-47. The sequence goes on along the minus strand of JBASBO010000290.1, from coordinate 958 downwards.
GCCAGATCGTCGGCGGCGCCGACGCGCGAAAACAGTCGGTCGACGACGCCGATCCTCGCGCGTGAGGCGGGCACGAAGCTGCCGGTCTGTGCCAGCAGCGCGATCAGCGCGTTCTGGCGCAGGAAAGTGGATTTGCCGGCCATGTTGGGGCCGGTGATCAGCCAGATCTGCCCCGAAGCCTGCGCCGGCCCCGGCGACAGGTCGCAGGTGTTGGCGATGAACGGCTGGCCGGCGCGCTTGAGCGCCTGCTCGACCACCGGATGGCGGCCGCCTTCGATGGCGAAGCCGAGCGAGGCGTCCACCTCGGGCCGCACGTAGTTCTCGTCGACCGCGAGTTTCGCCAGCGCGGTGGCGACATCGAGCACCGCGAAGGCATGGGCGGCGGCGCGCAGATCGTCGCCGGCCTCGATCGCCATGGCGCAGAGCTTGTCAAAAATCTCCAGCTCAAGCCCCAGCGCGCGCTCGCCGGCATTGGCGATCCTCGCTTCGATCTCGCCAAGCTCGGCGGTGGTGAAGCGCACCTGACCGGCCAGCGTCTGGCGATGGATGAAGGTGGCGTTGAGTGGCGGCGTCATCAGCCGCTCGCCGTGCTGGGCGGTGACCTCGACGAAATAGCCGAGCACGTTGTTGTGGCGGATCTTCAGCGTCTTGACGCCGGTGTCGTCGGCGTAGCGCGCCTGCATTTCGGCGACGACGCGGCGGGAATCGTCGCGCAGCTTGCGGGTTTCGTCGAGCGCCGCCAGATAGCCGGCGCGGACGAAACCGCCGTCGCGCTTGAATAGCGGCAATTGCTCGTCCAGGGCTGCGGCAAGCTCCCGCGCGAGGTCGCGCGGGGGGCGTTGCAGCGCGCTCGCCACCGCCTGCAACTCGCGCGGCAGGTCGGTAAGCTGATGCAGCCGCGCCACGGCCTGATCGGCGGCGAAAATGCCGTCGTGCAACGCTGCGAGGTCGCGTGGCC
>JBASBO010000289.1:0-6554 GCA_049651165.1 Xanthobacteraceae bacterium | reverse complement strand
ATGGACGGCATGATGGCGATTCCCGGCGTGCTGTTCGCCGTCGCCCTGGTGTCGCTGGTGGGCGCCAGCCTGACGACGATCGTGGCGGCCATTTCGTTTGCCGAGATTCCCCGGGTGACGCGCCTCGTTCGCAGCGTGGTGCTGACGGTGCGCGAGGAGGCCTATGTCCGTGCCGCGGAAGGCATGGGGATCCCCGCTTGGCGTGTGATGATGCGGCACATCATGCCAAGCTGCATCGCGCCGTTGGCGGTTCAAACCACCTATATCTTTGCTGCGGCGATTCTTGCCGAAGCGGTTCTCGGATTTCTCGGCGTCGGCTTTCCGCCGGATATTCCGACCTGGGGCAACGTTCTGGCCGAGGGACGCAGCGTTTTTCAGCGCGGGCCGTGGACCATTCTCGCGCCCGGCCTGTTTCTCTCGCTGACCGTGATGGCGGTGAACATCCTGGGGGACAGCCTGCGCGACAAGCTGGACCCGAAACTGTCGCGAACGGCGAAGGTGTCGGCATGAGTGCCGTTGCGCAACCGATCTTGCGAGTCGAAGGTCTGTCGGTCGAACTGCCGCGTGGCCTCGATCGCGCCAAGGCCGTCGATGATGTTTCGATCGAGGTGCATCGCCGGCAGGTGGTCTGCCTCGTCGGGGAGTCCGGTTCCGGCAAGTCCGTGACGGCGTCGGCGGTGATGAGCCTGTTGCCGAAGGGCGTGCTGCGGGTGACCGGCGGGCGCATCCTTCTTGAAGGGGAAGACGTTCTTGCGGCAACTCCCGAGCGGCTGTGCGCCTTGCGCGGCAACCGCATGGCGATGGTGTTTCAAGAGCCGTTGACGGCGCTCAACCCGGTGATGCGGGTTGGCGACCAAATCGCCGAAGTACTTCATTTACATCGTTCCGATCTGACGGCCGCGCAGACCGAGACGAAAGTCCTCGAACTGATGGCCGACGTTCAGTTGCCTGAGCCGGCGGCGCTGCGCCAGGTCTATCCGCATCAGTTGTCCGGCGGCCAGCGCCAGCGGATCATGATTGCCATGGCGTTGGCGCTGGAGCCGGCGCTGATCATTGCCGATGAGCCGACCACCGCGCTGGATGTCACGACGCAAGCGCAGATCCTGCGGCTGTTTCGCGAACTTCTGACCAAGCACGACAGTGGCGTGCTGCTCATCACCCATGATTTCGGCGTGGTGACCGATGTCGCGGATCATGTCGCCGTCATGCGGCAGGGCCGCATCGTCGAGCAGGGCGCACCGGCCGCCGTGCTGGGCGCGCCGCAGCATCCTTATACCAAGGCCCTGATCGATGCCGTGCCGCGTTTCCGCTTCCGCCCCGTGCCTGCGGAAGCCGCGCCGCTTCTGGAAGCGCGAAACCTGCGATTGATCTATCAAGGCGGCGGCTTCTTCAAGAGAGGGCGGGAGACCGTGGCGCTGGACGACGTCTCGTTCAAACTCGCCGCGGGAGAAACGCTGGGTATCGTCGGCGAGTCCGGGTCCGGTAAAACCAGCCTTGCGAAGTGCCTTGTGCGGTTCGAGACGCCGCAGGAGGGCGCGATGCTGTTCAGAGGGCATGACATCGCCAGGCAGAAGGGCGCCGAACTCAGGCGTCTGCGGCGTCATATCCAGATGGTGTTTCAGGATCCCTACAAATCGCTGAACCCGCGTCAGCGCATCGGCGCCTCGCTGATCGAGGGGCCGGTCGAGCACGGCGTCACCCGTCAGGTGGCAATCGCGCGCGCCGCTGATTTGATGCAACTCGTCGGCCTCAAGGCGGATGCGTTGCAACGTTTTCCGCATGAATTTTCAGGCGGCCAGCGTCAGCGGATCTGCATCGCGCGCGCCCTGGCGATGGAGCCGGCGGTGATCGTCGCCGACGAAGCAGTCTCGGCGCTCGATGTGTCGGTACAGGCGCAGGTGCTTGAGTTGTTCGAGCAATTGCGCCGCAAGCTCGGCTTCGCGATGGTCTTCATCACGCACGATCTGCGCGTCGCGTCCAACATTTGCGACCGCGTTGCGGTGATGCACCGTGGACGGATCGTGGAAATGGGTTCAACCTCGGACATCTTCAAGAGTCCTCGCGAAGCCTATACGCGCGAGTTACTCGCGGCGATTCCCGGGCAGCAAAGCCTGCTCGCCACAGAACCGGCATGACGCTAACTCAATTGTTCGAGGCCAACCATGACAACAAATGCCGAACTCTATGCCCGCCGCGAGGCTGCCGTCGTCAGGGGGATCGGGCATTCGACGCAGATCGTCGCGGCGCGCGCCGATAATGCCGAAGTCTGGGACGTCGAAGGCAAGCGTTACGTCGATTTCGCCGGCGGCATCGCGGTCTTGAATACCGGGCACTGCCACCCGCGCATCATGGCCGCGGTCCGGGCGCAGATGGAGAAATTCACCCACACCTGTTTTCAGGTGTTGCTCTATGAACCCTATATCGAATTGGCGGAACGCCTGAATGCGCTGGCGCCGATTCCGGCGCCAGCGAAATCGGCGTTCTTCTCGACCGGGGCGGAAGCTACCGAGAATGCCATCAAGATTGCCCGCGCCGCGACCGGCCGCAGCGGGGTCATTGCGTTCACGGGCGGGTTCCATGGCCGCACCATCATGGCGATGAGCCTGACCGGCAAGGTCGTTCCCTACAAGAAGGACTTTGGCTCCCCGATGCCGGACGTCTGGCATGTGCCGTTCCCGACCGTGCAGAACGGGGTGAGCGTTGAAGACGCGCTGAAGTATCTGCAGTTTCTGTTCAAGGCCGATATCGATCCGTCGCGCGTCGCGGCCATCATCCTGGAGCCGGTGCAGGGCGAGGGCGGCTTCCATCAGGCTCCCGCCGCGTTGATGCGGGCGCTGCGGCAGATATGCGATCAGCACGGCATTATTCTTGTCGCCGACGAGGTGCAAACCGGGTTCGGCCGCACCGGCAAGATGTTCGCGATGGAACACTACGACGTTGCGCCGGATTTGATCTGCGTCGCCAAAAGCCTTGCTGGCGGATTTCCGCTGTCGGGCGTGATTGGCCGGGCCGATATCATGGATGCGGCGGCGCCCGGCGGGCTCGGCGGGACCTATGCGGGCAACCCCCTGGCCTGCGCGGCGGCGCTCGCGGTGCTCGATGTGTTCGAGGAGGAAAATCTGGTCGCGCGTTCGGTGGCGATGGGCGCGACGATCCGCGAACGGCTGCTGACGATGCAGCGCCGCAACGATCTTCTGCCGATTGCCGAGGTGCGTGGACCGGGTGCGATGATCGCCTTCGATATCGTCAGGGAGCGCGGCTCTCACGAGCCCGATGCCGAGGCCACCAAGAGGGTGGTTTCGCGCGCCTGCGACAAGGGACTCGTTCTGCTGTCCTGCGGCGTCTACGCCAACACCATCCGGATACTGGTGCCGCTGACGGCGAGCGATGCCATCGTCCGCGAGGGGCTTGATCTGCTTGAGGAATCGCTGATGGACGAACGCTGACTGCCGCGTGATTGGCCCGAATTGAATAGAAGATGGCCCAAACGGCAGCGTTCCTTGGCTTCCTCTGGCTAACCTCACTCATCAGCAACCGGCGACAGGACCGGAAATATACAGGGGGAATCTGATGAATCGTCGTGAATTCAATTTGATGATGCTCGCCTCCGGTGCGATGTCGACCGCTGGCATGATGTTTCCGACGGCGGTCATCGGCAAGACCGCGAGCGGCGGTCTGACCGCGATCATTCAACCCGAGCCGCCCGTGCTGAATCTGGCGCTCAATCAGCAGACGCCGACCGGCGTGGTGGGCGGCAAGATCTACGAAAGCCTGTTGTCCTACGATTTCGAACTGAAGCCGCTGCCGCAACTCGCCGAGAGCTGGGAGGTCGCGCCCGACGGGCTGACCTATACGTTCAAGCTGGTCAAGAACGCCAAGTGGCATGACGGCAAGCCGTTCACGTCGGCGGATGTGATCTTCACCTGTACGAAGCTGCTCAAGGAGGTGCACCCACGCGCGCGCGCCAACTTCGATCGCTGTGAAAGCATCACCGCGCCCGACGACTATACCGTGGTGTTCAAGCTGAAACAGCCGTTCGGGCCGTTCCTGCTGGCGTTCGAGGCGTCCTCCGCGCCGATCCTGCCGAAACATCTTTATGAAGGCGAGGACTATCGCAACTCCAAGCACAACGATCATCCGATCGGCACCGGCCCGTTCAAATTCAAGGAATGGGTGCGCGGCTCGCATATCCATCTTGAGGCGTTCAAGGATTACTACCACAAGGGCGAGCCGCACCTGACCGAGATTTACTACCGCGTGATTCCGGATGCCGCCTCGCGCGCCGTCGCGATGGAGAGCGGCGAAGTGCAGCTTGCGCAGTGGACGGATCTCGAGAGCTTCGACGTCAAGCGTATCGCCGCGCTGCCGCATCTGGAAATGACGACCAAAGGCTACGAGTTCTTCTCGCCGGTGCTGTGGTTCGAGCCGAACTGCCGCCGTGCGCCGATGAACGACAAGCGCTTCCGTCAGGCCATGATGCACCTGATCGATCGCGCCTTCATTCGCGACCGCATCATGTTCGGCCTTGCCAAGATTGCGACCGGACCGATTGCATCGACCACCTCGTTCTATGAGAAGGACGTCAAGCAGTATGACTTCAACGTCAAGAAAGCGATCGCGCTGCTGGACGAGATGGGCCTGAAACCGGATGCCAGCGGCACCCGCGCCAATCTCAAATTCGCGGTTGCGCCTTACGGCGAGAGCTGGGTCCGCGCTGCGGAATACTTCCGCCAGGCGATGGCGCCCGCCGGCATCAAGGTGACGCTGGAAAGTAACGATGTCGGCGGCTGGGCCAAGGCGGTCAGCAACTGGGAGTTCGACGTCACCACCAATATGCTCTACCAGTTCGGCGATCCGGCGCTGGGCGTGGCGCGCACCTATGTCTCGTCGAATATCCGCAAGGGCGTGATGTTCACCAACACCTGCGGTTATTCCAACCCGGAAGTGGATCAACTGTTCGCGGACGCCGCGATCCAGACCACGCGGGAGAAGCGCCAGGAACTCTATTCCAGGGCGCAGAAGATTCTCGTCGAGGATGTTCCGGTGCTGTGGATGACGGAACAATTGTATCCGACCATCTACGACAAACGCCTCAAGGATCTCATCACCACCAGCATCGGCGTCAACGGGAATTTTTCCACGGCGCGCTTCGAAGGCTGACGCGTGACGCCGCTACGCAGAGTCCTGGTGAGGGTGATCGAACTCATCCTCACCATTCTCGTGATCGCGACGATCAATTTCATGCTGGTTCATGCGGCGCCGGGCGATCCGGCGGCCGTCATGGCCGGGCAGTCCGGCGCCACCGACGAGAAGTTTCTCATTCAGGTACGCGCGGAATACGGCCTCGACAAGCCGTATATCGTTCAACTCGGAACCTACCTGAACAAGGTCATGCATTTCGACCTGGGCTATTCGTTCCGGCAACGTCGGGAGGTTTCGAGCCTGATCATGGAGCGGCTGGGACCGACGTTGCTGCTCACCTTGTCGGCGCTTATCGTCTCGGTTCTCGGCGGAATCGCATTCGGCGCGATTGCGGGCGTGCGTAGTGGACGCTGGTCAGACACGTTGATATCGCTCGCGGCATTGCTGCTCTATGCGACGCCGGTGTTCTGGCTCGGCTTGATGCTGGCGCTGGTGTTTTCCATCCAGCTCGAATGGCTGCCGGCATTCGGCTACGCCTCGATCCGCGCCGCCACGTTTTCGACCTGGGAATACATCCTAGATGTCGCGCGCCATCTGGTGCTGCCGGTGATTTCGCTCGCCGCCATCTATATGGCGGTGTATGCGCGGCTGATGCGCGCCTCGATCATCGAGGTGTCCCATGAGGACCATGTCAAGACGGCGCGCGCCAAGGGGCTGACGGAAGGGCGCATCCTGCGCAAGCACATGCTGCGCAACGCCGCGATTCCGGTCGTGACATTCGCGGGCCTCCAGGCCGGCGCGATGATCGGCGGCGCGGTGGTGGTCGAGACCGTGTTTTCCTGGCCGGGTCTTGGGCGGCTTACCTTCGAGGCGGTGACGCAACGCGACTATCCGATCCTGCTCGGTTTGTTTCTTGTGATGTCGGTGCTGGTGATTGTGGTCAATTTTCTGACCGACGTGGTTTGCGGGCTGATCGACCCGCGCATCGCGGCGCGGTGAGGAGGCCACGGTGCGCGACATCCTCAAGGCGTTCTTCGGCAGGCCGACCGGATGGATCGGCATCGTCCTGCTGGGTCTTGTGATCCTGATGGCCGTGCTTGCGCCGGTGGTGTATCCGGCGTCGCCGTGGGAAATGACCGGCACGCCGTTCGCCCGCCCCGGAGAATCGGGGATGCTGCTTGGCGCGGATACGCTCGGGCGCGACATCGCCTCCGGCGTCATGCACGGGGCGCGTGTTTCTCTCTTGATCGGTATCGCCTCGACGCTGGCGGCGCTGCTGATCGGCGTGACGCTGGGTTGCATCGCCGGCTATTTTGGCGGATGGATCGACACGCTGATCGTGCGTTTCACCGAGATTTTCCAGACCATTCCCAACTTCGTGCTGGCGATCCTGCTGGTGGCGATCCTGACGC
>JBASBO010000288.1:0-4048 GCA_049651165.1 Xanthobacteraceae bacterium | reverse complement strand
GTGATCTTGTGCTGCGCCGGCAGCGTGAACAGCGCATAGGCGCGCAGCTTCGAGCGCCCGACGCGGCCGCGCAACTGATAGAGCTGGGCCAGGCCGAACATATCGGCGCGATGCACGATCAGGGTGTTGGCGGTCGGAATGTCGAGCCCGGATTCGACGATGGTGGTGGAGAGCAGCACATCGTACTTGCCGTCGTAGAACGCTGACATGATGTCCTCGATCACGGTCGGCGGCATCTGACCGTGGGCGACGGCGACCTTCATCTCCGGCACGTGCTTGTCGAGGAAATCCTTGACCTCGGCGAGATCGTCGATGCGCGGGCAGACGTAGAACGCCTGACCGCCGCGATAGCGCTCGCGCAGCAGCGCCTCGCGGATCATCACCGGATCGTGCGGCGCGACGAAGGTGCGCACCGCGAGGCGGTCCACCGGGGGCGAAGCGATGATCGAAAGGTCGCGCACCCCGGTCAGCGCCAGTTGCAGCGTGCGCGGGATCGGCGTCGCGCTCAGCGTCAGCACATGCACCTCGGCGCGAAGCTGCTTGAGGCGCTCCTTGTGCGAGACGCCGAAATGCTGCTCCTCGTCCACCACCAGAAGGCCAAGATCCCTGAAGCGGATCGCCTTGCCGAGCAGCGCGTGGGTGCCAACGACGATATCGACGGTGCCGTCGGCGATGCCTTTCTTGGTCTGGCTCAATTCCTTCGACGACACCAGCCGCGAGGCTTGCGCCACGTTCACCGGGAAACCGCGAAACCGCTCCGCGAAATTCTTCGCGTGCTGGCGCGCCAACAGCGTGGTCGGCACCACCACCGCGACCTGCTTGCCCTGCATCGCCACCGCGAACGCGGCGCGCAGCGCCACCTCGGTCTTGCCGAAGCCGACGTCGCCGCAGATCAGCCGGTCCATCGGCTTGCCGCTTTCGAGATCGTGCAGGGTCGCGTTGATCGCGGTGAGCTGGTCCTCGGTTTCCTCATAGGGGAAGCGCGCGCAGAACTCGTCGTAAGCGCCCGGCTGTACCGCCAGCTTGGGCGCCTCGTGCAGATGCCGTTCGGCGGCGATCTTGATGAGTTCGCCGGCGATCTCGCGGATGCGGTTCTTCAGCTTGGCTTTACGCGCCTGCCAGCCCGAGCCGCCGAGCCGGTCGAGTTCGACGCCGGTCTGGTCGGAGCCGTAGCGCGACAGCAGGTCGATGTTCTCGACCGGCAGGAACAGTTTGGTGTCGTTGGCGTAGCGCAGTTCGACGCAGTCGTGCGGCGCGCCGGCGACATCCAGCGTCTGCAAGCCGATGAAACGGCCGATGCCGTGCTCGACGTGAACCACGATGTCGCCGGTCGAAAGACTGGTGACCTCGGAGATGAAGTTCTCCAGCTTGCGGCTGGCCTTGCGCGGCCGCACCAGGCGGTCGCCGAGAATGTCCTGCTCGGTGATGAGCGCGACCGCATCCGTCTCGAACCCGGATTCCATGCCGACCACCGCCAGCATGGTTTCGTTGCGCGGGGTCGCCTGCACCGTGCGCCAGGTATTGATGCTGGTGAGGTGGATCAGCTTGTGGTCCTTGAGCATGTTGGCCATGCGCTCGCGCGAGCCCTCGCTCCACAGCGCCACCACCACCTTCTTGCGCGCCGCCTGCAACGCATGCACATGCGCCACCACGCTGGCGAACACGTTGACCGCGCCATCGGTGCGCTCCGGCGCGAAGTCGCGGCCCTGCTTTGCTCCGGCGTCGATCACCTCGCCGCCGCCATCGTTGGGAACGGCGAACGGCGTCAGCCGCGCCAGCGCCGCAGCGTCCAGCCGCGCTTGCCACTCGTCTTCCGTCAGATACAGCCGGTCCGGCGGCAGCGGCTGATAGATCGCGCCGCCGCCGTCGTGCTCCAGCGCCTCGCGTCGCGCCTCGTAGTAGTCATTGATCTGGGCGAAGCGCTCGCGCGCGGCGTCCTCGCCCTGCGGCTCGACCGCGATCGGCGCGCCGTCGAGATAGTCGAACAGCGTATCCATCCGCTCCTGGAACAGCGGTAGCCAGTGCTCCATGCCGGGATAGCGCCGCCCCTCGCTCACCGCCTCGTAAAGCAGATCGTCGCGGCGCGGCGCGCCGAACGCCGCGACATAGCCCATGCGGAAACGCCTGATCGTCTCGGTGACCAGTTGAAACTCGGACACCGGCACCAGATCGAGGCCACGCATCGTCAACAGCGTGCGCTGGGTCTCGGCATCGAACGAGCGGATCGATTCCAGCGCGTCGCCGAAGAAATCCAGCCGCACCGGCTGGTCGAGCCCGGCCGGATAAAGATCGAGAATGCCGCCGCGCACCGCGTATTCGCCGGACTCGCGCACCGTCGAGGCGCGCGTATAGCCGTTGTGCTCCAGCCAGGCGACGATGGAGTCCATCGGCACCACGTTGCCCGGCGCGACCGACAGCGCCTGCGCCGCGATCGTCTCGCGCGCCGGCAGGCGCTGCACGGCGGCGTTGACCGTAGTCAGCACCATCAGCGGCCTGTCGCTGCCGGTGAGGCGCGACAGCCGCGCCAGCGTGGTGACGCGCTGGGCGACGATGCCGTTGTGCGGCGACACCCGGTCGTAGGGCTGGCAGTCCCATGCCGGGAACTGCATCACGTCGATGTCGGGGGCGAAGAAATCCAGCGCGCGCGCCAGTTGCGCCATGCGCGGCCCGTCGCGGCAGATCACCGCGAGACTGACGGCGGGCGGCTTCGGTCGCGCCGCCACCGCGCGCGCGAGATCCGAGACAATCAGACCCTCCGCGCCGTCGGCGACGCTGGCGAGCGTCAGCGCGCGGCCGGGGATCAGCGCCTGCGCGGGCGAACGCGACGGCGCTTTCATGCCTGCCAGTCCGAAATTTGAAACGCCTTGACCCGCTCGAACATCGCGCCGGCGAAGTCCGGCGCGGGTTCCATGGCTCCGGTCAACGCGGCGTAAAGCGCCGGATCGGACGCCGCGATCAGCCGTTCCAGAGCGTCGAGGCCGGCGTCGTCGAGGGAAGCGACGTGGGCATCCGCGAACCGGCCGAGGATCAGGTCCATTTCGCGGGTGCCGCGATGCCAGCAGCGATAGAGCAGCCGCTTGCGGCGGTCATCGAGCCCGTGGCTCGATCGTGTCGTCCCAGTCATGCGTCAACCTTGAGCGTAACGGCAAAAGCCCGGACGTGCCGGGCGCGGATGGTATAGTCCCCGCGAGCGGCGATGTCAGCCCTTGTCTTGGCCGTAAAAAGACGTGGACGCCCGGCACAAACGCAGGCATTCCGGCCCGAAATATCTTTAGATTCGCAACATGCGCCCCGCCATCCTCAACCCGCTGTTCGCCCCGGTGACGACGCTCAGTGGCGTCGGCCCCCGGCAGGACAAGCTGCTGCGCTATCTGCTTGGCCGCAGCGAAACGCCGCGGCTGGTCGATCTGCTGCTGCATCTGCCGACCGGCGTGATCGACCGCCGGGCGCGGCCGAAAATCCGCGACGCGGTGCCGGGAACCGTGGTGACGCTGGAAGTCACCATCGACCGGCACCGCCCCGCGCCGCCCGGCCGCTCGCGCGCGCCGTATCTGGTTTACGCCAGCGACGACACCGGCGACGTGCTGCTGACCTATTTTCGCGCCAAGCGCGACTACATCGAGAAGCTGCTGCCGGTCGGCGCGAAACGCTACGTCTCCGGCACCGTGCAGATGTTCGACGGCACCTTGCAGATGGTGCATCCCGACCGCGTGGTTGACGAGGAAGGGCTGGCAAAGCTCGCCGGGATCGAGCCGGTGTATCCGTTGACCGAAGGGCTCGTGCTGGGCTCACTGCGGCGGGCAATCGCGCTGGCGCTGCAAAAGCTCCCGGCGCTGCCGGAATGGATCGACCCCGAGGTGATACGCCGTTGCGGCTTTCCACCGTTCGCGGAAGCGCTGCAACGCATCCATGCTCCGGTTGAGCTGACCGACATTCTCCCCGAAAATCCGTTCTGGGCGCGGCTCGCCTTCGACGAACTGCTGGCCGGGCAACTGGCGCTGGCTCTGGTGCGCGCGCAATTGCGCCGCCCCGCCGGCGCGCGCCACGC
>JBASBO010000287.1:0-7564 GCA_049651165.1 Xanthobacteraceae bacterium | reverse complement strand
GCCCTGATGCGCGACCTCGATCACGCGCTGAGGCTGATCGAGGCCACCATCGCCGCCGTCAAGGTGCCGGTGACGCTGAAGATGCGGCTCGGCTGGGATCATGCCTCGCTCAACGCGCCGGAACTGGCGCGGCGCGCCGAGGCCGCCGGCGTGCGGCTGATCGCGGTGCATGGCCGCACCCGCTGCCAGTTCTACAAGGGTACGGCCGACTGGGCCGCGATGCGCGCGGTGAAGGACGCCATCGCCGTGCCGCTGGTGGTCAACGGCGACATCACCTCCCATGACGACGCGGTGCGTGCGCTCGAATTATCGGGAGCCGACGCGGTGATGATCGGGCGCGGCGCGCAGGGCCAGCCGTGGCTGCCCGGCCAGATCGGCCGCCGTCTCGCCGGCGGGCCGGCGGAAGCGCAACCCGACCTGTCGCGGCAGTTCGCCTACGTCCGCGCGCTGTACGACGAGGTCGTCAGTCACTACGGCGAACGCATCGGCACCAGACACGCGCGAAAACATCTCGGCTGGTCGCTCGATGTCGCCGCGCGCCACGCCGCTGCGCCGCCGGATCGCCTGAAGGGCTGGCGGCGGAAAATCCTCACCGCCGAGCGCGCTGCGCACGTTCACCGCCTGCTGCGCGAGGCGTTCGATGATTTCGCCTGGAGCGCCGCCGCATGACGTCGATGGCCGAGCCGATCGCAACCTTGCCGCCGCCCGACGCTCAGGCGATCGTCAACGCCCTGCCGCATCCGATCTTTCTGGTCGCGCCCGACGGCCGGATCGCTGACGCCAACATGGCGGCGGAAGCCTTCTTCGATCTCTCGACGCAGTTTCTCAGGCGGCAGCCCTTGAAGGCGCTGGTGCCGTTCGGCAGCCCGTTGCTGACGCTGATCGATCAGGTGCGCGACAACGGCGCGCCGGTCAACGAATACAAGGTCGATCTCGGCACGCCGCGCACCGGCGGCGACCGGCTGGTCGATCTTCACGTCGCGCCGCTTTCGGAACGACCGGGCTATCTCGTGGTGATGCTTCAGGAGCGCAGCATCGCCGACAAGATGGACCGCCAGTTGACCCACCGCAGCGCCGCGCGCTCGGTGATCGCGCTCGCCGCGATGCTGGCGCACGAGATCAAGAACCCGCTGTCCGGCATTCGCGGCGCGGCGCAGTTATTGGAGCAGGGCGCGGCAGTGGACGACCGGGTGCTGACGCAACTGATCTGCAACGAAGCCGACCGCATCGTCACGCTGGTCGATCGCATGGAGGTGTTCGGCGACGAGCGGCCGGTCAAGCGCGGCGCGGTCAACATTCACGCGGTGCTCGATCACGTCAAGCGGCTGGCGCAGTCCGGCTTCGCGCGCGAGGTCCGCTTCGTCGAGGATTACGATCCGTCGCTGCCGCCGGTTCTGGCCAATCGCGATCAACTGGTTCAGGTGTTCCTCAATCTGGTGAAGAACGCGACCGAAGCGACGCGCGACCTCGGGGCCGACGCCGAGATTCATCTCACCACCGCGTTCCGTCCCGGCGTGCGGCTGTCGGTGCCGGGGCGCAAGACCCGCGTCTCGCTGCCGCTGGAGTTCTGCGTCAAGGACAACGGCCCCGGCGTGCCCGACGACCTGATGCCGAATTTGTTCGATCCGTTCGTCACCACCAAGCCGACCGGCAGCGGGCTGGGGCTGGCGCTGGTCGCCAAGATCGTCGGCGATCACGGCGGCATCGTCGAATGCGAGTCGCAGCCGCGCAAAACCACCTTCCGCGTACTGCTGCCGATGTTCAGCGCCGGCGCGGCCGGCGACGATTGAGGAGCCTCATGCCCGCAGGGAATATACTGGTCGCCGACGACGACACCGCGATCCGCACGGTGCTGAATCAGGCGCTGTCGCGCGCCGGCTTCGAGGTGCGGCTCACCAGCAACGCCGCGACGCTGTGGCGCTGGGTCAGCCAGGGCGAGGGCGATCTGGTGATTACCGACGTGGTGATGCCGGACGAGAACGCCTTCGATCTTCTGCCGCGCATCAAGAAGATCCGGCCGAACCTGCCGGTGATCGTGATGAGCGCGCAGAACACCTTCATGACCGCGATCCGCGCCTCCGAATGCGGGGCGTACGAGTATCTGCCCAAACCGTTCGACCTCAAGGAACTGATCGCCATCATCGGCCGCGCGCTGGCCGAGCCGAAGCAGCGCGCCCCCGGCGGCGAGGCCGAGTTCGAGGCGCTGCCGCTGATCGGCCGCTCGGCGGCGATGCAGGATATCTATCGGGTGCTGGCGCGGCTGATGCAGACCGACCTCACGGTGATGATCTCGGGCGAGTCGGGCACCGGCAAGGAACTGGTGGCGCGGGCGCTGCACGACTACGGCAAGCGCCGCAGCGGCCCGTTCGTCGCCGTCAACATGGCGGCGATCCCGCGCGACCTGATCGAGTCCGAACTGTTCGGCCACGAGCGCGGCGCGTTCACCGGGGCCAACGCCCGCGCCTCCGGCCGCTTCGAGCAGGCGGAAGGCGGCACGCTGTTCCTCGACGAGATCGGCGACATGCCGATGGAGGCGCAGACCCGGCTGCTGCGGGTGTTGCAGCAGGGCGAGTACACCACCGTCGGCGGCCGCACCCCGATCCGGACCGACGTGCGTATCGTCGCGGCCTCCAACAAGGACCTGCGCATCCTGATCCAGCAGGGCCTGTTCCGCGAGGACCTGTTCTTCCGCCTCAACGTGGTGCCGCTGCGGCTGCCGCCGTTGCGCGAGCGCATCGAGGACCTGCCCGACCTGATCCGGCACTTTTTCGCGCTGGCTGAGAAGGACGGCCTGCCGGCCAAGAAGCTGGATGCGCAGGCGCTGGAAAAGCTCCGGCTGTACCGCTGGCCGGGTAACGTGCGCGAGCTTGAGAATCTGGCGCGGCGGCTGGCGGCGCTCTATCCGCAGGACGTCATCACGGCTGCGGTGATCGAGGGCGAGCTGGCGCCGCCTGCGGTGGTCGCCAGTGGCAGCCTGCTCAACAGCGTGGACAATCTCGGCGGCGCGGTGGAGGGATACCTTGCGTCCTACTTTGCCGGCTTCCCCAACGGCGTGCCGCCGCCCGGGCTCTATCACCGTATCCTCAAGGAGGTGGAACTGCCGCTGTTGACGGCGGCGCTGGCAGCGACGCGCGGCAACCAGATCCGCGCCGCCGATCTGCTGGGGCTCAACCGCAACACCCTGCGCAAGAAGATCCGCGACCTCGACATTCAGGTCTACCGCTCGGGCGGGTAAGCCCGTCGGCGGTCAGGATGCGGGAATCGTCCACAGTTTCGGGCCGATACCGCCCCGATCAGGGGATTTCGCGAATGTTTGCGCCGTGGAAATGTCGCAATCGGGCAACATTGTTGTATGAATGCACCACTTCTTCGGCCTCGCGGCCGAAAGGTTTTGACGCCAGCCACCATTTGCGATGACCAGCGCGGACACGCCGGCACCCCTGCTTGAGCAATTGTCGTCCGAATCGCGCGGCGGGCCGCTGCGGCGGTTTCTGGCGCCGTTCGCGGTCGCGCTGGCGCTGTCGTCCGCCTTCCTGACCTTCGTGGTGCTGGTGGGACTGACGCCCATCGTTCCGACCGGCACCGTGGTCGTCACCTTCCTGCTAATCAACGGCGCGACCGTGCTGTTGCTGGTCGCGATCATCGCGAACGAGGTCTGGCAGGTCGTGCAGGCCCGCCGCCGCGGCCGCGCCGCCGCGCGGCTGCACGTCCAGATCGTCAGCCTGTTCTCGATAATCGCGGTGATCCCGGCGGTGCTGGTGTCGATCGTCGCCAACGTCACCATCGATCGCGGTCTCGACCGGCTGTTCTCGGGGCCGACCCGGGCGGTGATCGAGAAGTCGCTGATTATCGCCAACGCCTATCTGCAAGAGCACGCGCAACTGATCGGCGGCGATATCGTCGGCATGGCCAGCGACCTGTCGCGGGCACGGCCGCTGTACGATCAGGACCGCCAGAGCTTTCGCCAGATGCTGACGGAGAGCGCGGCGCGGCGCAATCTCCCCGGCGCGATGCTGATCGACAAGGACCGCAACGTCCTCGAATCGGCGCAGACCGGCATCCGTCAGGAGTTCGCGACGCCGGCGGCGGACTTCCTCAAGAACGTCAATTCGCAGGAGCCGCAGATCGCGGTGCTGTCGAACTACGTCGCCGCCGTGATCCGGCTGCGCGCCTTCGACGACACCTTCCTCTACGTCGCCCGCCTGCTCGATCCGCGCGTGGTCGAACAGGTGCGTCAGGCCCAGGCCGGCGTCACCGAATACGCCGATCTGGAATCGCGCCGGCTCGGCATTCAGGTGACGTTCGCGCTGATGTTCACCGTCATCACGCTGACGGTGCTGATGTCGGCGGTGCTGATCGGGCTCAACTTCGCCAACTGGCTGGTGGCGCCGATCCGGCGGCTGATGGGCGCGGCCAACATGGTGTCCACCGGCGACCTCAACGTGCAGGTGCCGGTGGTGCAGTCGGAGGGCGATCTGGCGCGGCTCGGCGAAACCTTCAACACCATGACCCACGAGTTGCGGACCCAGCGCAACGAACTGGTCAACGCCAGCGAGATGATCGACAGCCGCCGCCGCTTCATCGAAACCGTGCTGTCGTCGGCCAGCGCCGGCATCATCGGCGTCGATGGCACGGGCCGCATCCGCATCCTCAACCGTTCGGCGGAAAAGCTGATCGGCAGTTCGGAATCCGAGATGCTGGGACACCTGCAATCGGAGGTCATTCCCGAACTGAACGACATGATGAAGACCGCGCGCGAAGGCGCCCAGCGCCTGGTGCAGGGGCAGGTGACCGTCAGCCGCGAAGACACCGAGCGCACGCTGTCGGTGCGCGTCAGCGCCGAGCAGACCAGCCAGTCGCGCGACAGCTATATCGTCACCCTCGACGACATCACCGAACTGGTGGCGGCGCAGCGCACCTCGGCCTGGGCCGACGTGGCGCGCCGCATCGCCCACGAGATCAAGAACCCGCTGACGCCGATCCAGCTTTCGGCCGAGCGCATCCGCCGCAAGTTCGGCAAGGTCATCATCGACGACAAGGCGATCTTCGAGCAGTGCACCGACACCATCGTGCGGCAGGTGGACGACATCCGCCGCATGGTCGACGAGTTCTCGCGCTTCGCGCGGATGCCGAAACCGGTGATCGAGAACGAGGACGTCGCCGACACCGTGCGGCAGGTGGTGTTCCTGATGCGGGTCGGCCATCCCGATATCGATATCGAGGTCGAGATCCGGCAGGAGCCGATGCACGCGCGCTTCGACCGCCGGCTGATCTCGCAGGCGCTGACCAACATCATCAAGAACGCGTCCGAGGCGATCGAGGCGGTGCCGCCGGAATATCTCACCAGAGGACGGATCGAGGTCACGGCGTTCGAGGAGGGCGACGATATCGTCATCGACGTGGTCGATAACGGCATCGGCCTGCCCAACGTCAGCCGCGCGCGGCTGCTGGAGCCCTACGTCACCACGCGCGCCAAGGGCACCGGGCTCGGGCTCGCGATCGTCGGCCGGGTGCTGGCGGATCACGGCGGCCGCATCGAACTCAACGATGCGTCGGTGCTGCACCCCGGCGCGCGCGGCGCATGGATGCGGCTGCGGTTCGCGGTTTCCGGGCAACCCAACAACAGCGACACAGCCGCCGCCGGCGCGGTGGAGCGCGCCGGCCGCGGCGCGCCAACGGACAATGACAAGGCAGGCGTTTCCCATGGCTAATGACATTCTGATCGTCGATGACGAGGCCGACATCCGCGACCTGGTCGCCGGCATTCTCGAAGACGAGGGCTTCACCACCCGCACCGCGCGCGACAGCGATTCCGCGCTGTCGGAAATCGCCAGCCGCCGCCCCAACATGGTGTTTCTCGACATCTGGTTGCAGGGCAGCCGCCTCGACGGTCTCCAGCTTCTCGAACAGATCAAGCAGGATCACCCCGAGATGCCGGTGGTGATGATTTCCGGCCACGGCAACATCGAAACCGCGGTGGCGGCGATCAAGCGCGGCGCTTACGACTTCATCGAGAAGCCGTTCAAGTCCGACCGGTTGATCCTGGTGGCGACGCGGGCGCTGGAAACCTCGCGCCTCAAGCGCGAGGTACGCGAACTCAAGCAACTCGCGCCGACCTCGAACACGCTGGCCGGGCGCTCCGCCTGCATGAACCAGCTTCGCCAGACCATCGAGCGCGCCGCCAAGGCCAACAGCCGGATCATGATCGTCGGCCCCTCGGGCGCCGGCAAGGAACTGACCGCGCGCACCCTGCACGCCGCCTCGACGCGCGCGCAGGGGCCGTTCGTGGTCATCAACGCCGCCGCCATCACGCCGGAGCGGATGGAGGAGGAACTGTTCGGGGTCGAGGCCGTCAACGGCGAGCGCGCGCGCAAGGCCGGCGCGCTGGAGGAGGCGCACGGCGGCACGCTGTTCATCGACGAGGTCGCCGACATGCCGCGCGAGACGCAGAACAAGATCCTGCGCGTGCTGGTGGACCAGACCTTCCAGCGCAACGGCGGCACCAACAAAATCCACGTCGATGTCCGCATCGTGTCCTCGACCGCGCGCAACCTCGAGGAGGAGATCAAGGCCGGGCGGTTTCGCGAGGACCTCTACCACCGCCTGTCGGTGGTGCCGATCCGGGTGCCGCCGCTGTCGGAGCGCCGCGACGACATTCCCGAACTGATCGACTACTTCATGGAGCAGATTTCCGCCGCCACCGGGCTGCCGAAGCGCACCATCGGCGAGGACGCCATGGCGATCCTGCAATCGCATGTGTGGCCGGGCAACGTGCGGCAGTTGCGCAACAACGTCGAGCGGCTGATGATCCTCGCCGGCGGCGGCCCCGACGCGATCATCAACGCCGACATGCTGCCGCAGGACGTCGGCTCGATGGTGCCGGCGATGCCGAGCGGCAGCAACGGCGAGCACATCATGGGGCTGCCGCTGCGCGAGGCGCGCGAGGTGTTCGAGCGCGACTACCTGATCGCGCAGATCGGCCGCTTCTCCGGCAACATCTCGCGCACCGCCGAATTCGTCGGCATGGAGCGCTCGGCCCTGCATCGCAAGCTGAAGGCGCTCGGCGTAGGCTGATTTTTTAATCATCGACAGGGTTATCGAATGTCACGCATCGCCTATGTCAACGGCCGCTATCGCCCCTTGCGCGAGGCGTGCGTCAATATCGAGGACCGCGGCTATCAGTTCGCCGACGGGGTCTACGAGGTCTGCGAGATCCGCAATAGCCGGCTGGTCGATATGCCGCGCCACATGGCGCGGCTGGAACGTTCGCTTGGCGAATTGCGGATCGCGATGCCGATGCCGCTGTCGGCGCTCGGTGTGGTGATGCACGAGGTGGTGCGGAAAAATCGCGTCGGCTACGGCATCGTCTATCTTCAGATCACGCGCGGGGTGGCGCGGCGCGACCACGGCTTTCCGGCCGCGCCGGTGTCGCCCGCCGTCGTGGTCACCGCCCGCGCGCTCAACTTCGCGAAAAATCAGGCGACGGCGGCGGCCGGCATCAAGGTGGTGACGATGCCGGACAACCGCTGGCCGCGCGTCGATATCAAGTCGGTGGCGCTGTTGC
>JBASBO010000286.1:0-1957 GCA_049651165.1 Xanthobacteraceae bacterium | reverse complement strand
GCGTGGCGCTGGGCGGCGCCGGTCGGCATCGCGATGTTCGTAGGCCTTGTGGTACAGGCCGATACCGGCGTACTCAGCGGCTACGCCCGCGATCCCACGGTGCGCAGCATCGGCGTCGGCTGGCCTCAACTGGCGCGCGAGATCGAGGCGGCGCGCGTGCGCAGCGGCGCGACGTGCGTGCTGGCGAGCGATTACGGCACCACTGGCTGGTTGATGTTCTATCTCCCGAAGGGAGCCTGCGTGCTGCAATACAACGAGCGCATCCGCTGGGTGAACGCACCGCCACCGGATCCGGCGCTGCTCGGCGGCAAGCTGCTGTTCGTCGATACGTTCAATCCCGAGATGCAGGCGCGTCTGGCGCAGCGCTTCGCGCAGGTCGAACAGATCGGGGAGGTGTCGCGGCGTCGTGGCCCACTGGTGATCGAGACCTATCGGCTCGATCTGCTTGTGGGCGCGCGGGGCGACGCACTGGACTTGTCGCCGCCGCCGGAAATCAGCGGCAAGCGCGCCGCGGAATAATACAAGCCGTCTGGATAGGGCAACGGCGGCCCGCGCCGGGGCCGCCGCCGATGTTGTTACTCGCTTCGCGTCTAGCGGCAGACGCGCACGCGCTTGACGATGCGCTTGCCATGGTGGCCGTGCTTCACGATGGTGCGCATGGTGCAGACCGGCTTGCGATGGTGGCGGCGAAATTGCACGCTCGTCACATCCGAGGACGTATGCACGGCGACGCCATGCGCGGCGGGAAGCGCCGATGCGGGCGCCGACAACGAAGCCAGACCGAGGGCGATGGCGGCGGCAAATCCAAAGGCGGTTTTCTTCACGGATGTCTCCTTGGTTATCGGCAGGAGTTCGTTGGTGAAACTCCTGTGGCGCAGCTTCGCCTGTCACGAATGAACCGCGCATGAATGCGCCCATGAAAATTTCGTTAGCTGAGCTTGCGCCGCGATCTTGAGTCGTGCTTGCGCGATGCGATGAGAGCGCAAAATCCTTGCGCCCGTACCGGTCCCCTCGATTGCGGGCTGGCGCGAACGCGCGCTTCCCGCGATGAATGGCGAGGCGAGACCGGGCAGGCGGGGCCGTAACATGAAGCAGGGCGTGAAGCGCGAGGGCGACGCGGCGGCGGGAGCGACGCCGCTGCTGCTTCATCCGGCGATCGGCAAGGCGCGTGTGCTGGTGTCGGTCGCGGTGCTGCTCGGCGCCAATCTGCTGCCGCTGCTTGGCGTCGCGCTGTGGGGCTGGAAGCTGTTCGACCTGATCGTGATCTACTGGCTGGAGACGCTGGTGATCGGCGGCTTTGCGATTGTACGGATGGCGCTGACCTCCGGCTGGTTCGCGCTGTTTTCCGTACCGTTCTTCATCGTCCATTTCGGCGGCTTCATGACCGTGCATTTCATCTTTCTCACGGTGCTGTTCGGAGAAAGCCGCGGCGTCGACTTCGGTCGGATGCCGGCAATGCTGCGCGAGATGATTACGACGCGCGGGCTGTGGGTGGCGGTGATCGCGCTCGCGGCGAGCCGCGGGCTGGGCTTGGTGTTTCGCTTTCTCGTGCCGTGGGCGCGCGAGCGCTGGCGCGCACGCGGGGCCACGCCGGACACGGCGCCGATCGGCGAGCTGATGTTCGGGCCTTACAAACGCGTGATGGTCATGCACGTCACGATCATTATCGGTGCGCTGCTGGTGGAGGCGTACGGCTCCCGCATCGCGTTTCTGGTGCTGCTGATCGTGCTGAAGACGGCGACCGATCTTTACGTGTGGCGGCGCGAGCGGAAGGGCGAGACGCTGTCGCTGAACAGGCTGTTCACCGCGCCGGCCGTAGCCGCGCCGGCGTCCGTATTGTCACCGCCACGGTAACGGCGGACGTTTCGTCATGGCAATCGCGTTGGGAGCTTGGCCACCTCGCAACATGGCATGATCCGCAGGCACATCGTCACGTTCCCGCGACGCCTTTGCGCCC
>JBASBO010000285.1:0-22358 GCA_049651165.1 Xanthobacteraceae bacterium | reverse complement strand
GGGTGGCGCATGCCGAAGCGCTGGCCCATCGCGCCGGCTTCGAGGCCGGGCAGCGCGAAAGCCACGCCGAAAGCGAGCGCCGCACCGCCGCCGCGTTTCAGGAGATCGGCGCGACCATCGCCGCCATCGCCACCCGTTTCGCCGAGATTGAAGGCCGCTTGCAGACCGAAGCGGTCAGCGTCGCGGTGGCGACCGCCCGCAAGCTCGGCGGCGCCCTGATCGAGGCCGAACCGCTCACCGAGATCGTCGCGCTGGTCGAGGATTGCTTCAAGCACCTGGTTTCGACGCCGCATCTGGTGATCCGCATCAACGACGGCCTCTATGAGCAGGCCCGCGACACGTTCGAGCAGATGGCACGGCAGAGCGGATTCGAGGGCCGCCTCATCGTGCTGGCCGAACCGGAGCTTGCGACCGGCGACTGCAAGATCGAATGGGCCGACGGCGGCGTCGCGCGCAAAGCGGCCGCCATCGACGCCAAGATCAGCGAACTGGTCGCGCGTTACATCGCATCGCGCGCCCACAACGCCACGAGGACAACATCATGAGCGACACCGAAGGCAAAGTCCCGCTGCAAGACCTCAACGCCGTCGACGCGCCACCGATGGTGGACGACATCGGCGGCAGCGACAACGAGCAGACGGCCCGCGTCGCCGCCGACCTCGAAGCGGTGTTCGACGTGCCGGTGCAGGTTTCGGCGGTGCTCGGCCGCTCGCGGATGGACGTTGGCGAGCTTCTGAAGCTCGGCCCCGGCACCGTGCTCGAACTCGACCGGCGAGTCGGCGAGGCAATCGACATCTACGTCAACAACCGGCTGGTGGCGCGCGGCGAAGTGGTCCTCGTCGAGGACAAGCTCGGCGTCACCATGACCGAAATCATCAAGGCGGAGCGCGCCTGAGGCGCGGGCAACATCCATCCGGCGCGCCTGACGCGAAACGGAACAGGAGCAAACCATGCGGCTTCTCATCGTCGGCACCCTGAAGGGGCAACTGACCACCGCAACCAAGATCGCCATGGACAACGGCGCGTCGGTGACCCACGCCGAGGACGCCGAACAGGCGATGCGGGTGCTGCGCGGCGGCAAGGGCGCGGACCTGCTGCTCGCCGACGTCGCGCTCGACATCCGCGATATGGTGATGCGGTTAGAGGCCGAGCACATCCATGTGCCGATCGTCGCCTGCGGCATCGCCAGCGACGCCCGCGCCGCGGTCGCCGCGATCCATGCCGGCGCCAAGGAATACATCCCGCTGCCGCCCGACCCCGAACTGATCGCGGCGGTGCTGGCGGCGGTCGCCAACGATTCGCGCGACCTGATCTACCGCGACGAGACGATGGCCAAGGTCATCAAGCTGGCGCAGCAGATCGCCGGCTCCGATGCCTCGATCATGATTACCGGCGAATCCGGCACCGGCAAGGAGGTGCTGGCGCGCTACGTCCACGGCCGCTCGCAGCGCGCGAAGAAGCCTTTCATTTCGGTCAATTGCGCCGCGATCCCCGAGCACCTTTTGGAATCCGAGCTGTTCGGCCACGAGAAGGGCGCGTTCACCGGCGCGATCGCCCGGCGCATCGGCAAGTTCGAGGAAGCCAGCGGCGGCACGCTGCTGCTCGACGAAATCTCCGAGATGGACGTGCGGCTGCAATCGAAACTGTTGCGCGCGATTCAGGAGCGGGTGATCGACCGCGTCGGCGGCACCCGCCCGGTGCCGGTCGATATCCGCATCATCGCCACCTCGAACCGCAATCTCGCGGAAGCCGTACGGGAAGGCACCTTCCGCGAAGACCTGCTGTTCCGGCTCAACGTCGTCAACCTCAAGCTGCCGCCGCTACGCGAGCGGCCCGCCGACGTCATGGAACTGGCGCAGCATTTTGCGAAGAAATACGCCGCCGCCAATGGTGTTCCTGTCCGCCCGATCTCGAACGAGGCGCGACAGGTGCTCGCCAGCAACCGCTGGCAGGGCAACGTGCGCGAACTGGAAAACACCATTCATCGCGCGGTGCTGATGGCGCAGGGCGACGAGATCGGCCCCGACGCGATTCTTACGCCTGACGGCGACCGGCTCGATCTGGCGAAATCCGCGCCCGCGGTGGCGCATGCAACGCTCGCCGCCGAGCAGGTGACGCGCGCGCTGGTCGGCCGCACCGTGGCCGACGTCGAGCGCGACCTCATTCTCGAAACGCTCAAGCATTGCCTCGGCAACCGCACCCACGCTGCCAACATCCTGGGCATCTCGATCCGCACGCTGCGCAACAAGCTGAACGAGTACGCCGACGGCGGTCTGCCGATCACGCCCGCCGGCCTTGGCAGCGGCGACTATCGCAACCTCCCCGCCACCGCCTGATCTCAAACGCGGGCGGGCGGCGCGGCCATCGAGTAGCTCGGCGCATCGGGATCGCGATAGATTTCGATCGGATCGCCGGGTTTGATGCGCGGCGCGGTCAGCATGATATAAAAGTAGGCCGCCAGCCAGGCGACGGCCAGCGCGCCAATCAGAATCATGAGCCACATCGCCGCCCGTTTCATGCGGCTTCATAACACGCGGCGATGCGGGTGGCTTCGTCCCTCATGCCGCCCTGAACTTGCACCGGAGCGGCGAACCATTAGTTTGAGGCTCACGAATCATCGCCGCTGCCGCAGCGGCCGCCCGGATCACCATGCCCACCTTCACCCCGCATCAGGACGCCGCGCTGAAAGCCGTCGCCGACTGGCTGAAAGCCAAACCCGGCCGCAACGGCACGCCGCCGGTGTTCCGGCTGTTCGGCTATGCCGGCACCGGCAAGACCACGCTGGCGCGACACATCGCCGATGGCGTCAGCGGCGAGGTGAAATTCGCCGCCTTCACCGGCAAGGCGGCGCTGGTGATGCGAAACAAGGGCTGCGACGGCGCCTCCACCATTCATTCCCTGATCTACCGCGCGCGCGAATCCGGCGAGGAGCAGCCGAGCTTCGAATTGTGGGACGACGCCCCGGCCTCGAAAGCCCGGCTGATCGTGATCGACGAGTGCTCGATGGTGGACGCCGAACTCGGCCGCGACCTGATGTCGTTCGAATGCCCGTTGCTGGTGCTGGGCGACCCGGCGCAACTGCCGCCGATCCAGGGCGGCGGCTTCTTCACCGATTGCGAGCCCGACGCCATGCTGACCGAGGTGCATCGTCAGGCCCAGGACGACCCCATCGTGCGGATGTCGATGGCGGTGCGCGAAGGCCGCTCGCTCGAAACCGGACAATTTGGCGACAGCGAAGTCGTGCATCGCGATTCACTCGATCCCGAGCGAGTGATGAACGCCGACCAGATTCTGGTCGGCCGCAACAACACCCGCCGCGCCTACAACATGCGGGTGCGCCAGCGCCGCGACATCGAGGACCCGCTGCCGGTCGCCGGCGACAAGCTGGTCTGCCTGCGCAACAACCGCAAGAAGGCGCTGTTCAACGGCGGCCTGTGGCGGGTCAAGTCGCGGACCAAGTCGAAGTCCGCGATCCTCACCATGCGGCTGTCACCCGACGAGGATTTCGGCGCGCGGCTGGTCAAGGTGTCGGTGCGCGCCGACTGTTTCTCCGGCGGCGTCGAGGACATTCCGTGGGAGCAGCGCCGCCCCTATGACGAGTTCGATTACGGCTACGTGCTGACCGTGCACAAGTCGCAGGGCTCGCAATGGGACGACGTGGTGCTGTTCGACGAGAGCTTCGCCTTTCAGGACAGCCGCACCCGCTGGCTCTATACCGGCATCACGCGGGCTGCGAAGCGGCTCAGCGTGGTCGTCTCTTAAAGGAAAATGATTCGATTCCGGGTTCCGCGCTTTGAACCTTTCCGCCGGCTCGCGCGACGGAACCTCCGGGGACCTATTGCGCCAATCCGCCATATGGGGAAAATGGCGTCCACGGAACCCCGGTATCCCCAAACCGGTTATCATTTACCGGGCCAATAGGAGAAATAGACATGCGATTTGGGAAAACGCTCGGCGTGGCTCTGCTTGCGAGCGCGACGGCTGCGGCCTTCACAATGCCGGCCAATTCCGCGCCGCTCGTGACCGCCCAGACCTCGTTGGCGACTGCCGCGCCGTCGTCCGTCGACACGGTGCAATACCGGCGCTACCACGGCCATCGCCACTATCATGGCGGCGGCGGCGGTGCCGGCGCGCTGATCGGCGGGCTGGCCGCCGGCGCCATCATCGGCGGCGCAATCGCCGCGAGCCAGGCCAACGCCGCGGCCCAGCAGCACGCGGCCTATTGCGCCCAGCGTTACCGTTCCTACGATCCGGCCTCCAACACCTTCCTGGCCAAGGACGGCAACCGCTATCTCTGCCAGTAACCGATCATTTTGCTCGGGATCGCCAAGCCGCGGGAACCTGCTCCCGCGGCTTTGTTTTTGGTCTTGTTACCCGGTCACGGACTCGTGTCCGGGATCGTCGTCGCAAGGCGGTCCCATGCGCGTATCCTGTGGCGATAGCCTACAAAGACCCATCAAGAGGAAGCCATATCAATGCGCCCTCGCCCGCCTTTCCGAATCCCGCGCAACGTCGCGATCGCAGTCGCATTCGGCGCTATCGCATTGGCGATTTCGCTCACGTCATCGCGCGCCGCGGAGCAGGCCGTCGTCATTCCGCCGCCGGCGGTCGATCTGCCCGCCGCAACCGGCCCGCAGACCGCCGTGGTCGCCGGCGGCTGCTTCTGGGGCGTACAGGGTGTCTTCCAGCATACCGCCGGCGTGTTGAAAGCGGTCTCGGGCTATGCCGGTGGCGACAAGAGCACGGCGATGTACGAGATCGTCGGCACTGGCACGACCGGGCACGCCGAGGCGGTCGAGATCACCTACGATCCGGGCAGGATCAGCTATGGCAGGATCTTGCAGATCTTCTTCTCGGTCGCGCACGATCCGACACAGTTGAACCGGCAGGGACCGGACATCGGTACGCAGTATCGCTCGGTCATCTTCACCTCCGGCGACGCGCAGAAGAAAGTGGCCGATGCCTATATCGCCCAGCTCAACGCGGCGAAGGCGTTCGCACGGCCGATCGTCACCACCGTCGATCCGCTCAAGGGATTCTATGCGGCGGAAGACTATCATCAGGACTACCTGACATTGCACCCGCGCCAGCCCTATATTGTCTATAACGACCTGCCGAAGATCGAGAGCCTGAAGAAGCTGTTCACCCGCGACTACGTCGAGAAGCCGACGCTGGTGAACGCCGCCAAGGCAACAAACTGACGGCTGGTCGTCCGGTCCGCCCGCACCATGAGGAACGCGATGTCCGATACCGCCGCCAAGCCCGGAAAAATCCACAAGAACGAGAGCGACTGGCGCAAGGAATTGACGCCAATGCAGTATGCCGTGCTGCGCGAGAAAGCCACCGAGCGGCCGTTCTCCGGCGAATACGAGTTCACGCACACGCCCGGCACCTATGTCTGCGCCGGCTGCGGGCAGCCGCTGTTCGAGTCCGACGCGAAGTTCGATTCCGGCTGCGGCTGGCCGAGCTTTACGCGGCCGTCGGCAGCGGGCCATATCGACGAGGAGCGCGACACCTCCCACGGCATGATCCGCACCGAGGTTTTGTGTTCGCGATGCAGCGGCCACCTCGGCCACGTTTTCGACGATGGGCCGGGGCCGACGGGCTTGCGCTACTGCATCAACTCGGCGGCGCTGAAGCTGCAGCCGAAGTAGACGCACGCTCCAGCTTGTTGTTTGAGCGTGATCTTATCCAAAAACCGGTCACCACTTTTTGGGATCATACTCTAGCGCTGCTTGTCGAGCCAGCGCCGCAGCAGCTGCACGTTGCGCATGTTGGCGCGGAACATGACGTCGAACGCGTCGCCCGCGACCGGCACCAGTCCGACTGCGCCATCGAGTGCGACGTTTCCAAGCATCCGGGCGGTGACGTGCCACGGCGCGCCCAGCGCCCGCGCCTCGCGCACCAGCCATAGCGAGATCGCGGTGGTGATGATGTCGCCGACCACCGGGATCAAGCCGATCAGCCCGTCGATGCCATAGCGGACCTTGGTGCCGGGCACGACAAAAGCGACATCGAGCAGCTTCGCCAGCGCCTCAAGCCGGGCGATGCGCTGCTCGCGCGTCAGTTCGCCGAACGGATTGGCGGTCGAGGTTCGAAACTCGAACGCTGCGGACTCGAACGGGCCGCGCGCGGCCGTATCCGAATCGACGATGCGGCCCTCCTGGTCGATGACCGGGCCGTCGCCAGGTTGCGGACGATAGCGCCGGGCGGTGCGTTCATGCAGAGCGTCGTCGATCATCGCTGAAAAATGGGGTGACGCGCGCGGCCGCACAAGCGCGTCGGCCGGTCGCAGGCGAAACGCCAGAGTCCAATTCAACCAGCTTGAAACGGACTTTGGCGATTTCTTTTATTGGAGCATGATCTTGCTCGACCCGAAGGGCCGCATAGCGCAGAGCGGTTCCCACTTTTCGGGATGATGCTCTACGCCGTGCGGCGCAGTTCCACCGCGGCCGGCGCGGTGGCAGGTGGCTGGTACAGCGCGTAGCGGTCCCTGCCCTCGCTCTTGGCGACATAGAGCGCCTGGTCGGCGGCCGCGATCAGACGGTCGGGCTGCATTCCGATCTGCGGAGTCCATTGCGCCACGCCGATGCTCGCCGCGATGCGCAGCGGCACACCCTGCTCCAGCGTCAGTTGTGCGCGGCACGCCTCGACGATGTGGCGGGCGATCATCGCACCCTCGCGCAGCGTCGTCGCCGGCAGGATCGCGCAAAACTCGTCGCCGCCGGTGCGGGCGAGAAGATCGCCAGGTCGAAGCTGCGACTGCACGGTACGGGCGAACAGCTTCAGACACTCGTCGCCGACGGCATGGCCGTGCCCGTCATTGATCGCCTTGAAGCCGTCGAGATCGATCGCGAGCAACGCGAACGGCTCGCCGCTGCGCTGCGCCAGCGCGCATTCCTGTGGCAAGCGCTGCAACAGCATCCGCCGGTTGGCGACCCCGGTCAGGTCGTCGCACAGAGCGAGAGACGCCACCTCGCCGCGCAGGCGATCGATCGCCATCAGCACGAAGCCGAAATTCCACGCCATCGACAGAAACACCAGCACGAGCACCAGTGCAGCCTGCACCGGGTTGAACGACACCATCGACGGCTCACCGCCGATACCGAACAATACCATCACCGCACGCGCCGCATTCACGGTGACCATCAGTACGCCGACGCATCCGGCGAACCATGCCCCCGGTGTCGGCACCCGGCCGCCGCGCGACAGCGTGTAAGGCAGCGTCAGGATCACCGGCACCGACTGCGCGATCGAGTAGATCACGATCCGCATCGCGGTCGAGGGCTGAACCAGCACGAAATAGGCCATGGCGGCAAAAGCCGTGACGATAATCAGCGCCGACAATCGCCAGGACGCCGGGCGGCCATAAAACCGCTCGATGCCCATCATCGCGAAGCTGGTGCCTGCGATCAGCAGCGCCCCGCTGGTCATCAGCGGAATCAGCGGCGGCAGGTACAGGCGAAGCATTCCGATGATGGCGCCGAGCGCCGCGCATAACGCCGCCACGGTCCAGAACCGCGCCGCCTCGAAGTTGCGGTAGCTGCGCATGAAGTGGGTCCAGATCAGACCCAGCGCCATGAAATTGGCGACGAACACCACCCACAGCGTCGGAACGCTCAACATCGCAAGCCTCGGACCGCGCGCGCCCGCTCCCCCATGCTGATTTTTGCGTTGCTCATGGCTCTCCCCGAATTTGTCTCAAGGTGCCCGCGCGACGCTTAACGAAATCTGACCGGAAAAGAACAATCCCCAGCGTGGTTGTAAATCGATGAAGACCACCCTATTGCGCGGCCTACGCATTGCCTGCAGGTGACGGCGGCCGTTGACGCTTCGTTAACCTTATCGAACAGTATAGCGCGGCTGCATCGCGGGCGGCGAACGGCGATCGATGGATCGCGCGGCGGACGCGCAGCTCACCGTCCCGCCAGCTTGTCGGCGAAATAACCGATGGTCTTGCGATAGATCGTGGCTCTGTTCCACTCGCGCATGGCGTCGAAATTGGCGGAGCCCTCGTGATAGTCGCCACCGGCCCGCCAGCCCGCGGTCTTCAGCAGGTTGGCGGTGGAAGCCAGCACGTCCGGCACGCTGTGGCGCAGATCGACGTGGCCGTTGCCGTCGTAATCGACACCGTACTTGATGTAGGACGACGGCAGGAACTGGGTCTGGCCGATCTCGCCGGCGTAGGCGCCGACCATGTCGTTAAGGCGCAAATCGCCGCGTTGCACGATCTTCAGCGCCGCCAGCAGTTCGCCCTGAAACAGTTCGGTGCGGCGGCAATCATGCGCCATGGTGGCGAGCACGCGAAACACCGGCAGCTTGCCCATGTCGCCCTTGCCGTAGTCGGTTTCCAGCCCCCAGATCGCAACGAGAATTTCGGGCGGCACGCCGAACTGCCGCTCGATCCGCGACAGCAGCGAGGCATGGCGTTGCAGCATCGCGCGCCCGGCCTTGATGCGGCCGGCGCCGACGCGGGTGGCGACGTATTGCTCGAAAGTCTTGTTGAAGGTGCCGCGCTGGCGACGGTCGAAGGCGAGCACCGCCTGATCCTGGCTGACGCCGCCGAGCGCCTGCGAGATCACGCCTTGCGAAATCCCGGCAGCCTGCGCCTCGCCCGAGATCGAGGCGATGAAGCGGTTGAAATCACCGCCGCACTGGGCGGCGGAAGCGCTGGTCGGCAGAAGCGGGAGGGTAGCGAAGGAGACGGCGAGAACGGCGGCGAGGCGGAATTTCATTGCAACCCCTCTTGGGTGAATCGGCTACTGTTATAGCACGACTGTGGCGGCGCGGAGGACGCCGCCACGCGGCAACCGCGTCACGGTCCGGTATTTATCGCGGATGGGCCTGCGGCGTATGCCGCACGGGCCATCGTCCGGCCCGAGGGCGTGCTGGTCGCTTCGCGCTCGCGCGCCACCGAGGTCAGGGACCCGCCGGCGCGGAAATGACGCGACCGACGGGCGCGTCGATATCGAGATTGGCCAATTCATAGCCACGCCTGAAATCGACGATATGCTTGTCCATCCACGATCGTGCTTCGGCGACATCGCGCCTGACGAGCGCCTCCAGAATCTTCTCATGCGCGAAGAGCAGGCGCTCGCCGGCGTTCAAGCGGGAAAAAACGCTCAGAAACGCCGGATAAAAAAGTTGGCTCATCGGCTCGCGACTGAGTTGCAGCACGCGGTTGCGCGACGCCCGGGCGATGATCTGGTGAAACTCGATATCGAGTTCGACGAGACTGCGCTTGTCCTCAAGCGCGGCCTTCGTCGTTTCAACATTGGTCCGCAACGCCTCCAGCGTATCCTCGTCGATCCGCTTCGCCGCACACTCCGCCAGCATCGGCTCCAGGCATCGCATACTTTCCCAGAGTTCGAAGAAACTGATCTCGTGCAGGACGATTGCCGCCGTCACCTTGCGCGAAATATCGGCCTGACGCGGCGCAGTGACATAAAGCAGCTTGCCGCCGTCATGGCGTCGGACCAGCCCGTTCTGCTCAAGGACGCGGATGGCTTCCCGCACCGTCGAGCGGTGGACGCCGAAGTCGGCCGCCAGAGTGGTTTCCGCCGGCACCCGATCGCCCACGGCCCACGCGCCCGACATGATGTTGGCTTCAATGCTGCGCACCACGACCCGATAGGCCGGCTCGTTGCGTCCCTGCAAATCCGCACGGCCCGATTCAGTGAGAGACATTTTCCGTCCGACAATATGGTGGCTGATGATGACCAACCTCAAGGGAGGCCGAACAAGGAAAAACGAACACGCGAGGCCGAATAATTTCCTCGATTTCGGACATATCCTCTATTTAATTCCCAACGACCCGTTTGACAACTTTCCCGACCTTGCTCATTAATGTCGGACAATAAATCGGAAGACCATAGGGATACCTTTGGCCGCGATCTGTTTTGCCTCGATGTCCCGAACCGCTGATTCCAAGGATACCTTACGTTGAACGATCTCGATTTCACCGGAAAAACCGTTCTCGTCGTCGGAGGTTCGAGCGGCATCGGCAATGCGATCGCGCAATCGTTTCGCGCTCGCGGCGCGGATGTCCATGTGTGGGGGACAAGAGCGGCGGCTTCCGACTACAGCGCGGACGACGGCTCCGACCTTGCCGGCCTGCACTATACGCAGATGGACGCCGCCAATCCGGAGGCGATCGAAGCATTCGAGCCGGCATTCAAACAACTCGACGTCCTCGTGCTGTCGCAGGGGATCGTGCTGTACGGCCGACGCGAGTTCGAGATGAAAGGCTTCCAGCACATCATTGACGTCAATCTCAACAGCCTGATGGCCTGTAGCCTGAGATTCCACGACATGCTGAAAGCCCGCCACGGCTCGCTGATCATTCTCAGCTCAATGGCCGGCTTCCGCTCGACCAAGGGCAACCCGGCCTACAACGCCTCCAAGGCCGGCGCGATCGGCCTGACGCGGACACTCGGAGAGGCATGGGCCGAAGACGGCATCAGGGTCAACGGCATCGCGCCCGGCCTGATCGCAACCAAGCTGACCAAGGTCACAACCGATTCCCCCAAGCGGCGCGAGGCAACCGAACAGCGGGTGCCGTTGAAACGGCTCGGACAGCCGGGCGACATCGCAGGGACCGCGCTTTTCCTCGCATCGCCCCTCTCCGCCTATATCGTCGGACAGACCATCGTCGTAGACGGCGGCCTCACGCTTGCCTGACGCTCGGCCTCAGTACGCCGCGCGGTTCGCGGCGGCGGGGAGAGTTGTAGCGATGATGGGGATTGCCTCCGCTCAATGAGGTCCATACGCGAGAGCTGGTTGATTGCCCGCTGGCGCACGGGATCGCGTCCGTGGAGTCAGTTGCTGGCAGGTTCTTTTCACCTTATCGATAGTGGACGCCTGACATGGTACGGCGACGCAAGCGACGGCGATGAAGCGTCCGATTTTCTGATCGCAAGATGGGCGCGAGAGGGTGGAAGGCACGAAGATGAGCATGTCGATCGATACCACGGACTGGATCCTCCCTCGCATCCTTCAGGAGCAGGGGCGGTGCCGGCCTGATGCCGTCTGGCTGAAAACCGTCGACGGCGACACGCTGACATTCGGCGACGCGGCGCGCGATGCACGGCGCATCGCCGGCTTCCTGGCGGGCTTGGGGGTCAAGCCGGGCGATACGGTTGGAGTGATGATGCCCAACGGCATCGATATCGTGCGCGCCTGGCTCGGCGTGACGACGTTCGGCGCCATCGCCGTGATGCTCAACACCGAACTCAGCGGCGCCTTCCTTCAGCACCAGTTGCAGAACTGCGGCGCACGCCTCGTCATCGTCGATCCGTCGCTGCTCGACACCGTTCTCGACGTCGCCGGCAAGGTCGATACGCTCGATCGCCTGCTCGTTGCGAGCGATGCCCCTCAGTCGAACCGCGCAGGTTGTGAACTGGAATCCTGGAACGGCTGGCGCGACACGCCACCCTACGACGGCCCGCTGCCCTCGGGTCACGATGTGGCGTGCATCATGTACACCTCGGGGACCAGCGGCCCGTCCAAGGGCGTGCTGATGCCGCACGCCCATTGCACCCTTTACGGGATCGGCCAACGCGAGTCGCTGAAGCTGACCGAGACGGACAGCTTCTACATCTGCATCCCGCTGTTCCACGCCAACGGGCTCCTGATGCAGTTGGGCGCGAGCTTGCAGGTCGGGATTCCGGCGGTCATCCGGCAGCGGTTCAGCGCTTCCGAATGGATCAACGATATCCGCACCCACGGCTGCACCGTCACCAACGCGCTCGGGGCGCTGGCGGCATTCGTGCTGGCGCAGCCCGAGCGGGAGACGGACCGGACGCACCGGCTGCGCGTGATTTGCAATGCCCCCAATCTTCCGGCGCACGACGCCGCGTTTCGGAAGCGCTTCGGAATCAGGGAGGTTCTCTCCGGCTTCGGTATGACCGAAGTCAACATCCCGATCTGGGGGCGGCTCGGCCGCTCCTGTCCGGGCGCGGCCGGCTGGGTTCTCGACGAGTATTTCGAAGTGATCATCGCCGATCCGGAAACCGACAGGCGGATGCCGGCCGGCGAGCTTGGCGAAATCCTGGTGCGCCCGAAAGTGCCGTTCGGCTTCATGGCCGGATACCACAACATGGCGGAACGCACCGTCGAAGCCTGGCGCAATATGTGGTTTCACACCGGAGACGCCGCGATCATGGACACGGACGGCCTCGTCACCTTCGTCGACCGGATCAAGGACTGCATCCGGCGGCGCGGCGAGAATATCGCGGCGACCGAGGTCGAGGCCGCGATTGGAGACCTCGCCGGGATCGAGGAAGTCGCTGCCTTCGCCGTGCCCTCGCACATTCCCGGTGGCGAGGACGAACTGATGCTGACGATCGTGCCAGCGGCAGGAACGACGCTGGATGTCACGGCTGTTATCAGGCACGCCGACAATGTGCTGCCGCGCTTCGCCGCGCCCCGCTATATCGAGTTCGTCTCCGAATTACCCAAGACCGCGACGGGCAAGGTGCAACGCGCCGCGCTACGCAAGCGCGGAGCGTCGCAAGCCTGGGACCGGGAGGCCAATGCCTGACGTCACCGGCGGCCGCCGACAGCGGGCGCGGTTTTCGACGGCCGCTCAGGCGGGCTTTGTGATGCGCGCTGCCCGATCCGCCATCAGGCCATGGGTGATGAACTTCCGATAGGTTTCGACCGCGTCCGATCGCGCCGCGTCGATGTTCTCGCTTCGCGCCACCTGCTGCGAGACTACGTAGTCGCGAGCCGAGATCAACAGATAGGCCAGCGTATCGAGTTCATTCTCGCCGTATTGCGGCAGTTCTCCGTTATTCCAGCTTCGTTTGAGCGCGCGGCGATAGTGCACCAGAATGTTGTCGATGTGCTTTCGATAGGCATCCGGCGCAGCGGTCGGCGCTTCATGCAGCAGGCGGAAGAACCATGGCTGCTGTCGGACATAGTCCAGAAAGCCGTCGAAACCGCGGATCTCCACATCCACGATGTTCGAGGCGCCCTTGACGCGCGCGTTGAGGAATTGGAGAACTTCGGCGCCCTTGATCGGAAGCAACTGATCGAACAGTTCGTCGCGACTCTGAAAATAAGCGTAGAACGTCCCGTGCCCCAGCTTGGCGCGCTCCATGATCCTGGAAACGGAGGCTTCGGCGTAGCCGTATTCGCCGACGATTTCCGCCGCAGCGTCAAGGATCGCCTGACGCGTCTGCTCGGATTTCTCGGCTCGCGTGAGTTTGCGGATCCGCTCGTTGGGACCACGGGGCAATGGCGTGCGCTGAAGGCGTCGGGTGCGGCGTGCGATCTTCGTTGCAGGCATAACGATGGTTCGTCGCTCTCCATATCGGCAACGTGTTCCGCCGCCTCATCGCGATTCGCAAGTCTAACCCGCTTGCGGGCGGCGGACCAGCCGCCGGCGAGCCGGCGACCGGTCCCGATCCGGGGAGAACGTCCCTCCCCGGATCGTTGGTCCGTTATTTGAGCAGCGGGCACGCCTTGTCGCTGAGCGGCCGCCACGCTGCCTCGGGCGAAATCTCCGACAGGATCTGATAGTAGTCCCATGGCTCCTTGGCTTGCGACGGCGGTTTGATCCGGGCGATGTAAGCCTTGCGCATCAGCCGGCCGTCTTCGCGCAGCTTGACGTTGTCGCTGTAGAAATCGTTCACCGGAAGTTCCCGCATCTTCGCCATCACCTTTTCGCGGTCGCTGGTGCCGGCGGCCTTCACGGCTTTCAGATAATGAAGCGTCGAACTGTAGACCGCGGCGTGAGCCTCGGCGGGCATGACCTTGTTGCGGGCGAAGAAGCGCTCCGACCACTCGCGGGTCCGCTTGTCGAGATTCCAGTACCAGACGGTTGCAAACAGAATCCCTTCCGCCTGCTGGTTGCCGAGGCCATGGGCTTCTGCAAGCAGGAAGGCCAAGGCGACAACCTGCTGGCCGGTCTTGGCGAGACCGAACTCGTGCGCCTGCTTGATCATGTTGGAGAGGTCCTGCCCCGCGGTGAGGAAGGCCACGGCATCGGCGCCGGAGGATTGCGCACGGACGAGATAGGAGGAGAAGTCCATCGTCCCCGGCGGATGGCGCACGCTTTCGAGGACCTGACCGCCGTTCGCGGCGACGACTTTCTTGACGTCGCCTTCCAGCGCATGGCCGAACGCCCAGTCCTGCACGATCAGGAACCACTTCTTCTTGCCTTGCCGGACCAGTTCGGCCGGCAGCGCATGAGCCCACATGTAGCTGTCCTGACTCCACTGCGCGGTGTTGGGCGAACAGAACTTTCCGGTGAGATCGCCGCTGGAGGCGCCGGAATAGATCATGATCTTGTCCTTGGTCTGCACCAGCTCGCGCACCGCCAGCCCGACCGCGGAGTTGCCGATATCCATGATGGCCTCGACGCCATCGACGTCGAGCCATTTGCGCGCGATCGCGGCGCCGATATCGGGTTTGTTCTGATGGTCGGCGTAGACAAGCTCGATCGGACGGCCATCGACGGCTTTGCCGAAGTCCTCGATCGCCATCCGCGCGCCATCCACCGAGCCCGCCCCCAGCGACGATGACAGGATGCCCGTCATATCGGTCAGCACGCCTATCTTGAGGGGCTTTTTGTCATCGGCTGACGCCCCCGTCGCCACCAGCAGCACGAGCGCCGCCGCCGCGATCCCCTTGATTAAACCCATTATTCCATCCTCCGACGAAAACAGCCATCCAGATAATCAATTAAGATCAATGCGAAGTCAATAAAATTGACTACCGAATCGAAAGTCGGTATTTGTCCGGTCGCGGCGTTGACCCGGCCCGTCCATGGATGGGGCTGGTCGGAGAAGCCAAAGGGAGCAGGCGGTGAGCGATAAACCTCGCGCGCGGAGCCTCGATCTTCGCAAGGGAGATTATTGGGGGACGATTTTCGACCTGATCGTTGGACAGGCGGACCGGCAACCCGAAGCGCTGCTCCTGCGCGACGTCGATCTGCGGCGCGATCATCAGTTCAGCTACGGCGACTTCCTGTAACGAGCGGCAGGCGCGTCATTTCGCAATCGAACCAATGGAACAAGGTTGACCAATGGATCAGGCAAAGTACCAGGCCATTCGCTTCAGTCGGAGGGGACGCGTTCTCGAACTGACGATGGACAGGCCGGCAACCCTCAATGCGGTTGACGCGACGCTGCATCGCGAACTGTCGCAAGTTTTTACCGACGCCGCGCTCGATCCGGATTCGGATGTCGTCGTGCTGACCGGCAACGGCCGCGCGTTCTGCGCCGGCGGCGACGTGAGCTGGATGCAGGACGCGATCGATCATCCGGAAAGCTTCGAGCAGACCGTCGCCGAAGCCAAGGCCATCATATTTTCCATGCTCGATTGCGAGAAGCCGCTGATCGCCAAGATCAACGGACCGGCGGTGGGGCTCGGCGCGACCATCGCGCTGTTCTGCGACGTCTCTTTCGCCAGCGAAGACACCTATATCGCCGATCCCCACGTCTCGATCGGCATGGTGGCCGGCGACGGCGGCGCGGTGATCTGGCCGCACCTGATCGGATTTGCGCGCGCCAAGGAATTTCTGATGACGGGGGATCGCATCTCCGCGCGCCGCGCGGCGGAGATCGGTCTCATCAATCATGCCGTTCCCGGTGACCGACTGAACGCCGACGTCGATGCCTTTGCCGACCGTCTCGCCGGCGGCGCCATCAAGGCGATCCGCTGGACCAAGACGACAGTCAATATCGCACTGAAGCAGTTGGCGCATAGCATGATGGACACCGGACTGGCCTATGAGGCGCTGACCAATATCAGTGACGACCATAAGCGGCTGGTGAAGGCTTTCCGTGAACGGTCCGCCACCAGGCCGGTCAAGAGAGCAGCATCATGACGGCGCGTCTGGATGGAAAGACCGCCCTCGTCACCGGCGCGGCCGGCGGCATCGGGTTGGCGATCGCCCGCCGGCTCGCCGCCGACGGCGCACGCGTGGCCATTGCCGACCGCGATGCCGCGCGCCTTCAAACCGCGATCGCGGAATTGCCGAACGACGCGGTCGCGCTGGTCGCGGACATTTCGTCCGAGACCGGCGTCGATGCGATGATCGCCGATGCGGTCGGGTGCCTCGGCCAGATCGACATCCTCGTCAACAACGCCGGCATTCCGGAGCCCATTGTCCGCACCGTGGATCAGCAACTGGCCGACTGGGAGCAGGTGATCGACATCAACCTCCGCGGCACCTATCTGGCGTGTCGGGCTTTCGGCCGGCACGCATTGCCGCGACGCGCCGGCGGCGCCATCGTCAACATCGCCTCTGTCGCCGGATTGTGCGGGATTCCAAGCTCCAACGGCTACGGCGTCTCGAAGGCGGGGATTGCCCACCTGACGCGGAACCTGGCCTGCGAGTGGGCCGTCAAAGGCGTTCGGGTCAATTGCGTCGCGCCGGGATACATCGATGCGCCGATGGCGCATGAGATGTTCGCCAACGTCCACGTCGATCGGAGCCGCATCGAACAACGGCTGCCGATGCAGCGGCTGGGACAGGCCGACGAGATTGCCGCCGCCGTCTCGTTTCTGGTGTCGAACGACGCCTCCTACATCACCGGCGTAACGCTGCCGGTCGATGGCGGCTGGTGCGCCTATGGAGGTCCATAGCCGTGTCCGCGACCAATTCGTTTCAAACAAATGACGAAAGCATCGCGGAAGACATCGCGGCGGTTCGCGAATCCGTCCGTCGTTTTATCGATGCGGAAATCGCGCCGCATTATGCGGACTGGGAGCGCGCCGGCCATATGCCTCGCGATCTCTGGCGCAAGATGGGCGCGGCAGGCTTCCTCTGCGCCGCAATCCCGGAGCAATACGGCGGCGGCGGCGCCGACATGCGCGTGGCCTTCGCCATCGTCGAGGAGTTCACGCGCTCGCTGTTCGCACTGCCGGGATTCTATACGCATTCCGAGGTCATCGTGCCCTATATCCTGCACTATGGCACGGAGGCGCAGAAGCGGCATTGGCTGCCGCGTTGCGCGAGCGGCGAGACCGTCACCTCGATCGCCATGACCGAGCCGGATGCCGGCAGCGACCTCAAAGGCACCCGCACGACCGCCCGGCGCGACGGCGACGAATTCGTCGTCGACGGCCAGAAAACCTTCATCACCAACGGCTTTCACGCCGATCTGGTGATCGTGCTGGCAGCGACCCAGAACGACACCGGGAAAGCCGGCAAGTCGCTGCTTCTGGTCGAGGCGGACCGCCCAGGATTCAGTCGCGGACGCATCCTCGACAAGGTCGGCCAGCGCGCGCAGGACACCACCGAACTGTTCTTCGAAGGCGTTCGGATTCCCGCCGACAACCTGCTCGGCGAGTCGGGGAAAGGGCTGTCTTATCTGATGATGCAATTGCCGCGCGAGCGGCTGGCGGTGGGCGTCGCGGCGATCGCCGGCGCGGAAACCGTGCTGGAGCGTACCCTCGACTATACGCGGCAAAGAAAGGCGTTCGGGCAGCCGATCGGCGAATTTCAGCATTTGCGATTCAAGCTCGCGGAGCTGAAGACGTCGGTGACCGTCGCACGCGCCTTTCTTGAGCAGTGCATCCGCAAATTCGAGGCCGGCCATCTGCCCGCCGACGAGGCGGCAATGTGCAAGTACTGGCTCACTGACGTTGAAGCCAATGTCGTCGACCAGTGCGTCCAGATGCACGGCGGCAGCGGATACATGCGGGAATATCCCGTGGCCCGCGCCTACGCCGATGTCCGCGGCCAGCGGATTTATGCCGGAACCAACGAAATCATGAAGGAGATCATCGCTCGCGCGATGTAGCTGCGCGAGCGTTCGATCGAGCATCAAAGGAGTGGGGCTATGACATTACGCGCGAGAATCTGTGGAAGTTTGTTGGCTTTGAGCGTCATTGCCGGACCGGCGCTGGCGCAAACGCCGGGCGTCACGGCGACGGAAATCCTGCTTGGCAATACCGCGCCTTATAGCGGACCGGCTTCGGCCTATGCGACCATCGCCAAAACCGGCCTCGCCTATTTCGACATGGTCAACGAGAAGGGCGGCATTCACGGCCGCAAGGTCAAGGTCCTCAGCCTCGACGACGGCTTCACGCCAGCCAAGGCGATCGAGCAAACCCGGAAGCTGGTGGAGTCCGAGGAAGTCCTTGCGATCTTCATGCCCATCGGCACGCCGACCTCATCGGCGACACAAGCCTATCTCAACGGCAAGAAGGTGCCGCAGGTGTTTGTCTCGTCGGGGGCGAGCCGATGGAATCAGCCGGACAAGTTTCCCTGGACGGTTGCCTGGAACGCCGACTATGTCAGCGAAGGGCGGGCCTATGGACGCTATATCCTGGCCAATGTGAAAGAGCCGAAGATCGGCGTGCTCTATCAGAGCGACGACTACGGCAAGGATATGCTTCGCGGCCTCAAGGAAGGGCTTGGCGACAAGACCAATCTGATCGTTTCGGCGATTTCGTATGAATTGACCGAAGCCACGATCGAGTCGCAGATCTCGACCCTGAAGGCGTCGGGCGCCAATGTCTTCCTGTCGGCGACGACCCCGAAGTTCGCCGCGCAGTCGATTCGCGCGGTGCGCGCGCGCAACTGGGAGCCGCTGTTCATTCTGCCCAGCGTCAGCAACTCGGTTGACCCGGTGTTGTCGGGCGGCGGTCTGGAAAATTCCGTCGGCATTCTTTCGTCGTCCTACGTCAAGCAACCGACCGATCCGCAATGGCAGGACGATCCGGAGTTCAAGACCTGGACCGCCTTCATGGATAAATACTATCCGCAGGGATCGAAGGTCGATTGGCTCAATGCCTATGCTTACGGCATGGCTTACGCGATGCACCAGGCGCTGGAGAAGGCCGGGCCCAATCCGACCCGGGATTCCCTGATGAAAGCCATCGAATCCATCCACGACATGCGGGTGCCGATGTTGCTGCCGGGCATCAATATCAGCGTCAGCGCGAAGGATCACGGCCCGATCAAGGCGCTGCAGATGTTGCGCTTCAACGGCAAAACCTGGGATATTGTCGGCGATCTGGTGGCGACGAACTGATCGGCCTCACCCTGCCTGGCGCGAAGCGGATTCCGGATAGCGGCCGGAAACGCTTCGACGCCGGATCCGGCGGCCAATTCCGACGTTGCGGCCCGTTGGCTAATCTCAGGAGTGAACCGGATATGATCGACACTGAAATTCTCACCGTTGAAAAGGACGGCCCGGTCGAGCACCTCGTTCTCAACCGGCCGGATCGGCTCAACGCGCTCAATCAATCGCTGACCGATGCGTTGCTGAGCTACTTCCAGGCCAAGCGGCGCGATACCGACAGTCGGGTCATCACGTTGCGCGGCGCCGGGCGCGGCTTCTGCTCGGGGGCCGATCTCAAGGCCCGGTCGAACAATGAGCCGGATCGCCTTCGCGACGGCCCCAACGGCGATTGGGTTCTGGGCGATCTTTTGCGAGCGATGCGGGCCTGTCCGCAACCGATCGTGGCTCTGGTTCACGGGGCGGCGGCGGGCGGCGGGCTGGCCATCGCGCTTGGCTGCGATATCATCGTGGCGGCGGAAAGCGCGTCGTTCCATTCGGCCTTCATCAAGGTCGGCCTGTCCGGCAGCGAGCTTGGCGTGGCGTGGCGGCTGCAACGGACCATCGGGATTTCGCGCGCGCGCGAGATGCTGCTGACCGGCCGCCCGATGAGCGCCGGCGATGCGCTTCGCACCGGGCTGGTATCTTCGGTGGTGGCGGACGGCGACCTCATGGCCCACGGCCGTTCGCTGGCGGACGACATGTTGAAGTCCGCGCCGGACGCGCTGCGGGTTTCCAAACGCACGTTCGACGCGACGCTGGAAATCGGTTCCTACGCGGCCGCGATGGAGCTGGAGGAACGCGGGCAGATCACCATGGTCCGGGCGCGCGGCGCGCACCAGTAGGTTGCTTGATGTGAGCGGCTACAGGTCGCCCCGGCCGCACCGCGAATGACCATCATCCGTCAGCGATCGCCGAGCGCGACGCCGACGCTGTTCGACATCACCGGCTTGGGGTTCTCATCGACGACGAGGCGGAAGACGTCGGGCCGCGCGTAGTGTCCGACGGCGTCGAAGTCGTACTTGCCGCGGGCGATATCCTCGATATCAAGATCGGCGGTGAGAATGCACTCGCCGTCGAAATTCGGCCCGGCCAGAATCTCGCCCAGCGGCGAGACGATCAGGCTGCCGCCGCGCATCAGCACCGTCTCCGGCGCATTGCCCTGAATGGCGTCGTAGTCGTCCGGGTAGGCGCCGCGCGTGACGTACTGGCAGGCGGAGAGCACGAAACACCGCCCCTCCATCGCGATGTGCCGCATCGTGACCTGCCAGGTGTCGCGATCGTCGGCGGTCGGCGCACAGTAGAGCTGGATGTTCTTGGCGTACATCGTCGTGCGCAGCAGCGGCATGTAGTTTTCCCAGCAGATCACCGAGCCGAGGCGTCCGAGCGGGGTGTCGTAGACCGGCAGCGTCGAGCCATCGCCGTAGCCCCAGACCAGCCGCTCCATCGCGGTCGGCATCAGCTTGCGGTGCTTGCCGAGATAGCCCTGCTCCGGCGAGAAGAACAGCACGGTGCAATACAGCGTGCCGCCGTCGCGCTCGATCACGCCGATCACGACATGGACGCCGGCGTCGCGCGCCGCCGACGCTATTTCCGACACCTCCGGCCCGGGCACGTCGATGGAACTGGCGTGATAGCGGAGAAAATCGTCGCGCCCGCGCGGCAGGCGGCCGCCGACCCGCGCGCCGAAATCGGCGCCCTTGGGATAAGCGGAAATCAGCGCCTCGGGAAACACCAGAAGTTTCGCGCCGGTCGCCGCCCCTTCCTTGATGAACCTGACGACCTTGGCGACGGTCGCCTCCTTGTCGAACGGCACCGATCCGATCTGCACAACACCCGCGCGAAACGTCATTTGATTTTCCCGAGTTTATTTGCTTTTGCGGAAAGCTATCGCAATTGCCGGTTGCTGGCTACAGGGCAACGAACGCAACCGTCTACGCCCGCACCGGGCGCGGCCGCTGCCGCCATAGCGTGGCCGCGAGGCCCGCGGCGGTCAGCGCCCAGGCCAGAAGCGCGACCCACACCATGATCTGCGACAGTTCGACCAGCACCGCGATCCTGGCGGCGTGCGCCAGCCGCAAACTCGCCAGCGCGTACATGCCGAGCGGAAACACCAGGCTCCAAAACAGCGGCGTATAGGTCAGCGGCCGGCGATGCACGCCGTGGCTCCAGACGCCGAACACGATCAGCAGCGGGATCCACCACGTCGCCCACGCCCACATCACCAGCGTCACCCCGTCGACGAACGGCCGCATCGCGGTGAGGAACGGCTGCGTGGTGTCGGTGACGGCCAGCACCGCGCCGGCATTGGTGGAGATCGCGGCCGCGCCCATCACCACCCACAGCATCGGCGTCAGATGATCGGGCGCGACCTGCGCGAAGAACACCCGCTGCGCGAACAGCACGATGAAGACGGCGTAGAGCACGACGCCGACGCCCCACAGCATATGGCTGAACATCACCACCTGCGCCGCCGCCGCGCCGAACTGCGGCGCGACGAACACGCCGTGCAGCGCCACCGCCTCGGTGGCGACGATGGCGATCAGCCAGCCGCCGAAAATGATGTCGGCGCGCTCGGCGGTGTTGCGCAGGATCATCACGGTGAAGCCGAGATAGGTTAGCACCAGCCACGCCGCCAGCGCCGCGCCCCACATCATCAGCGCCACCGCGCCGTGCCCGCGCAGGCCGATGCCGACGCCGAGCACGTCGGTCGCGGCGACCAGCGTGAAGAACGAAAACACCAGCTTCGGATCGGTGAGATCGGCCCACACCGCGCGCGGATAGGCGAGCAGCCGCGCCCCCGTGAGCACCAGAAGCGCCGCGTAGGCCACGACATTGACGGCGATCAGCGCGTCGGAAATGCCGTGATGGCCCTCGAACCACATCGCGTTGGCGATGATGCCGGTGGCCATCACCAGCGCGAAATAGCCGGGGAACAGCGTTGCGACCCAGGCGCGGCAGGCGGCGGACCAGTCACGCAAGGTGATGGCGGCGGCCGGCATCGCTCAGCCCGCCTTTTGCAAGCGGCTAACGGCGACGGCCCGCGCGCCGCAACGCTGCTTGGGTTGGCTCATGGCGCTCCCTCAACCTCTCTTGTTTGCCGCGAAACTTATAGCACGGGGAAGCGGCGCGGGAGGAGAGCCGTGGCGGTGTCCGTTCGCAAACAGGGTCCGCGTCCCGGATGCCGCGCGGTATGAAATACCGCGCCGCCGGCGGCCAAACCGCCGCTGGCGCGGGCGTCGTAGGCGTTCGGCTTTTTCACGACTTGCGTCGGCGCGACGCAGACAGGATTTCGCACCGACGATCCACGGGTCGTCCCCGCGCGGGCGGGGACCCATA
>JBASBO010000284.1:0-59277 GCA_049651165.1 Xanthobacteraceae bacterium | reverse complement strand
TCGCGAACGGCCCCATGATGACGTTGGTCAGATCGACCACCCGAACGCCACCCAGCGGGCCGTCGGCAGGTTTTGTATCCATCAGAACGTTGCTCTTTCTGCGCTGAGCGCTCTGCAAAATCTTCCGCGACCACCGGCCAGGCCAATCATTACTTACGGTCTGATATCAGGTGCAGCGGATGGCGAAGCGGCAATAGATTTTGCCGCATTGATCTCAGATATCGCATGGTATTTCCCATTCGTTTTTTCCTCCGCTACTTTACGATCCGCCTGATCGCGTGCGCGCGTTCTTCGCTTTCGCTTTTCCTTTTTTCGAAGTATCCGCGGAAAATCCGAACCTGACTACGTCGGCGACCTGGCGGCGGATGGTTGCAAGATCGAGATCCTCATTTTTAAGAAACATCTGTAGAATAACGCCGCGCACTGCACCTAGCACGATCGCGGCAGCAGACATCGGATCGACATCGGAACGCATCTCACCCGACGCAATTCCATCTCGAAAATACTCAACAAGCCAGCTCAGAACGTTTCGATTGTAGGTCGAAAGTACGCGCCCAGTCTCCGAGTCGTCGGTAATCGCCTCTGCCATCAGTACAAACAGCGCGCGCGTGTTGTTCCACGTCGGATCGCTGCGGCCGAGATAAAAATCTATGAAATCCAGCAATCCCGGCAATCCCTCCGAATGGGGGCCGCGGGCGCGGAAATCACGCTGGAAGCTGTCATTGATATGCGTAGCGAGAGCGCGCAGAAGCTCGGACTTGCCGCCGAAGTGATGGGTTGCGAGTCCCCGGCTGTATCCAGCAACGTGACCTACTTCAGCAAGGGTCATGCCAACCCAGCCCTTACTTGCAACAACACGACTCGCCGCGGCTAGCAGCTTTGCTTCAGCCGATGCACGTCGCTCTACTTGAGTTCGGCGGCGAACTGTCATGCGATCAGTCCAAAAAAAGATAGCACGCCAACATCGGCGCTGCCTCGCTTGGAAAATGTAGCGCGATAAGCGGAGTCCATTGACTTCATGCGAACTCCCGCCTCATGGATCGTTCCGACGATTGCAATATCGGCAAGACGAGACGGCAGGGCGGGAATCCCCATGTCGGGAAATAGACATGCTGCGGAATGGGAGCTTCTCCGCCCGCGACAAAAAGGACTATATCCTTGGCACTTTTCACGACCGGTATCGGCTGTTGTCTAATCTCCGCATCCCGCACCCATTCAGGCAAACCATAATTGGGCGTGATGCGCTCTCTAACCCAGAAGCGTCGCCACTGTTTAACCGGTATGCGGCCATGCTGGAACAGGAATTCAACGATATCGTTTTTTGACCATCCAGCC
The DNA here is from genome assembly GCA_049651165.1 of Xanthobacteraceae bacterium. GTDB lineage: Bacteria > Pseudomonadota > Alphaproteobacteria > Rhizobiales > Xanthobacteraceae > 62-47. The sequence goes on along the minus strand of JBASBO010000284.1, from coordinate 57,942 downwards.
TGATCCAGCCGTTGCGCCGTCGCCGGCGCGAGCAAAACGGAAACGAACCCACCGTGCACGACGCTGAAGATGGAGACAGCCGAAGCCATCGCACTGGCGATTTCCTCAAGCCCCCCCGTAACGTTCACACACGATTCGGCGCGAAGAAGCGTCACGACGCTGTCGCTCGCACCAAATCCACATTCAGTCTGCAATCCCGGCCAGGGACTGGCAGCCAGATTCTCTCCGATACAAAGCGTGTAACGTCCGGGTTGACCGATTCCGGCAAGAGATCCGATGCCGGGCCAGCCACCGCCGATATTAATCATGATGAGCCGCAGTGCGCGGCCAATCGTAGCGTTGGCTTTCCAACCCGGCCCGAGTCCGCCGATGCCGGCATTGATATCAAGCTCATCTGTAATCGGACCGCTGACAATCAACAATGGCGTGACGTTCTCATCGGTCATCTGAACACCACGCAGGTTGAAGTCCGGATGCCCAATTCCGCGAACCGCCGCAAGCACGACCGGGAAATATTCAGGGATGCAGCCCGCCATCACCGCATTGGCGGCGATCTTTTCCAGAGTGGCCTGGCCAAGCATGGGGCCGAGTTCGGCAATAGCCGTATTGGCGGATTCCGGAGCATAGCGCAGCATATCCCGCACTCGCCCCACTGTCGGCGGAACGACCGGAAGGCCATCCGTCCAGCCGCGTCGATAGAACGTGACGTTCACATCGGCGTCGGCGTCTCGACTACGAAAAACTTCCACGCGCTGTTGCACACCGACGATACTCCCCGCAACCTTTCGAACGGTCTCAGCATTACGCGATGCTTCCTGAAGCGCATGGTCGACGTACGTGCCGTCGGCTCGCTGTCCAACCGGCGTATGCACCCATAACGTTCGCGGGGAGTTCGTCATTCTTCACACAAAATCAGGTGGATTAAGGCTCACGACGCGCCCATCCTTCTTACGCCGCGTGAACTTGATGCGATCAAAGTATTCAAGAACCTCGATCGACAGATTACGTCCCAGCCCGGAGCGGTCGCGGAATTGCGCGGCTGTTACCAGGCCTCCGGGACTTTCGTCGACCAACTCGCATAGCAGCCGAGACAGCCGTTCAAGCCCTTCCCGCAAGAAGAACCTGTTCCTTGAAATTTGCAAAAGACAGCCCCGCTGCGCCGTCCGTTTGAGCATAGCCTCAATCTGCTTGGGGTTAAAATCGCGGACCGCGTACGAAATTTCGGCGACCGTCGGCGGTCGAACGGTGCGAGCTTCAAGCAGCGGCCTTACAAGGCTCCATAGGCGTTGATCGCCAGGATCCGACTTTGGCTCATGCGACGGCAGGCGGACAAACATCCCGACGCGAACGACATCCCCTTCGCCTGAGAGCTTGGCTGCTATTGCAGTCACGATATCGCGCGGTAACCGTATCTCGGAATCATCGAACAGGCGATGGATGGCTATTCCGATATCCGACGGAGCCTGATCGTGCCAGCGGGCAATCGACTGTAACGCACATGCACGAATTCGCATCCACCGGTCCGGAGAGAAGGCTGTCGGGCCCCTAACTGTATCAACCCGCACCATCGATATATTCTCGAACACGGCGGCCGATTCCGCATCTGTCTGATTACGATTTGCAGAGAAGGTGGTCAGATTGACGCCCTCGCCGGTGCAACCCAGCAGCTTTTTCAGCGAACGCGCGGGATCTTCAATCTCCAGTGCCCGCAGAGCCGCGAGTCGTTCAGGTTTGGCCCGCCCTCTCAGCGGTGGCGCAATATCGATGATGCGCCCGCCACCAATGACTCGCTGCGCGGAGTTGTCGCGCAGGATGAAGCGATCACCATGCGCGACGCAAATCGGTCGATCGACTGCCATGCGCGCAAAGCCACTTTCGCCGGAAGCAATCGACTTGTCCCCCAGCACGCTCATCCGTGCGACCATATGGCCGGCACCGATATGCAGGTGAACCGCTGAGGACGACAGCGGGCGGGCTTCGTATCTGGATACTCGAATACGTACGTCAAACCGTGCGGACGTCTCCGTCAGGCCCGGTGAGACAATCCAGTCGCCTCGCCTGATATCCTCCTTATTCAATCCGCGCAGATTGATCGCGCATCGCTGACCTGCCACACACTGCGTATTACGACGGTTCTGCGCGGAGATAGAGCGGACGCGCGCGGGTTTCCGAGAGCCGCACAGTTCAACGGTCTCGCCAACGGAAAGCTGACCGCTCGGAGCTGTTCCGGTAGCGACGACGCCAGTTCCTGGAACAATAAAGCATCGATCAACTGACAGGCGAAAATAACCCCGTGCAGGGGGAGATTTATGCTCTCGCGCCAATTTCAGTAAAAGGTCGCGAAGGCGATCCGTCCCGCGCCGGTGGATGGCGGACACCGGTACGATTGGCGATCCTTGCATCGACGTCCCATGCAGGAGCGCCACGATTTCATCGGTCACCTGCACGATGCGGCTGGAAGATACGCGATCGGCCTTGGTGAGCGCAATCAGCCCCGATCGGATCCGTAGCAGATCAATGATCTCCAGATGCTCGATAGTCTGAGGCATCGGCCCATCGTCGGCAGCGACGACCAAAAGAGCGCAATCACTCCCGCCAACGCCGCTCAGCATGTTATGAATGAAACGCTGGTGTCCCGGAACATCGACAAACCCGATCGGGTCGATATTCTGCCCCGCCGACGCAGGCACCGGCAGATAGGCAAAACCAAGGTCTATCGTCATGCCTCGGCGCTTTTCTTCCGGCAGCACATCGGTATCAATATCGGTCAAGGCCCGAATGAGTGACGTCTTGCCGTGGTCGACATGGCCAGCCGTCGTGACGATCATCGGAACAGGTCTCCAAAGGACGGACGGATGATATCTTTTCGGCGATATGTCAGAACGATGCGCGGAGCTCCGCCTCCGCCACGGCGATGGCAGCCACTGTAGCAGCTTCGCCGCAAGCGCTCAAAAGTTGCCCACTATAGCCGCTGCGCACCGCGCCTATCGCATAGACGCCAGGCAGCGACGTGCAATACTGCGAACTTGTCACGACGGCGCCAGCCGCATCGCGTTTGACCGCCGGAGGAAGAAAGGCCGAGTTTGGCTCGGTTCCTATGAAGACGAAAACGCCGCTGACGGATAACGTTTCCTCGGTCCGCTCGGCGAGGTTATTTAAGATCAACCCTTCGACACAATCTGTCCCGATGATGCGACTGACGGCGGTATCCCAGGAAAATGCGATCCGCTCATTATCGGCCGCGGCCTGCACATAGGAACGGCGAGCCCTGATCTCGGAACTCCGCATCACGATGGTCACGGACCGGCAGATCCCGGCCAAGTGCAAGGCGGCCTGATACGAGGCATCGCCGCCGCCGATAACCGCCACCGCCTGGTCGCGAAAGAACCCTCCATCGCACCAATCACACTGCGAGATGCCACGTCCGGTCAACTCCGATTCTCCGGGAATACCGAGCTTCCGAAGCCGCGCCCCGGTGGCGACGATCACTACGCTCGCAGCGAGTCTCGCATCCTGCAAAACGGGAGCATTGAGAATAACGACCGTCTGCCTGTCCGAGGGCTGTAGCGCCTGAACCTCGGCGCTGATAAACTCGACGCCCAGCGCCTTGCACTCGGCGATGACGGAATCCGCCAAAGCACCGCCCGATGTCGGCATCATAGTTGGGAAGCCATCGAGCTTACCGATATTTCCGATCAACCCGCCGGACACGATGCTATCGTTGATGCACACGACGGTCGCGCCGCGGCCTGCGCATTGCATGGCCGCGACAAGGCCGCTCATTCCTCCTCCGATAACGGCGATATCATAGTCACGGCTCATGGTGAGGACATGTCCCTTGGTTGGAGCTTAAACGCCTTCAGGAGTCATCAGCCTCCCGCAATCTGGTACGCCAGTCGGAAGGCAAACGAATCGATTTGGCGGTCGGGAAACCCAGCACGCCGTTGTGACTGAGGAAAAAGCAATTCGTACGCAGAGGATCGCCGCTGACCGCGATCTGGAAATCCTCGGGTCGGCTCACGAGCGGCACAAGCCGATCGGGATCGCGGGATCGGCCGAACATCTTTGGTGCTTTTCCAAGCGCGGCAAGGTCGTACAGCGATCGTTTTCCGGGGATCCCGTTAGTAAATCCGCTGATGTAACGCTCGAACATATGCGCGGAAATACGAGCGTTCTCGAACAGATGTCGCTGCACATCCGACTTCGAAAAGCCCGACTTCGCTATCGTTTTGGCGATGATCGGCGACAGAATGAGGAGCGGCTTGTACGTTCCGGTTGCTATACCCACCGTGAACAACAATTCCCATCCCGTATACTTGATGACCGAGTCCACAAGGTAGGGAAGAACCTCCTCCGCGGATTGACCAAACACAGAGGCGATCACGTGCGCACCGGTATATCGCGAGATGAAAACGCTGTTCTCATCAGCCGGCCGCCCCATATCGACAGCTAGCGTCGGCCACCCGATTTCCTTCAGGACGTCTTCGTTCTCGGCCATTGCAACCCGGAATGTATTACCGAACGTGGCCTTGTCATTCTGATGCCGCTGGAAACCCGTGACGTTGCACAGATAGAGCCGCCAGAAGCGACCTATACTGGTATTCGCCTGAAAGCCGTCCCGCAGCGCGCCTTGTTCGTAGTTAAAACCGAGTTCCTTGACCAATGGGCCATTGACCACAATCTGCGTTTCGGCGCCCGGCGTATTACCGCTGTGCTCGACGCCATACTGAGGATCGGCCATCGCCTCGATCAGGGCGATCAGCACAGGCATATATTCAGGGCGACACCCCGCCATCGCCCCGTTAACCGCAATGTTCCAGATCGTCGCAGCCCGCTTTTCGGGAAGCATGGTTCCCAAAACTTCACTGGGATCACGCTCGGTGAAGGCCAGGAAAGCCTCGATCCGTTCCCGCGTCGGTGGCACGATCGGCAAGCCGTCCGTCCAGAGATTTTCATAGAAGTAGCGATTGACCTCGTCGATCGTCCCCTCGAACACCACACCGCGAGGCTCGGGCTCCGCGCTGACCGCCATACCCGAATAAGCTGATGTCAGCCCTGAAATCACGGCGTCCAACGTCGTCGAAACGATATTGGCATCGAGTTCTTCAGAACCCTGCACATCCGGGTGGCCCGGCACGAGCGCGGTCGCCAGATCAGGCATACCCAACCCCAGCGCGGTCGTTCGCGCGGTTCCTATGAAGCCTTGCGATATCAGCGACACAGTCGGAATTCCAATTGCTTCGGCAACTGCACTCACCCGCAGCACGGCAGGTGTGCAACTCCCTCAGCAGCCCATCCCGGATATGACAGCACTGACCCCCAGTGTCTTCAACTTGTCTGGCAGTGCGGCGAGAACCTCATGTTCGTCTCCGCCATGGGTCGAACCGAAGGTTTCGTAATCGATGAACTTGATGCCGGGATATCGCGGCGCCAGTTCGCGCTTGAGCGTCTCGAAGATCTCATCGCCTCGAAAAAGATAATCCCAGAGGAAGGCGATGGTTTTTCCTTCCAGGTTATCCAGGCGTGGGGCCACCGGCTTCACATCGAGGGTTCGCTCTCCACGAGGCCAGTAAACCGCGTAAGTGGGTTCATAAGTGCTCATGTGCTCTCCTTGCCATGACGTATTTACGGTTTGGTGTGAGTTTGCGGACGATCGGCCACATCTTGTCCAAGCTTTACGGACGACAGTTGACCAAAGAATCTCGACAGTTCGCCGGCGATCCCCCGCGGCATGATCAGCAGCGCCGCACCATAGAGCAATCCGAAGATCAACAGACTGTAGTCGCCATAACTTCCAAGGTTTTGCGAAACGCCTACCAGAACGATAGATCCAAGGATCGGCCCCCAGAGCATGCCGATTCCGCCAACCACGAGGATCGCGATCAGATGTACCGTCATCGTAAAATCGAAGAAAGTCGCATTGGCGTAGTTGAGATAGTGAGCATAAAGGCTGCCGGCGATCGATGCATACATCGCACTCAGAACAAATATCTGGTTCCGCCGACGAACGACGGGAACGCCAACCGCGCTGGCCGCAACTTCATCGGCGCCCAACGCCCGGACCGAGCGGCCGAACCGCGAATAAACGATCCGGAACGAAAGAAGAAAAAGGACGATCGCCACGAACCAGATAAGATAATACATCTGGAGCTTGGTATCGAACGGGTAGCCCGCAATGCTGAAATTGGGCAATCCCACAATGCCCGTAAGCCCCCCGGTCACTTCTGTCCAGCGAGTGCTTACACTGAACACGACGATACCCAAGGCAAGCGTGACCATCGCGAGATAGTGGCCCCGCAAACGCAGGACCTGCATCCCGATCACCCAGGCGATCGCTCCAGTCCCGATGGTTCCCGCCACAAGCGCGGCCAGCGGCGGCCAACTGTAAGTCGTGGTTAGAATTCCGGACGCATATGCGCCAAGCGTCATGAATGCGGTATGTCCGAAGGAAATTTTCCCAGCGAAGCCAACCAGCAAGTTCAGGCCGACCGTGACGATGACATAGATACCGATCAACGACAGGATCGACTCCGCTGCCGCGTTACCGAACAGAGGAACACCGGCGATCACCACAATCAGCGCGAGGATAGCTACCCGATTTGCGTTCATAGCTCTTCACGCTTCAATTCGACGAGTGAACGGAAGAGGCCCGATGGCCACAGCAGCAAAATAGCGATCATGATGCCGTAAGTGAATGAATCGCTATACGTCGATGAAATAAAGGCGGTGCTCAGGGATTCGATCAAGCCGATGGCGATGCCGCCAACGACAGCGCCCCTGATATTGCCGAATCCACCGAGGATGGCAGCGGCAAATCCCTTGAGTGTCAGCGCAACGCCCGAGTCGAACTGGATGCTGGTGATCGGCGTGAAGATAACCCCTCCTACCGCACCGAGCAGTGCCGCCAGGCCGAACGAGAGGATAACCATGCCTTCGACAGGGATTCCGTACCACGCTGCGGCATTCCGATTGACCGCAGTCGCCTTCATCGCCTTGCCGACATAGGTGTGATTGAAGAATCCCTGCAGTGAAATTGCGATTGCCGCCGCCGTGGCCAGAACCCACAGGGCCTGGCTGCTTAGCGTCACGCTGCCCAACTCGATCGGCCCTATCCCGCCAAATGCCGGAAATGCATAGGGATCGCGTCCGATCACCAGCATCGTCACGTTCTGTAAGACGACAGCAACGGCAAAGAGCACGAACACAAAAGACCAGTCCTTGGCGCCGCGCCGCCACAGCGGGCGGATAGCAATCCGCTCGGCCAACAATCCAATCGCGACGGTCAACGTGACCGCCAGCACGATCGCGACCGGCAGCGGGAAATGAGCTTGATCGTACAGCGCGTAGGTCAGCATGCCGCCAAGCATCGAGAATTCGCCCTGGGCAAAATTGATGATGCCTGTCGTATTGTAGATGATCCCGATCCCAACGGCCGTAATGCCGTAGATCGCTCCAAAAACGATCCCGTTGACGAGAAGCACGGGCAAAAGGTCGATCACGCCGTTTCCTCCGCATGCATCCCGAAATAGATTTCCTCGGTCAGCCCGTTGACCTGCAAATCCTCGCTCGATCCTTCGGCCAGCACGCGACCGGTGGAAAGGACGTAGCTGCGCCTCGTAACTCCCAAGGTGACCTGCACGTCCTGCTCGACCATCAAACATGTGAGGCCTTCAGCATTCAACGTGCGCAGTCGAGCGAGAATCTCGGCAAAAATCACCGGCGCCAAGCCAAGGGACGGCTCATCCAGTATCAAGAGGCGCGGCCGGCTCATCAGGGCTCGTCCGATCGCCAACATCTGTTGCTCGCCGCCTGACAGCGTTGCCGCAAGCTGCTGCGATCGCTGATGCAGAATCGGAAAGAGCGCAAAAACTCTCTCCAGGTCGGCATGGATTGCCCCCGCACCATCACGGCGACGATGAAACGCACCGATCTCCAGATTTTCCAGAACCGACAGCGGCCCGAAAAGCTGCCGTCCCTCCGGCACAATGGCCATGCCTTTCAGGATGCGACGATGCTGCGGCAGGGCCGTTATATCTTCGCCCTCCAGAAGGACACGGCCGGATCTGACCGGCACGCCACCCGACACCGCTGCCAGCAGCGAGCTTTTCCCCGCACCGTTGGCGCCGATCACGCCGACGAACTCTCCTGCATCGACCCGCAGCGAAACACCTCGCAGTGCTTCGATGTGACCGTAGGAGACGACCAGTTCGCGAACCTCAAGCATTTTTGCGGCCTCCGCCGAGATAGGCGGAAATGACTTCCGGGTTCGCGCGGATCTCTGCGGGCGCTCCTTCGGCCAGCTTCCGGCCGAAGCAAAGGACTGTAATGCGCTCGCAAACCCTCATAACCAAGCCGATATTGTGTTCGACCAACATCATTGTCACACCGCGATCGCGGATCGACAACAGCATGTCAGCCAACCGCAAGGTCTCGGAATTATTGAGACCTGACGCCGGTTCGTCGAGAAGCAGCACATGCGGATCGGTCACCAGCGCACAGGCAAGTTGCAGATGCCGCTGGCGGCCCAAAGGCAGGACATCGGCGAGATCGTTCTCCTGACGATCCAGACCAACGAAGGCCAGGGCTTCCCGCGCCGCTTCGCGAATGGCGCGTTCCTCGCGATAGACCCAGCGGGGCTTGAAGATCGCAGCCAGCATTCCGGCGCGGCTGTTCCGATGGCCGACCATCACCGATTCAAGCACGGTCATTCCACGAAACGGGTGGATCTTCTGGAAGGTGCGCACCATGCCCATGCCTACCCTGGCATGAGCCGGCACGTCATTGATTTTCTGGCCCTCAAACAGAAGCTGACCGCCGTCGGCTTGCAGCGCGCCGGTGAGCACGTTGAAGAACGTCGACTTGCCTGCCCCATTGGGCCCGATCAGACCACTGATCGGGCCTCGCGGCAGCGTCATACTGACATTATCCAGTGCGACCAAGCCGCCAAACCGCTTGGTCACCCCCTCGACGTCGATCAATGGTGAGGTAGATGATTCAGGTTTCATCCGCCGATCAACACAAACGACTTCCCCTTGATGGACGCGATAACGTAGCCGCTGTTACTCGCGTGACTGTCCTTCGTGAAGGTATAAGCCCCGTTGGCACCCATCAAACCCGATATCTGTTCCATGGCGGCCTTGAGCTGAGGTCCTTTTGCATCGGGGCCCGCCCGCTTCAAGGCATCGGCCAACATGAAGGCCGCGTCGTAACCCTGACCGTAGCCCATCTTTTCAGCTTCGGGGTAACGACCGAGCCGCTTGTTGAACTCTTCGCGAAAGCGGGTTGTGACGACTTGCCGCGGATCGTCCTTCGGCAAGGTGTCCCAGACCATCGACTGGGTCGCGGTGAAGTACGATCCCTCGAGCGCCGGTCCGGCGATCTGAAGCAGGGACTGCAAGCCCTGCGCAGGAAAGAGAATGTTTCCGACCACCTTGCCGGTGTAGCCGACCTCCGCCTTCTGCTTGAGGATCAGGCCGCTCAAAGGCCCCGCGAGCAACATCCATTCCGCGTTGGCGGCCTTGAACCGCGACAATTGCGGGATGAAGCTCTTGTCGCTTACCGCATTGTAGCTTTCAGAGGCGACAACCTCGATGCCCTGCCTCTTGGCCTCCTCAATAGCGGCGATCCCGAAAGTCTTGTCGTAAAGGTCGATAGCGCTGAGCACGGCGATCGTTTTGCCGCCTTGTTTCTTGACAAAATCGATCAGGAGCTTGGCTTCGTCGGTTACGGCGGGAGAGCCCGCAAATGTATAGTCCTGCGCTGTCGGCAGCACGACTGACAGGGTGATGCTGGGAATCTGCGCCTTGGTCAGCATGGGCCCCAGCGCTTCGGTGACGTCGCTGCGGCCCGGCCCAACAAAGAATGCGACCTTCTGATTGTTCATCAGGCGAATGGCGGCGGGCACGCCTTTCGACGTGTCTGATTCGTCATTCTCGAATATGGCTTCGAGCTTGCGGCCATTGATGCCACCGCCATCATTGATCTCGCCGATCCCGACAGTAAACCCGTCGCGGCAAGCCACACCGACCGGCGCAAGATAGCCTGAAAACGAATGCATGAAGCCGATTTTGACAGGATCGGCCGCAAAGGCCCGTCTGCCGGTCAGCAGCGTCGCCGCTCCTGCTACAGCGCTCTGAAGCAATGCACGTCTGTGCATGTTTCTCTCCCTCCGAGGCTAACCTCGCCAGTTATTTTGATCGGACCGATGCACTGCGTTGAGCGCTCGGCAATCCTTTGCGGGGACCTGCTCCCGCGGGCGCCATCCCTCATCGCGCGCAGGCTAGATCACTTGCTTGTCAGCCGTCAAGTAAGATTATATGGTCATTACACCACATCTGCTCGTCGCGCTGCGTTGTGCGGGCGATCTGTCCGGCGAACGTCCTACGCAATCTGTCGACCTGAACTTAAGCGGCTTTCACTCCGGTCGGCGCATTGCGAACGCGCTCGGTGCAGTTTGTTTCCCGTCGCGGGTCAGATGCAAGAAAGAGCGGAGGACACCAATGAACAACCACTTACAGATTGCTGCCGTTTCCCGTAACTATTTCAATATGCCATTGTGGGTAGCGCAGGCTTGCGGTTTCTTCGAAAGGGAACGGCTCTCCCTCGATCTCAACCTGATCGAAGGGATCGATCGCGTAACCGAGGGCCTGGCGTCCGGTCAATTTCAGATCGACCTCGGCGTGACGGAGAATGTGATTCTCAATCGGGAGCACGGCGGTCGTCTCGAGGTCATCGGCGGCAATGTGAACCGCCTACCATTCTCTCTCATCGCGCACCCCAGCATCAAGCGGATTGCCGATCTACGAGGCAAACGCATCGGAGTGTCCTCGATCGAGGCCGGCAGTTCTTCCCTGGTGATGAAAATGCTCGCTGAGCACGGACTGAATTATCCGAACGACTACGTTCTCCTCCCGGTAGGACCGATCCTTACCCGCTGGGCCATGCTTCAGTCAGGAGAGATCGAGGCGGGCTTACAAGGCGCGCCAATGAATCAGGTTGCACTCGAGGCCGGATACAACAATCTTGGGCGGCCCAGCGATATGTTCCCGGATTTTCAGTTTACGTCGGTCAATGTCGACTCGGATTGGGCATCTCAGAACCGGGATACCGTAGTGGCGTTTCTCCGCGCATATGTCTGCGCTTGCCAATGGCTGGCCGCAAATCGTGAGGCATCTCGCGAAATCGCCGGGAGGGAGGCGAATCTCCCGCCGGATCATGCTGATTTCGCCTGGCAAGAATGCGTTAGGGATGGCGTCATTCCGGCGGACGGTCGGGCCGACGTAAAAAGCGTCCAGACCCTGATTGAGGTAAGCTCACAGATCCGGGCGCTACCCGGGCGTCGAGCGCTCGATGCCAGCAGCTATATTAATCCAAGCTATCTCGATGCTACAAATTTGTAGTCGTTTCCCGCGAGATTTGAATCGCGGTCATGTGTCAGGTTATTCATGCGGCGCTACGGTCGCCGTCAGCAATCACGGAGATTCGCTGAGCGGATGCAGATTAATTCGACAAATCTTTGGCTATTGGAACCTCGGTGCCTTTCCTGGTCCGATCAGTCTCACCCCCCTCATATAGCTACCCCTCCCGATTTCGGGTGTCACTTTCAGCCATTGCATTCTCCGGTGATTTGAAGGGAACGCGTGATGAAGATGCACGTCCTGTCAGGCGGCCGCCTGAAAATGCGAAAGGCGACCTATTATCCGGATGCCGCGCGCAGCGAGACGTTCGAATTGCCGGTGTCGTGCATGTTGATGCGGCACGCGCAGGGCAACGTCCTGTTCGACACCGGTTGTCATCCGTCGATTGCGACCAACCCCGAAGCGCGTATCGGCGGCATCGCCAAATTCATGATCCCGATCATGTCGCCGGGCGATCACGTGGTGAACAGCCTGAAGGCGATCGGTCTCGGCCCCGATGACATAGATGTCGTCGTCTGCTCGCATCTTCATACCGATCACTGCGGTTGCAACGAGTTCTTCAGGAAAGCGACGATTGTCGTTCATGCCCGCGAGCTTGAAGCCGCGAAAGCCCCCGATGCGCTCAACCGCGGCTATGTCACGGCTGATTGGGATCATCCCATTCCGATGAAAGTGATTGACGGCGAGCACGATCTGTTCGGCGATGGCCGTATCACGCTGCTGCCATTGCCGGGCCACTCGCCGGGGCTGGTCGGGGCATTGGTGAAGCTCGACAAAAGCGGCGCATTCCTGTTGCCGTCGGATGCGCTGAGCGTCCGCGCGAATCTCGATCAGAACACCGTGCCGAAGAACACCTGGAACGTAGACCTCTTTCTGAAATCGATGGAAGATATCCGGCGGATCGAAGCGGGCGGCGCTACTGTGATCGCCAGTCACGATGACGCCGACTGGAAATCCCTGCGCAAGGGCGCGGACGCTTACGACTGAATAATGCGGGGGCGACGAATCCCATCAGCGGCGCAGGCGCAGGTCGGATCAAACGTGCAGGAAAGGGGGGATGGTGGAGAGTGACAACATCATCATCGAAACGGCGGAGCGCGTCTTTGCCGATCTCGCGGACTCCCAGACTATCATCAATGCGAAGAATGATCGCTGGAAAGCACAGGTCTGGCAGGCTCTGGAGGACACCGGCCTGACGCTGGCATGGTTTCCCGAAGCGCAGAGTGGCGCGGGCGCGGGACTCGATGATGGATTCGGCGCGCGAGCCGGATCCCCGGCGGTCACGGATCCGCCATGCGGTAATCAGTAGTTGCTCAAAACAGTCAGATCGGCGACATTTCGCATCGAACGGGTCAGATTGGTTGTGGGTGCCTTTGTCTTGGTCTAGCGCGGTGGCGAGTCGCAGTACCGTTGATGGCAAGACATACCCTTTGAGGGGAACACATGGCGATCACCGATTTCAGGATGGATGGGCGGGTTGCTCTGGTGACGGGCGGCAGCCGCGGCCTTGGCTTCGCGATGGCGCGCACCTTCGCGAGCGCTGGCGCGCAGGTGGCGATCGTCGCGCGCCGCCGCGCCCCGATCGAAGAAGCCGTCGCTGCGATCGAAAAGGAAGGGGGGCAGGCAACCGGCCATGTCTGCGACGTATCAAAGGCGGATGATATCGCTCACGCGTTTGCTGACATTGTCGCCCGCCACGGCAAGGTCGACATTCTAATCAACAATGCCGGCGGTCACGCCACCGGCCCTTTCGAGTCATTGACGGATGAGAGCTGGCGCAACGACCTCGACCTGAAGCTGTTTGCCGCGGTCCGTTTCTGCCGCGCTGCATTGCCCGGCATGCGCGAGCGCAAATGGGGCCGGGTCATCAACGTTCTCAACGTATACGCCAAGACGCCGCTCGCCGAGACGGCCCCCACCAGCGTTACCCGCGCAGCCGGTCTCGCGCTCACCAAAGTTTTGTCCAACGAATACGTCAAGCACAACGTACTTGTGAACGCGCTCCTGGTTGGCTTCATCGAGACAGATCAGATCCGGCGCATCTATGAAAAAAGCGGCAGCGCCGAGAATTACGAGGAATTCGTTGCCGATTTCGCGCGCAACAAATTGAAGATCGGTATAGGCCGGTTCGGCAAGGCGGAGGAGTTCGCCAACGCCGCGCTCTTTATGTGTTCGAATGCCGGTTCTTATGTTTCAGGCGTCGGATTGAACATCGACGGAGGTTACTCGCCGGTCGTTTAAGCGTTCGGCAGGCGGCGCACGAATATCCATCGCGACGCGGCAACGCGCCGGTTTCTCAATGATCGGATATAATCAAAAATATAGGGAGGCCACGTCAATGAAACGGCTCTTGATCCTTGTTGCAACGGCGGTTCTGTTCGCGAGCTCGGTCCAGGCGGCGGAAAAGAAATACGGTCCCGGCGCGAGCAACACCGAGATAAAGCTCGGGCAAACCTCCCCTTATAGCGGGCCTGCTTCGGCCTACAGCGTGATCGCCAAGACGCAACTCGCCTATTTCAAGATGATTAATGAGCACGGCGGGGTGAACGCGCGCAAAATCAACCTAATCAGCCTCGACGATGCTTACAGCCCGCCCAAGACCGTGGAGCAGACGCGCAAGTTGGTTGAGCAGGACGAGGTGGCGGCGATCCTCAATCCGCTGGGGACGCCAACCGGACTGGCCGTGCGCAAATATCTCAACGACAAAAAAGTGCCGCAGCTTTTCGTCGGCGCCGGCGCCACATTGTGGGGCGACTACAAACATTTTCCCTACTCGATGGGATTCCAGGCCTCTTACGAGGCGGAGACCGCTGTTTACGCAAAATACGTTCTGAAGAATAAGCCGGACGCAAAGATCGCGCTGTTCTACCAGAATGACGATGCCGGCAAGGATTACGCCAACGGCTTCAAAAAGGGATTGGGGCCGGAAAACCTCAAGATGGTGATCGCGGAGGCCACCTATGAGCCGACCGATCCGACCATCGACAGCCAGATCGTGAAACTGAAATCCTCTGGCGCCAACGTGCTGTTCCTGCATGCGATCCCCAAGCAGGCGGCCCAGGCGATTCGGAAGATCGGCGAAATCGGCTGGAAACCGGATCTGTTTTTCCTGGCGGCGACCTCAACATCCGTGTCATCGGTGCTGAAGCCGGCAGGCTTCGAATATTCCAAGGGAATCATCTCGTCCTATTCCTTCAAGGATCCGAACGATCCGCAGTGGCAGAATGACACGGACGTCAAGAACTGGCGGTCTTTCATGGCCAAGTATTTCCCGGACGGGAACGTGGAGGACCAACTGATCGTCTACGGCTATGTGGTAGCGGAAGCGACCGTGCAGGTGCTTCAACAGTGCGGCGATGAGATTACGGGCGAAAACATCATGAAACAGGCAGCTCACCTCAACGTCGAACTGCCGATGTTGCTCCCCGGAATCAAGTTAAAGACATCACCGATCGATTATTTCCCGATCGAAGCGATGCGCCTGGTGCGGTTCAACGGTGAGACCTGGAAGTCGTTCGGCGAGACGATCGGAAATGACTGACGAAGAAGACGGCCGCCGGTTTAACACGCGGCGGCCTCATTCAGGCCTCGGCGACTCATGCGGGATGAAAGTATCCGGCATGTCTGGCGCAGTTGGAACTGGCCGTATAAGATGCCTTGGTGCGCCCCGAGTTTCCCACCGCTTCGATCGGCTCAATGCAAGTGCCAACGCCGTCGTGGAAAGCCCTGCATCGCTTTTGAACCGCCCGCGGTCCGTCCGGAGGTCGCGGAACGTTGTTCAAACAAGCGGAGCCACTCCCGTATCCTGTTAGCGATGCAGTCAACAGGTCACCCGTGAGATCCGATATGAAACGAGTTTTCGAGCTTCTGGCGCAATCCCTTCAGGCACATGGCGTGGATCAGTTGTTTGGCCTGATCGGCGATGGAAACCTCTTCATGGTCGATGCCTGGGTGCGCGGAGGCTCGGGCCAGTACACGGGCTGTGCGCACGAGGCAAGCGCGGTTCTGGCGGCGTTAGGGTATGCACAGGTTTCCGGCCGTACCGGCGTCGCCTCGATCACACATGGTCCCGCGCTGACAAATGCGATCAGCGCGCTGGTGGAGGGTGTCAAGGGCAGCATTCCGATGGTGCTTTTGTGCGGCGACACGCCACCGGGTGACCTCCATCACCTGCAAAGAATCGATCAGCGCGAAATGGTCAAGGCGGCGGGTGCGGGTTTCATCGAGATGCGCGCGCCGGAAACCGCTTCGATCGATCTTGCGCGGGCCTTTCGCCGGGCCGCGCTGGAGCGCAGGCCGATCGTATTCAACATGCGTGTGGACCTGCAATGGCGTGAAACCGACGCGAGCCCGGTGGTTTTGCCGATACCTTCCGTTGGCAACGCCGTGGTCGAAGGGGAAGATCTCGACCGTGCGCTCGGCATGATCGCATCGGCCAAAAGGCCGTTCATTCTCGCGGGTCGCGGCGCCATCGCACCGGAGGCGCGCGACGCCATCCTGACGCTGGCAAAGCGCATCGAGGCGCCGGTCGCCACAACCCTCAAGGCGTCCGGCCTGTTTAGCGGCGAGCCGTTCAATCTTGGCGTGCTTGGTACGCTCAGCCGTCCGGCCGCACTCGATGCGATCAGCAGGTCCGATTGCGTCATCGCCTTTGGCGCGAGTCTGACCAGTTACACGCTCGGTGGCGGCCACGGTCATGACGGCAGGTTGCTGACAGGCAAGCGCGTGATCCAGATCATGGGAGACGCTCGGGAAAACGAGCGCCGCACCGAGCACGATATCTTGCTGATCGCGGATCCCGCTCTCATGGCTAACAGGATCGTTGAAGAGCTGGATCGGGCGGAGATACCCCCGTCGCGTAACGCCGATCAGGACCTGGCCAAAGCCTTACGTGAAGAAGCCGAAACCTGGACCCAGCCTCTGCCGTTCAAACGGACGGCATCGGGGATCATTGACTATGTGCCGGCATTGCGCCGGATCAATCAGGTTCTCCCTGCCGATCGCGTCCTTGTCACCGACGCCGGACGCTTCATCATCGCGGCATGGCGCAACCTTCCTGTCACCGACCCACGGCACTTCGTCATGACATTGAATTTCGCCGCGATCGGCTTTGGTCTGGGTGAAGCGATCGGCGCCGCACGCGCCGCGCCCGACAAGTTGACGGTTCTGGTCGCGGGCGACGGCGGCTTTTCGATGGGCGGCTTGACAGAGTTGGCGACAGTCGTGCGTGAAAAGCTGAACGTCGCGATCATTCTGTGCAATGACGGTAGTTTTGGCGCGGAGTACATCCAGTTTACCGCCAAGCAAATGTCGCCAGCCATGTCGATGACAAATCCGCCAGATTTCACCTCCATAGCAAAGGCCACGGGCCTTGAGGCATGCTGCGTGACCGATCCCGCCGAACTCGACGCGGCCCTGGCGCTGCTTGCCAAAGGCGCGGGTCCGCGACTTGTCGAGTTGCGGCTTGATCCGGACTTCATCCCAGTCGACTGAAGCAAATACTGAACGTGGCATCCCAAGGCATCTCGAAAGACGGCGCAGGGCCAGTCAGGGTGAACGCTTTCGTATTCGTTGCCATTTCGCCGTCGCTGTCCTGCGCAATCGGCGCATCGCGCACCGACCTGCGCGGCCGCAGCGGTGCCCTGGTTGGACTGGTAGACGCCTTGCGGGCAGGTCGAAAGCAACATTGTCGAGCCGCCGATCATCGCGGCGGCTTCGCGGATTTGGTTCGCGGGATATGCGCGATGTCCGCGACCCGTCCGGGCGTGTAGGCGGCAACCGTCTCGGCAAGCTCATCATATCCAACGTATACGCGCCGATGAAGGCGCGATCGGCATATCCTGCTCGATCAACTCCAGAATCAACCTGTTCAGCACCGCGGCGTTGGTACCGAGCCGCGGCACTGAAGTATTACAATTACACCAGCCCTATCTATCATCAGCCGAACTCTGCGATATCCATCGCTTCGATTTCATCAAGTCGATGGCAGGCGACACGCGCACCAGTCTCGATCAGCTTGAGTTCCGGCAGAACCTCACGACAATGATCGACCACAAAGGGGCATCGTTGGGCAAACCGGCATCCGGGCGGAGGATCGACCGGGCTTGGTGGATCGCCCTTCACGAGATAGCGTTGCTTGAGCGCATCGCGCACGGGCCCCGGCGGAGCGGCGGCGGCGACCAACGACCAGCTGTAAGGATGGCGTGGTTTTGCGAAAAAGGCTGCCTTCGGAGCCTGCTCGACGATCTTTCCGAGATACATCACGGCGACCTCGTCGCAAAAATGCTGAATGACCCCCAGATCATGCGAGATAAAAATGTAAGTGAGCCCGCGCTCGCGTTGCAGCTTTTTCAAGAGATTGAGGATTTGGGACTGAATCGCGACGTCCAAAGCCGACACGGCTTCGTCGCAGACGATCAGGTCGGGTTCCGGCGCCAGCGCGCGCGCGATACAGACACGTTGCCTTTGCCCTCCAGAGAACTGGTGCGGAAACAGGCTCGCGGCTTGTGACGGGAGGCCGACCTCGCCAAGCAGGCTGCGCACCCTCTCATCCCGATCGCTGCGTTTGCCGATATCAAGAAGATCGAGCGGCTCGCGTATCAGATCGCCGACACGCCGACGCGGATCAAGCGATGAAAACGGATCCTGGAAAACGATTTGAAAATGGCGACGCGTCCGTCGCAGCGCCTCTCCACTAAGGGCCACGATATTCTCGCCGCGAAACGATATGCGCCCGGCCGTCACGGGGACGAGTCGCATGATCGCCTGTGCGGTGGTTGACTTGCCCGAGCCGCTCTCGCCGACGATGCCGAATGTCGTTCCGCGCCGAATTTCGAACCCGACGCCATCGACGGCATGAACCCTGGAAAGCGGCGCGAATGGCCGCTTCCGGCCCGCCGGGAAGTATACGACAAGGTCGTCGACGTCGAGCAGCACCTCGGACGCGTCAGCAGGCTGCGATGCGTGCCGCTCACCCATCACGACATCTCCTTCCATCGCCAGCATGAAACGGAATGGCCGTTCTCATCGGTTTGAAGCGGCGGCTGGGGGTGCGACCGGCAGATCTCCGCGGCGAGCGCGCAGCGCGGCAGAAAGGCGCATCTGGCATCCCGCTCGCCGAGCGGCGGCACCATGCCCGGAATCTCTTCGAGATCAACGGCCTCAACCGTAGCCTCGCGACCGAGGCGCAGATGCGGAACGCAGGCCATCAGCCCGCGTGTATAGGGGTGGTGCGGACGCTCGATCACCTCCCGCGCCGTTCCTCTTTCGACGCAACGCCCGGCATAGAGAACGGCGACGTCGTCGGCAAGCTCCGCGACCGCACCGAGATCGTGCGTAATCAGGATAACGGCGGTTTCGGTCTGGTCCTGGAGCCGGTCGAGAAGGTCGAATATCTGGGCCTGCACCGTGACATCGAGCGCGGTCGTGGGCTCGTCGGCAATCAGAAGCTTCGGCTTGCAGGCGAGCGCCATCGCGATCATGACGCGCTGGCGCATGCCGCCCGACATCTGGTGAGGATAAGCATTGACGCGTTGCTTGGCCGCCGGGATCTGGACGGCCTTGAGAAGCTCGACGGCCTGCTCCATCGCATCGCGGCGTCCGAGATTGCGGTGCAGTCGCAGCACCTCGGAAATCTGATCGCCGACGGTATAGACCGGGTTGAGCGCCGTCATGGGTTCTTGAAAGATCATCGACATCCGATTGCCGCGAAGCGTACGCAGCCTGGTCATCGGCATTGACAGGACATCCTCGCCGTCGAGTACGATCCGGCCGCCGGACACAACGAATGTTTCGGGAAGCAGTCGCATGATGGCCAATGCCGTCATGCTCTTGCCACATCCGGATTCGCCGACGAGGGCGATGGTCTTGCCCTGATCGACGCTGAACGACAAATTTTCGAGAACAGGAATCGTAAACCCGCGTCCCACGCGCAGGCCTACGTTAAGCGATTCCACGGATAGCACTGGAGCCATGCGTCAAACTCTCCGCCTGAGACGCGGATTGATGGCGTCATTGAATCCGTCACCGACAAGGCTAATGGCGAGAACAGCGAGAAAGATCACGACGCCGGGGAAAACGACCGTCCACCATCCGTCAAGGACATAGTTGCGGTTCTGTCCGATCATAAGCCCCCAGCTCATGGTATTGGGATCACCGAGACCCAGGAAGCTCAAGCCGCTCTCGAACAGGATCGCGACGCCGATCGCCAGCGTGGCGGCGATAATGATGGGAGGGAGCGCATTCGGAAGGATAACCCGCAGCATCACATGCCGATCGGTCGCGCCGGCGGCCCGGGACGACTTGACGTAATCGAGGCTGCGCAATCGCAGGAATTCCGCGCGCGTCAACCTTGCCGCCGACGGCCAGCTGACCGCGCCGATCGCGATCGTGATCGTTGTTAGCGTCTGACCGAATAGCGTGACGAGCACCATCGCGAACAGAAGCGGCGGCAGGATCTGGAAAAATTCAATGACCTTGACCAGCGCGGTATCGATCGCGCCGCCGAAATAGCCGCTCAGCGTTCCGACGGTAACGCCGATGACAATGGTGATGAAAGCGGCGACCGCGCCGACGGTCAGCGTCGCCTTCCCGCCGTGCACGATACCTGCCAGCACATCACGCCCCAGATAATCCGTTCCGAGCAACACATCTCCGCCGGGCGGGGTAAACGGCGCCGCGACGATGTCCAGCGGATCGACCTGATAGATCAGGGGACCGAACAGCGTCACGGCGATGAGGAGCACGAGGATCGCAGCGCCAGCAACGCCGGAGAGGCTGCGCAGATACTGCTGCAATGTCGCCTTTCCCGGCGAAGCCGCCGGCCGCAGATTCATCGAGGCCGGCTCTGGGGTGGGACCCGTAGCGTCGAGCGCGCTCATCCCTGCCTCGCTTGAATTCGTGGATCGATCAGGCGGTAGACCAGGTCAGTGATGATGTTCGCGACCATCACCAGCAGCGCGGAAAAGAACAGAACTGCGAGAAGCGTCGGATAGTCCCGGCGCAGAATGGATTCGAATACGAGACGTCCGAGGCCGGGCCAGCTAAAGACGGTTTCCACCAGAATCGCGCCGGCGAACAGATTGCCGAACTGGAGGCCGACGATGGTCACGATCGGAATCAGCGTATTACGCAACGCGTGCTTTCCGATGACGGTACGCTCGGGCAGTCCCTTGGCGCGCGCGGTTCGGATATAGTCGGACGACAGCACGTCGATCATGTTGACGCGCGCCAGGCGGCTGTATTGCGCGATGAACACGATCGCCAGCGTGACTGACGGCAAAATAAGATGATGCGCAACGTCCAGGACGTAGGCAAAGCCGGTTTTCTGGGCGACAACGTCCACCATCCCGGAAACCGGAAGGATCGGCCAGACCGAGCCGAATAAAAGCAGAAGCATGAGGCCGGTCCAGAAGATCGGCGCGGAGTAGCCGACCAGCGACAGCACGTTGACCGATTGGCTCAGGAGGCCATTTGGGCGGCGCGCGCTGACGACCCCGAGCAACGTGCCGATGACGACAGCAAGCAGGAGCGAGCCGACGGCGAGATAGATAGTGGCAGGAAGGCGCGAAAAGATCAGGTTGAGGACAGGCTCGTTATAATAATATGAGTATCCGAAATCGCCCGAGATGACCTTCGAGAGATAAGTCAGCAACTGCTGGGCAAGGCTGTCGTCGAGCCCATACTTTGCCCGAAGCGCGGCTACAACTTCGGCCGAAGCGCCGCCCATCTCGCCCGCGATGACCTGTACGGGATCGCCGGGGGCGAGATGAATCATGAAGAAATTGAGTACGATGACCGCAAACAGAAGGCCGATGCCATTGACAACCTGGCGAAGCAGATGAGCGAGGGATCTCATGACATGGCCTCATTGGCAGCCGGCAGGCTCATTATTTCTTGTCGGTATCCTTCCAGGCCAACATGTCGAGCGGCGACATGAGTCCCCAGATCGTCGTCGGCAGGTTCGTCAGCTTCTTGTCGAAAGCATTTCGATAAGGCGCCACATTGATGTAGAAGATCGGCGCATCGTTGACGACGATCTTCTGGAATTCCGAATAGAGGGTCTTGCGTTTTTCAGGCGACGCTTCGGTTGCGGCGGTGGCCAGGATCTTGTCCACGGCCGGGTTGCTGTATTGCTGGGTGTTGGACCAGATCACGCCCTTGCGGATGTTGCTGGACAAATAGGTGCGATCGACGCCGATCACCGGATCGCCCCAGTTGTAGACGGCATCCATCGTCATGTCGAAATCGTAGTTCGAGACCCGTTGCGCCCAGGTCGGGAAATCCGACGCGGCACGTACCTCGACGGCGATGCCGGCGCGCTTCAGTTGCGACCGGAGAAATTCGGCGACGTTGCGCTGCTGCTCGTCGGTTCCCGGAATATAGTCGATGGTCAGCGAGAAACGCGTCCCGTCGGCTTTCTTTGGCAGGCCGGCTTCATCGAGCAGCTTCTGCGCCTTGGCGAGATCGTATTTGTAGCTCTCTACCTTCGGCTCGTAGAAAGGCGAATCCGGAGCAATGGGCCCCGTCGCGGGAGCCGCCTTGCCGCTCATCAGCGCCTTGATGATGGCGTCGCGGTTCGCGGCATAGGCGATCGCCTGACGGACGCGCGCATCGTCGAGCGGCTTCTTCTTGGTGTTGAAGGCGAGCCAGTTCAACGGGCCGATACCGGCGAAGCCCTTGTCCGTGATGAAAATGTTCGCCGCCTTCTCGAGGCGCTCGATATCGCGAATTCCGCTGACGAACGGCAGAATGTTGATGTCACCGCGCTCAAGGCCGATGATCGCCGCATTCGGGTCCGAGACGATCTTGTAGACGATCTTGTTGAGTTTCGGCCGCCCGGGGATGAAAAACTTGTCGAACTTCTCCAGAATGATGTAGTCGCCCTGCTTGTATTCGGTGAGTTTGAACGGACCGGAGCCGACGGGCTTCAGGTTTGCCGGATGCGTTCTGAGATCCTGACCGTCGCCATAAACGTGCTTCGGAAGGATCGGCATGAGCGGCGGAGACATCGCCAGCAACAGCGACGGCTGCGGGTGAGACAATCGGATCACGGCCGTATAAGGATCCGGCGTGTCCACCTTTTGGACCGCAGCAAGCATCGTCTGGAACGGATGGTTGGCCTTGATCGCCATCACCGAGAAAGCGACATCCTCGGAGGTTACCGGCTTGCCGTCGTGAAAGACCGCATCGGTGACGAGATGCAGCGTGATCGACAGCCCGTCGGGCGCGACCTCCCACGATTTGGCGAGATAAGGCTGCGGATTCCAGTTGTCATCGTAACGCAGCGGACTCGCGAAGATCTGGGTGCTGGGCATCGCGGTCGCGACGCCGGACTGCACGGCACCGTTGAAATGTCGCGGAACCTGGGTCGTGCCGATCACAACCGTGTCGCGATCGGCGGCCGGCGCCGCATTCGGTACCGCGAACGTAAAGCCGGCGATCAGGCCGGCGGCGAGCATGGTAGTGGATCTGGGTCGCATAGTTCGTTTCCTCCGTGAGATTATGACCATGGCCCGATGGTTCTGTGCCATCGTTGCCGGATCATGCCGATGCGTCATCTACGACACGGTATTCGCAAGCGCGTGATCAAGAATGCCGTCGAGTTCGGCTGCATCCGGGAGAGCTTGCGTTCCGATCCCCGCCAGGGCGATTCCTGAGCCGTCTTCCGGCCCGGCATCCGTCAGCGTCCAGGTCCGCCCCGTCACCTGAAGGACGGCGCGACCGGTTTCGCCCGCGAGACCGCATATTCCTTTCAGGCGCAATAGTTCCGGCGGCAGCTTCGCGACCGCCTGCGCGAGGAGATCGCGGTCGAACGCGCCGGCGCGCTGGTAGAACCAGCGACGGAACGTATTCTCGTGATCCAGGATGTCGGCCGCGCACGACTGCGCATGGAACGGCGATGCAAGCGAGGGGCGGCAAAGTGAGGAAATATCCGGCATCATCGCTTGCGACGTCTCGACGATGCGGGCGCCGTTGCATATCGCCTCGACGGCAGTTCGCGCCGCATCGAGGGTCTGCCGGTCGACCAGATCGATCTTGTTCAGCAGCACTACGCCACAACGTTCAAACTGGCTGCGAACTGTTGCACCGACTTGTGCATCCGCGAGCAGTCCTTCAATTCGTGCCGCGTCGGCCAGCACGATCGTGGCTTCAGGCCGCAGCCCCGGTTCGACAAGAGCGATCTCCGCGATCCGCCAGGGGTCTCCGACCCCGCTCGCCTCGACGATAACGTGGTCGAACGCCGTTTCCATGTCGAGCACGCCGCCGAGCGCTTCGATGAACCCGCCGCCGATGCTGCAACAGACGCAGCCATTCGTCAGCGCGATGGTCGTGCCGTCATGTTGTGCGATCAGTTCCGCATCGACGTTGATCGCTCCGAAATCGTTGACGAGGACGGCGTAGCGCCCCCTACCTTGCGAAAGCAGGCGATTCAGAAACGTGGTCTTGCCGGCACCGAGAAAACCGCCGACAACCGTCATCGGGATTGCCGCCCGTGCCGCGATCATCCGCCCGGCGCCTTGTGTACGCGACCGCCCACGACGGTCCCCCACACCGTAATATTCTTCAGCCTGTCCGGCGCAACCTCGAACGGATCCTCATCCAGCACGGCGAAATCCGCGAACTTGCCTGCCTCGATGCTGCCGACGGCATGATCGAGCTTCAACGTATAGGCCGCGCCGATCGTAACTCCCGCCAGCGCTTGCTCAACCGTCAGCGCTTCGGTTTCCCGACCCAGCACGCGCCCTCCGGACGATACGCGATTGACAGCGCACCAAGCCGTAAACAGGGGACCAAGCGGCGTCACCGGCGCATCTGAATGGATGGCATACGGCACACCGATTCGTTGCGCAGTGCCCGTGGCATCGAGCCGATGCGCCCGCTCCGGTCCCATGGTCTGCTCGTAATGCGAATCGCCCCAGTAGTAGACGTGGTTCGCGAACAGGTTAACACAGACCCCGAGCGCCCGCATCCGCCGGAACAGAGCCGCATCGGCCATTTGGCAATGCTGCAAGGTGTGGCGATGATCAGGACGCGGCATGGCCGTCTGCGCCGCCTCGATAGCGTTCAGCGCCAGTTCGGTCGCCTCGTCGCCGTTGGTGTGAATATGCAGTTGTATGCCGGCGCGGTGATAGCGTTCGACGATGCGCGGCAAATCCTCGGGCGCGATATACCACAGGCCGTTGGGAGCGCCATTGTGATAGCCCGGCCAGCGCACGCGCGCCGTAAACCCCTGAATCGAGCCATCGACCACGAGCTTGACGATCCCGTAGTGCAGCTTGGGGTTGTTGCCGGCCCGCAGTTTTTCGATCTTGGCGATTCCATCCTCCGGAGCATGGGACGCCGACGCCAGCGCGGGAACGAGACGGACTGGAAAGTCGTCCCGGGCAGCGGCGGCGCCATACAGTTCGACGGTTTGGTCAGGAAGATCGCTATGCAGATCGGTGATTGTCGTAACGCCTTGAATGCAGGCGGAAGCGGCATAGCGATCGACGTCCGCCATCGTCAGGTTGGCGGAGAGAGGATTGCCGCCGAGGATGCGAAATACCCTGAACCGGGCCGCGATGCCCTGAAGCTCCCCCGTCGGCAATCCATCGTCGTCCATGACGACGCCGGAAATATCGATGTGCCCCAGCAATCCGGCGCGTTCGAGCGTCAGCGTGTTCACGTTGCTGATGTGGAAGCTCGCATGGATCACCATGATCGGCCGGGTCGTTGAAACCTGATCCAGATGTTTGCGGGTCAGTTGCCGGCCGCCGATGTGAAGCGGATCGAATCCCCAGGCGAAAAGCGGAGCGTCGGGATCGGAAAGCTTGGCGGCAGCTTCTTGCAGCCGCGCGATGATAGTCTCGATATCGTGCGCGCCACGGACGAGACGACCTTCTGGGGAGCGACGGTCGCCGGCGCCGACATAGGGCATGGTCCATACCATCCCCTCCATGATGTGGCTGTGCCCTTCGACGAAGCCTGGAAGCAGGATCTTGTCGGCGAACCGCTCATCGACGTCGGCTGCTCCTGCGTTGGCGCAGATTTCTTCGTGGCTGCCGACGGCCACCACCCGTCCATCACGCACCGCAACATGGGTTGCCGACGGCCGTGACGGGTTCATCGTTACGATCTTACGGGCCGCAAATACCGTATCGACTTGCACGTTTCCGTCCCTTCATTCCATTTTGGGCAGCGTGAGGCCAAGATTGCCTCCACGCCAGCGCCAGATGCCACGCATGGATAGGGCCAGCCTGGGAGCAAGGAGCGCCGATCGCTGGTTGGCCGCTGACGGGATTCTCCACTATAGTGACGGCGTCCATCGCAAAAGGGATGGGGTGGGAACGTGAAACATTTGCATCAGGAAGTGGCGTCAGCCACCGAGCCTGTGTCGCCGACCACCAACGACGCGCTGTTCTGGGAAGCGCTGTCGTACGACCTTGATCGCGAAGGCTCTTTCCTTCAACTGCAAATTCGTCAGATGATCATCAGGGCCATCGAGGACGGCCGGCTGCCATTGGGCATGCGAATGCCGTCGAGCCGCGACCTTGCCACGATCCTGAAAGTCTCGCGCAACACGGTCGTAATCGCTTACGAGCAACTGGTCGATCAGAACTTCCTGGTCTCCCGCCAGCGCAGCGGCTACTTCGTTTCCGGCCTCCCGAAGCGTATCAGCGCGGCGAAGCCTTCCACGGCACTCAGCCATATCGACGCCGATCGCTGGGCTGACCGGTTCGTGGTGAAAGCATCGACGCATCGCAACATCGTCAAGCCGCTCGATTGGCAGAAATACCCTTATGCCTTCATCTTCGGGCAGTTCGATCCCGCGTTGTTTCCGACCAGCGACTGGCGCGAGAGCGCGCGCGCCGCGCTAAGCGTTTCGGAGATCAACAACTGGGCGCGCGACATGATCGACGAAGACGACCCCGCGCTGATTGAGCAGTTGCAGCATCATGTTCTGCCGCGCCGCGGAATCCGTGCGCGGCCGGATGAAATCATCATGACGATCGGCGCCCAGCATGCGCTTTATCTGATAGCGAGGCTTTTCGTTACATCCACGACGCGCGTCGGCATGGAAAATCCCGGCTATCCGGATGCGAGAAATATTTTCGGGATCCTGACGGACAACCTCGTATCCTTGCGCATCGACGAACTTGGACTGATCCCCGATGCCGCGTTCGAACAGTGCGCCCTCGCATATGTAACGGCCGGCCACCAATGCCCCACGACCGTGGTGATGCCGCCGGCGCGGCGGCACGAACTTCTCAGGAAAGCCAAGGATCGCGACATCATCCTGATTGAGGACGATTACGAGAGCGGGCTCATCCCGACGGCCGGCGACCCGCCGCCTCTGGCAAGCCTGGATCGCGGCGGCCGGGTTCTATACGTGGGAAGCCTCTCGAAGGCGCTGGCTCCCGGCTTGCGCCTCGGATATGTGGTCGCACCTGCTCCGGTGATCCGGGAGCTCCGTGCCCTTCGACGCCTCATTCTGCGACACGCGCCACTCAATAACCAGCGCGTCGCCGCCCTCTTTATCGGGCTCGGCCACTACAGCACGCATATGCAGCGCATCTCGGGTGTCCTCTCGGAAAGGGCCCGGCTGCTGGACGGGCTTTTGCCGGAGCATTTGCCGAGTTGCCGCTGGCAACGCGGCGAAGGAAGCACCAGCTATTGGATCACCTGCCCGCCCGGCTGCGATACAAACGACCTGGCGGAAGCGGCCCGTAGCGAGGGCGTGCTGATAGAGCCCGGCGATATTTTCTTCAGCAGCGAGCGGGTGGAGCGCAACTGCTTCAGGCTCGGCTTCTCCTCGATCAAGACCGATCGAATCGAGGCGGGAATCGAACGGCTTGGACGCCTGATCACGCGCATGACGCGCGCGTAACACTCATAGAATACGCTGACAACGGTGCGGGGATCGATCTTCAGATTCCCAGCGGGACACGCTCCGCAATGAACCGGCGCATTTTCGAAACAGCGCCCGCACCCCCGTCCGTTCTGGTCGCAGACTTGGTCCCAACTGGCTCTAGCCAGACCGCGCCATGCCTGAGATCGTCCCGCTCCATTGAAAAAGATGCCATCGCCCGATGGCAGAGCAAGATGCAAGCGCGCGGAGGATTCCATGCCCGATGCTGATACACAGCGTCGCGCTCTGCTGGAGCGACTGTTTTCCGCTTTCAATCGGCACGACGCAGCCGGCGTGATGGCCTGCATGACGGACGATATCGTGTTCGAGGCCGCCGGCGGTCCTGAAGTATTCGGCCGGCGCTTCAAAGGAACGGCAGACGTCAAGGCTGCGTTCGAACGAGTCTGGATGGAGATGCCGGACGTCAGTTGGGCGTGCACGCGGCACAGCGTCCTTGCCGACCGCGCATTGTCCGAGTGGACATTCCGCGCCACCCGGCCGGATGGCTCGCGGATCGAATCCGAAGGCTGCGACCTGTTCGCTTTTCGCGACAATCTGATCAATCACAAGCGCGCGTTCCGCAAGGACCGGCCACCCCAGCCCGCCTCAGCCGACCTCGGAAAGATTGCAGTAGCTTCATGACCCAGTTCGCTTACAAGCTTCCGACATCATCGCTGGCGGCTTACGACCCCCATTACGACCCGTTGGTATCGGATGGCCCCGGACAGAACCGGGATTATGCACCGACCTATTGGACCGCGACGGCAGGCGTGGCGCCCGAAACCGACGGACCGATTGCCCGCGACACCGACGTCGACGTCGCAATCATCGGCTCTGGCTATACCGGGCTGGCGTGCGCAATTTTTCTCGCGCGCGAATTCGGGATCAAGGCGACTGTTCTTGAGGCGAACCATGTCGCATGGGGTTGCAGCACGCGGAATGGCGGTCAGGCACAAAATGCGGCCGGACGATTGTCGCGCTCCCAATGGATCGCTCGGTGGGGACGCGAGGTCGCTCTGAGGATGCACGCCGAAGTGCAGGAGGGATTCGAGACTTTCGAGGAATTGATCAGTCAGGGCAACATCGATTGCGAACCGCAGCGTGGCGGGCATCTCTATATCGCCCATCGTCAACGCAACTTCGACAGGATCATCGCCGAATCGAAGATTCAGAACGATGTGTTCAGCTACCGCACGCGCGTCGTGCCGCTGGAAGAACTGCGGCGCGAATTCGTCGACGATGCCGAAGCCGTCGGCGCCATTCACGAGCCGTTGGGTACCGGTGTTCATCCCGCCAAGCTGGCTTTCGGTTACCTGCGGATGGCGCGGACCCTGGGAGCGCGCGTTCATCCGGGCAGTCCGGTGCGGGAGATCGTCTTGCGCAACGGCGGATACGATTTGCGCACGCCCGGCGGCACGGTTCGCGCGCGTGCCGTTGGCGTTGCGACCGGTGCATACACCGCCTCCGATCTGACCCCATTCCTGCGCGGCCGCCAGATGCCGATCCTGTCGAACTCGATCGTCACCCGGCCCCTGACCGCCGACGAGCTTGAAGCGACGCGCTTCCGTACCACGCAAGTCATCACCGATACCCGCACGCTGCGCTTCTACTATCGCCGACTTCCGGACAACCGAATCCAGATCGGCAGCCGCAGCGCCATCACGGGGGCGGACGCGACGCATCAACGCCACCTGCAATTGTTGATCGATGGCCTCCATCGCAAGTTTCCGCCGTTGCGGGGAATCGATATCGATTACTCATGGTGGGGATGGGTCGACGTCAGCCACGACATGATGCCGCGCATCTTCCGGCCGGATCAGAAGCAACAATTATTCTACGCGCTCGGCTACGGCGGAAACGGCGTCTCGTACTCGGCGCAGGCGGGCCGCCGCATGGCCGAGATGATTGCCGGAAAAAGCCTGAAGGCGCACGAACTGCCCATCTTCACGTCGCCGTTGCCGACACATCCGTTCTCGCCATTCCGCCGCATCGGCCAGCGGCTGCTCTACCACTGGTATTTCATGCGCGACGAAGCCGCCGGCTGAGCGGGTGAACCCCGGCTTCAAATCCTGGACGCAGGCCGACGCGCGTCGGCGGTCGCCCGCCTGTCACATCCAAGCGATGAAAGGACCTTTCCGATGAAGATGACCACCGAGGAAGCCTTTGTGAAGGTTCTTCAGATGCATGGCATCGACAACGCCTTCGGTATCATCGGTTCGGCGATGATGCCGGTCTCCGATCTGTTTCCGAAGGCCGGGATCACATTCTGGGATTGCGCGCACGAAACCAACGCCGGACTGATGTGCGATGGCTTCACGCGTGCAACCGGCAAGATGGCCATGATCGTTGCCCAGAACGGCCCTGGCGTCACGGGCTTCGTCACTCCCGTCAAGACGGCTTACTGGAATCATACCCCGATGCTGCTGGTGACACCACAAGCGGCGAACAGGACCATGGGACAAGGCGGCTTTCAGGAAGTGCCGCAGATGGCCTTGTTCAAGGACATGGTCTGCTACCAGGAGGAAGTGCTGGACCCGTCGCGGATGGCCGAGGTTCTCAACCGCGTGATCGAGAAGGCATGGCGTGGCAGTGCCCCGGCGCAAATCAACGTTCCCCGCGATTTCTGGACGCAAGTGATTGACGTCGAGCTTCCGCAGATTGTCCGGCTGGAGCGATCGGCAGGCGGCAGGAACGCAATCGCAACGGCGGCGCAGCTGCTTTCGGCGGCGAAATTTCCGGTGATCCTCAACGGCGCGGGCGTTGTCCTCGGCAACGCCATCGCCGAATCCGCGGCTCTCGCGGAGCGGCTGAGCGCGCCGGTATGTTGCGGCTACCAGCATAACGACGCCTTTCCCGGAAGCCATCCGCTGTCGGTCGGGCCGCTGGGTTATAACGGCTCCAAGGCCGCGATGGAGCTGATCGCGAAGGCCGATGTCGTGTTGGCGCTCGGGACTCGCCTGAACCCGTTCTCCACCCTGCCCGGCTACGGAATCGACTACTGGCCGAGGAACGCCAAGATCATCCAGGTCGATATCAACCCCGATCGCATCGGGCTGACCAAGAAGATCACGGTCGGCATCTGCGGAGATGCCAAGGAGGTTGCCTTGCAGCTTCTCAAGACGCTGTCGTCATCCGCCGGCGATCCGGGTCGTGAGGAACGAAAGGCCCTGATTCACAAATCGCGTTCGGCGTGGCTTCAGATGCTCGCCTCGATGGATCACGAGGACGACGATCCGGGAACGACGTGGAACGAGGAAGCTCGTGCCCGCGACAACGACCGCATGTCGCCGCGCCAGGCCTGGCGGGCCATTCAGTCCGCGCTGCCGCGCGACGCCATCATATCAACCGATATCGGTAACAACTGTGCCATCGGAAATGCCTATCCGACCTTCGAGCAAGGCCGAAAGTATCTTGCGCCCGGGCTTTTTGGCCCTTGCGGCTATGGATTCCCGTCGATTGTCGGAGCGAAGATCGGCTGCCCTGACGTGCCAGTGGTCGGCTTTGCCGGCGACGGCGCTTTCGGCATCTCGATGAACGAAATGACGTCGATCGGGCGAGAGGGCTGGCCCGCCATCACGATGGTCATCTTTCGCAATTACCAGTGGGGCGCGGAAAAGCGCAACACCATTCTCTGGTACGACAACAATTTCGTCGGGACAGAACTCAACCCGGGCCTGAGTTACGCGAAGGTCGCCGAAGCCTGCGGATTCCGCGGGGTGATCGCGAAGTCCCGGCAGGAACTCTCCGACGCGCTACGGGCTTCGTGCGAGGATCAGGCACGCGGAACCACCACCTTCATCGAAGTGCTCCTTAATCAGGAGCTTGGCGAACCGTTCCGGCGTGACGCGATGAAGAAGCCTACCGTCATTGCCGGGATCAGCGGCAGCGATATGAGGGTTCAGGAGACCGTGTAGCCACGATCGCCATCAGTGATGCCGCAGCCTGTCCCGGCGCGAAACCATACGCCAGATGGAATGAATATAGGGGCCGCGCTCGTGGGCGTCGGGAGGTTCGATCGTGAAGCCGCTCGAAAAGATTATCCGGATGGCACAGGCGCGTCCCGGCCGGATAGCGCTTTCCGAGGCCGAGGATCCACGCGTTGTCGAAGGTGCGCTGCGGGCGGCGCGTGACGGCATCGCGCATGTCACCCTCGTGGGACGGCGCGATGCCGTCGAGAGTCATCTCCGTCAGGAAGGAGGTGCGCGGCGCGCGGTAAACATCGAGGATCCCGCGACATCGGAGCGAACTTCGGCCTATGCTGCGGCCTATCACGAACTGCGCCGGTCCAAAGGCGTCGATCGAGCGAAAGCCCTGAGCATGATCGAACAGTCGCTTGGCTTTGCGGCGATGATGGTCCGCCAGGGCGATGCCGACGGCAGCGTCGGCGGCGCGATGGCCGCGACCGCCGACACGGTGCGAACCGCGCTTCAGATTATCGGTCTTCGGCCTGGCAGTCGGCTGGCATCGAGCTTTTTTCTGATCATGCTTTGCGAACCGCATCATCCGAGGAAAGGTGCATTCCTGTTCGCGGACTGCGGGCTGGTTGTTGAACCGGACACTGCCGAACTGGCTGAAATCGCGCTGGCAACCGCTGTGTCCTGTGAAGCTCTGCTGGGTGAGCCGGCAAAGGTCGCGATGCTGTCGTTCTCCACCGGGGGAAGCGCAGCACATGCGCGCGTCACCAAAGTCGTCGAAGCAACCCGACTCGTCCATATGGTCGCTCCGGGGCTGGCGGTCGATGGCGAGATTCAGTTCGATGCCGCGTTCGTCGAGGCCATCGGCAAGAGCAAGGCGCCGCATTCGGTGATCGGGGGGATGGCGAACGTCTTCATCTTCCCGAACCTCGAAGCGGCCAACATCGGCTACAAGATCGCCCAGCGCATCGGCGGCGCCCAGGCGATTGGTCCAATCCTTCAGGGACTCGCGAAGCCCGCAAACGATCTCTCGCGGGGTTGCAGCGCCGATGACGTTTACCATGCGATAGCAATAACGGCTGTCCAGGCAGGGCGTCTCGTGCAGCGATAGTGATAAGATACACGCCCGGATTTCATATCCATGGCCCATTCATCGTAAGCACAGTACATCACCGCGATCTGCGCGTCGCAACTCGGTTTCAAGACGGCGATCGTCGAGAAGCAGTATCATGGCGGCATCTGTCTCAACTGGGGCTGCATCCCGACCGAGGCGCTGCTGCGCTCCGCCGAGATCTGTCACTATACGCAGTACGCCAAGGATACGCGCGCGCTCGATTCTGCGTCCAACGACGGCCAAGCTGCCGTTGCGTCCGATGAAGCTGGAACGACGCGCTACCCTTGTCGCCGCGATCGCACAGAGCCGACGCTGGCTCGATGAACTCGTCTCCGGCGCAGCCCCGGATGCGCAGGCCATCGCGGGCCCAAGCATTACAGCGTGCGCCATGTCAACATGACGCCATCGCTGGCCCTTCTGTCACCAATGTTGGTCAAGGCGGCCGTCGAGGGGCCGCTGCCGCGGGCATCGGTGTCGAGATCCCTATGAACTGGGCGGTGGTCCTAGCAGGGGTCAAACTGGCTGCCCCCACCCGGTCAACGAACCGACCTCGCCGGTTGAGGCGCGGAGATTGGGATTCTCGACCCTATCGGCATGACGATTGTCGATCCTCATGCCGAGCGTCAGGGTATATGTCGCCGGCGTCTCAGCCCGGTCGAGTTGACAGTAAACATGAAGCGTGCATCATGTTTACTGATGAACACTGACGGCACAACTGTTTCCAAACCCGCACCCAAAACCAAACGGGGGGTGCGAACGCGCGCGGCGTTGCTGCGGGCTGCTGAAAGGTGCTTTGGCGATAGAGGATTTCATGCCGTATCGGTCAGCGACATCACTGAGGAAGCAGGAATCGCGACCGGTACGTTCTATCTCTACTTCGCAGATAAGCTTGAGGTGTTTCGTGCCGTCGTTGACTTGATACAGGCTGAGTTGCGGCTGCATCTGCGAAACGCGGACGCGGAGGATCGACTGTCTCGTGAACGACAGGGACTATACGATTTTTTGGCGTTTGCTTGCGATCGGCCAAAGATGTTCAGGATATTGCAGGAATCCTACATCGTCGATTCAGATATCTACTTCGCTTATTTCGAGGGAATTGCCGCGAGTTATGCGAAGCGACTGAAGGCGGCACAAAAGAGCAAGCAGATCGTTGAGGACGATCCGGATATCCAGGCTTGGTGTCTGATCGCCATCAGCAATTTTTTAGGAATGCGCTATTCGCGCGCCGGGATGCGGAAATCGAAGCACGAAGCCATCGTCAAGACGGCGGCGGATTTCATTGCCTTCGGATTGGCTCCGGAAGGCCGTGGGCGGGACTTTCCGCCACGACGTCCGCGCTCCAGCACGGTCGATAGAAATTGAGGTGACGACGCAGCGGCACGCGAAGTTTGGCGTGTCTGTTGTTCGGACGGCAAGAACGAGTTGGTCGCGAATTGTCTTTCACTCGCGAGATGCGGGTACAGCAGGGGGAGTTCTTTAATGACGACACGATTGACAGGATGCGCTCTGGCGTTGGCATTGGGCCTCGGCATGACTTATGGCGCTGACGCGCGAGAGATCAAGATCGCGCATGTCTACGACAAGACCGGAACGCTTGAGGCCTATGCTAAGCAAACGCAGAACGGCCTGCTGCTCGGGCTCGAATATGCCACCAAGGGGACGATGACGATCGGCAGCGATAAGATCGTGGTCATCGAGCGGGACAATCAGGGCAAACCGGACGTGGCCAAGGCGCAACTCGCCGCCGCATATAGCGACGACAACGCCGACATCGCGGTGGGGCCGACGGCGTCCAACAATGCGCTGGCGATGCTTCCGGTTGCGGAGGAATATCGCAAGATCCTGCTGGTGGAGCCGGCGGTGGCCGACTCGATCACTGGCGACAAGTGGAATCGCTACATCTTCCGCACCGGCCGCAACTCGTCGCAGGACGCGATCGCCAATGCCGTGGCGCTGGACAAGGACGGCGTCTCCGTCGCGACGCTGGCGCAGGACTATGCGTTCGGGCGCGACGGCATCAAGGCGTTCAAGACCGCAATGAAGCATGCGAAGATCGTCCACGAGGAATATCTGCCGATCAATACGGCGGACTTCACCGCCGGCGCGCAGCGGTTGTTCGATTCCCTGAAGGATAAGCCCGGCCGCAAGATTATCTTCATTCTGTGGGCGGGATCGGGCAACCCGTTCAAGATCACCGATCTCGATCCGAAGCGCTACGGCATCGAAATCGCGGCACAGGGCAACATCTTGCCCGCCATGGTGCCTTACAAGCAACTCGTCGGGATGGAGGGCGCCACCTATTACTATTACGGCATTCCGAAGAATCCCATCAACGACTGGCTGGTCGCGGAGCATCAGAAGCGCTTCAATTCACCGCCTGACTTCTTTACCGCAGGTGGCATGGCCGCGGGCATCGCTATCGTCGAAGCCATCAAGAAGACTGGCGGAAAGACCGACACCGAGTCCTTGATCAAGGCGATGGAAGGAATGTCGTTCGAAACCCCGAAGGGTAAGATGACGTTCCGTCCGGAAGATCATCAGGCGATGCAGTCGATGTATCATTTCCGCATCGCGGCCGATCCGAATCTGGCGTGGGGCGTGCCGGAGCTGGTTCGCGAACTGAAGCCTGAGGACATGAACGTTCCGATCCAGAACAAGCGCTGATCGTTCGCGCCATGATGAAGGGGAGTGGCAATGCATCGGAACCGCGTGTCTCGCTGGAGACGCGCGGTCTCGGAATCCGCTTCGGCGGGCATGTCGCGGTGAATGCAGTGTCATGTGCATTTCGACCGAACGAACTCACCTGCATCGTGGGGCCGAACGGCGCCGGCAAGACGACCTACTTCAATCTGATTTCCGGCCAGTTGCGCCCCAGCGAAGGATCGATCCTGCTGCAGGGGCGCGATATCACCTCGATGCCGACCTCGGCGCGGGCATTGGCCGGGCTCGGCCGCGCCTTCCAGCTCACCAATCTGTTTCCGCAGCTCAGCGTGCTGGAGAATGTCCGGCTCGTGGTGCAGGCTCGGCGCGGCTTCGGCTATTCGCTGCTGTCGCTCTGGACCTCGTATCGCGATGCCATCGAGGAGGCGGAGAGATGCCTTGAGCGGGTTTCGCTGCAACACCGGCGCGATGCGACGGCGGCGTCGCTGCCCCATGGCGACCAGCGAAAACTGGAAGTGGCGCTCATGATCGCGCTCAATCCCGATGTCTTTCTGTTCGATGAACCGACGGCCGGCATGAGTATCGACGAGGTGCCGGTGATCCTTGATCTGATCCGCGAAATCAAAACGGACTTGTCCAAGACGGTGCTGCTTGTCGAACACAAGATGGACGTTGTGCGCTCGCTCGCCGACCGGATCATCGTGCTGCATAATGGCACACTGCTGGCCGACGGCGACCCGGCGACGGTGATGGAATCGCCGATCGTTCACGAAGCCTATCTCGGTATGTCCCCGAAAGAAGCCGCAGCGATCGAGCAGGCGGCCCATGACTGACAGGGGTGCGCCGCTTCTCACGCTGGACAAGGTGGAAACCCGGATCGGACCCTATCACATTCTGCATGGCGTCGACCTCGCCGTGTCGGAAGGCGGAGCCACCATGCTCCTCGGCCGCAACGGCGCGGGCAAGACCACCACGGCGCGAACGGTGATGGCGCTGTGGCGCGCCAGCGCCGGCACCATTACTTTTGGCGGCCGCGACATCACGCGTGAGGGTGCGCCGACCATCGCCCGCCTCGGTGTCGGCTACGTCCCCGAGAGCATGGGTATCTTCAGCGATCTGACGGTCGCGGAAAATTTGCGTCTCGCGGCGATCTCCGGCCATCTCGATCCGAGGCGGCTCGAAGTGATCTTCGACGCTTTTCCCGCGATGAAGCGATTCTGGCTAGGCCGCGCCGGAACCCTGTCGGGCGGCCAGAAGCAGATGTTGTCCATCGCGCGTGCCATCGTCGAGCCGCGCCGCCTTCTGATCATCGACGAGCCGACCAAGGGACTGGCGCCGGCCATCATCGCCAACATGATCGGTGTGTTCCGCGATCTGAAGGCGACCGGCGTGACCATCCTGATGATCGAGCAGAACTTCGCGCTGGCGAGGGCGATCGGCGACACCGTGGCGGTGATGGAAGACGGTCGCATCGTGCATCACGGTGAAATGGCCGATCTCGCGAAAGATGACGCGTTGCAGCGTCGTCTGCTTGGTCTGTCCATGTCGACGCATCAGTGAGGATGAGCGCATGTCCAAGCCTGTCACCTCACCTGCCACCGCCGATATCCCTCGCCAGCCGGTGGATTGGCTTCCGGTGGCGTTGCCGTTGATCGTCGCGGTTGCCTTTTTTCCGTTGGTCGGCAACCCCTGGACGTGGCTGACGCTGACCATCGCCGGGCTTGCCATGGGCATGATCATCTTCACCGTGTCGTCCGGCCTGATGCTGGTGTTCGGCCTGATGGACGTTCTCAACTTCGGCCACGGCGCCTTCATCGCGCTTGGCGCCTATATCGGCCTGGCGGTTTTGGTGCCGCTCACCCCGTGGGTCGAGGCTACGTCGGTTCTATTGAACGCCGCCGTTTTTGCGCTGGCGCTTTGTGCCGGCGTCATCGTCGCCGGCGTGGTGGGATTCGTGTTCGACCGCCTGCTGATCCAGCCGGTTTACGGCAACCACCTCAAGCAGATCCTGATGACGACGGGCGGTCTGATCATCGTCGAGCAACTGATCCGTGCGATCTGGGGCGCGGAGACGGTTTCCTTCAATCTGCCGGCAAGTCTGCGCGGATCGTGGCTGCTGGGCGAGGCGGCGGTCGAACGCTATCGCATCGTGGCGCTCGGCATAGGCAGCGCCGTCTTTCTCGGGCTTCTTCTGGTTCTGACCCGCACCCGGATCGGGCTGATGATCCGGGCCGGTGTCGAGAATCGCGAAATGCTGGAGGCGATGGGCTATCGCACCAGCCATCTTTTCGTCGGCGTGTTCGTGGTCGGCGCGATGCTGGCCGGCCTCGGTGGCGTGATGTGGGGACTCTATCTTCAGAACTTCACCGCATCGATCGGTGCGCAGATCAACGTGCTGATCTTCATTGTGATCATCATCGGCGGCCTCGGCTCGACCACCGGCTGCCTGATCGGAGCGTTGTTGGTGGGACTGACGAGCAATTATGTCGGATTCGCCGCTCCCAAGATCGCGCTATTCTCGAACATCCTTCTGATGCTTCTGATCTTGCTCTGGCGCCCCCAAGGCCTCTACCGGGTGGTGGATCGATGACAACGCGCGCTTCGGCACCGAGTTTCATCCGTCACCTGCTGTCGGGAGACCTGCCCCGCAGTCGGGTTCTGACGATCCTCCTGATCGTGATCGTCCTCGGTCTTGTCGTCGCGCCGTTCCTCGTTCCGGGAGCGCGGAGCCTCAACACTTCCGCAAAAATCCTGATCTTCATCGCGCTGGTGGCGAGCTACGATCTGCTGCTCGGCTACACCGGCATCGTGTCGTTTGCCCACACGATGTTTTTCGGGATCGGCGCCTATGGCATCGCCATTGCGTCGACCCGGATGGAGCCGGGCTGGATGGCACTGGCAGTAGGCACGTCGTTCGCCATTGTGCTGTCCGTCATTCTGGCGACCGTCATCGGACTGTTCTCGCTGCGGGTCCGCGCCGTGTTCTTCGCCATGATCACGCTTGCGGTCGCCACCGCGTTCTCGACCTTGATGTCGCAACTGTCGGAATGGACCGGCGGCGAGGACGGCATCACCTTCAAGATGCCGACTGTTTTCCAGCCGGCTTACCGTCTGTTTGAGGAGCCCGTACTGGGTATCGTCATCAACGGACGGATTCTGTCGTACTACGCCATCCTGGTGGCGGTCGTGGTGCTGTTTCTGCTGATGCTGCGGATCGCCAATTCGCCGTTCGGACGCGTGCTTCAGGCCATTCGCGAGAATCCGTTCCGGGCGGAGGCGATCGGCTATCGCACCGTTCTCTATCGCACTATCGCCAGCGTGATATCGGCCGTATTCGCTACGCTGGCGGGCGTCCTGATGGCGATCTGGCTGCGTTACAACGGGCCGGATACGACGCTCTCGCTCGAGATCATGGTCGATATCCTGCTGATCACCGTGATCGGCGGCATGGGGACGCTCTATGGCGCGATCATCGGATCCGTGCTGTTCATGATCGCGCAGACCTATCTGCAAGACATCATGGTGCTCGTCAGCAAGGCGAGCGAGCATATCCCGCTGGTCGCCAGCCTGGCCCACCCGGATCGCTGGCTGCTGTGGCTCGGCCTGCTGTTCGTCCTGAGCATCTACTATTTTCCGCAAGGGGTGGTGGGCAGTCTCAGGGAACGCGCGCGGGGGACGTGATGCTGATCACCGACTGGTTGCAGCGCGCTGCGGATCATTCTCCAGAGCGCATCGCGATGGAAGACATCGCGACCGGCGAGCGGCTCAGCTACGCCGCTTTCGATCGGCGTGTCGGGCGAATCGCATGGACCTTGCGCGAGTACTATCGTTTCCAGCCGGGCGATCGCATCGCCATCCTGGCGCAGAACTGCTTTGCCCATCTGGAACTGCTGTTCGCTTGCGCGCGTGCGGAGTTGATCCTGGTGCCGCTCAACTGGCGTCTTGCGGCCGCCGAACTTCGGCAGATCGTCCATGATTTTCAGCCGTCGCTCTTGGTCTATGAACTGGATTTCTCCGATGCGGCACGATCCGCCGTGGAAGGGATCGAATGTATTCAGGCGGCCCTCGGCGACCCGCAAGGCTATGAGGCCATGCAGGCCGATGCGGCCGGAGTGATCGCGACCATGATGTCGTGCCGGGACGACGATCTCTGGATGCTGCTCTATACGTCGGGCACTACCGGGCAGCCGAAAGGCGTGATGCAAACCTTCGGCATGGTCTATGTCAACGCGGTGAACACACTCATTGCGGGAAAGGTGCTGCCTGGCGACGTCTTTCTCAATGTGTTGCCGTTCTTTCATACCGGCGGCCTCAATCTCTACACGCTGCCGGTTCTGATGACCGGTGGCACTGTCATCATCGAACGGCGTTTCGATCCCGCGATGACGCTGGCGCGCCTGTCGCAGGACGTGGTCTCGATGTTCGCTGTACCGGCGATTTACCTGACGCTCGCCAACCATCCCGATTTCGCCGCCACGCATTTTCCGCGACTGCGTAATCTGTCGGTGGGCGGCGCGCCGATTCCGCCTGCGATCGGCGAAGCGTTCGCCGCTAAGGGACTCGCCGTGGCGCCGAGCTACGGCATGACGGAGGCGGGGCCGACGATCTTCGCATCCGATCCGCGGACGGCGGCGCGCAAGCCGCTGAGCGTCGGCAAGCCGGTGGGGGCCGCGCTGATCCGTCTTGTGGATCGCGATGGTCGCGAGATTCGCGAGGCGGGTCGTGGAGAGCTTCAACTCGCGGGGCCCGTGGTGACGCCGGGCTACTGGAACAGGCTTACGGCGACGCGCGATGCGATTAAAGACGGATGGCTTAACACCGGCGACGTTGCTGTTCGCGATGACGATGGTGACATCTTCATCGTCGATCGCCTCAAGGACATGTTCATCTCCGGGGGCGAGAACGTGTATCCGGCGGAGGTGGAGAATTTTCTCTACGATCTTCCCGATATTGCCGAAGCTGCAGTGATCGGCGTGCCGGATTCGCGCTGGGGCGAGGTCGGTCTTGCCGTCGTGGTCCCGAAGGCGGGAATGACGATCGAGCCTGATCGTCTACGCGCGGCATGCCGGGAACACCTCGCCGCTTACAAGGTGCCGCAATACGTGCGCATCGTCGACGCGCTGCCCCGAACCCCATCGGGAAAGGTCGAGAAGCACAAGTTGCGCGGTCAGTTGCTGACCAACAATTCACTCCGATGAAGAAGGAACTTCGCGTTGACCACTCTCGTTGAGGCGCCGGAATTCGACCACGCTTGCATCATGTGGCAGAACCATGAGATCGCGACCGTGGCAATTCGCAATTCCGGACCACTCAATATTCTCTCTTCTGCGGTGATGATGGATATGCGCGAAGCCATCAGCCACGTCAGCGCCGATCCGTGCCTGCGCGTCCTCATCATTCGCGGCGAGGGTGATGCCGCGTTTGTTGCGGGCGCCGATGTTCACGAGATGATCGATCTCGATGCACAGGGTGCGACTGCGTTCATTACCCGGCTTCATGATCTGTGCGAGGCGGTACGGAATTGCCCGGTCCCGGTCATCGCGCGGCTGTGCGGCTACTGCCTCGGTGGCGGCCTGCAACTGGCGGCATCCTGCGATATTCGTCTGGCGGCAGAGGGGACGAAGTTCGGCATGCCGGAGGTGCGCGTCGGCATGGCGTCCATCATCCACGCTGCGTTGCTGCCACGGCTTGCCGGATGGGCGGAAGCGAAATGGCTATTGCTGACGGGCGAGCAGATCGGCACCGATGATGCGCTGCGCTGCGGCCTTGTCACCCGCGTTGTCGCCAAGGAACAGCTCGACTGCACGATCGATGCAGCCGCCGCCGCAATTCTTGCCTGCGGCCCGAACAGCATTCGCGAACAGAAGCGGCTGCTGCGCCGTTGGGAGGGTGAGGATCTCGGGGAGAAAATTTCCGAGACGGTCCCTCTGTTCGCTAAAGCCTATGCGCTTGGTGAACCACAGCGCTACCTTCGTGCTTTTATTGAGGCGCGCTCATCAATGCGCTGAACAACTCTCACGGTGTGAGTGAGAAGACCTGGGATCGCAAGGCATCCGGCGTCGCCTTGAGGTCGCTCGTAGGTTAAGCCCACGTCGTGGAGGCTGGCGTGGCTGTTGCGAACGAGCTGTAAGGCGTTGCCAACGTTATCGCACGCCAATATAGGTGAGCGAAATCGGAATGGCGCGAGAGACAGCATGTCCACCAACAGGCAAATCGTTTTGCAGCATCGCCCGCAGGGCGAGCCGAGCGCGTCCGATTTCCGGCTCAAGCATATTGCAATTCCCGCGCTGCCGGAAGGGCATGTGCTGTCGCGGACGCAACTGTTGTCGCTTGATCCCTACATGCGCTGGCGCATGAATGCCGGCGCGTCCTATGCCAAGCCGGTCGAGATCGGCGATCCGATGGTGGGCGCTACGGTTGCCGAAGTCGTAGAGAGCAAGCATAACAAGTTCGGCGTCGGCGACGTCGTTCTTGGCCGCAACGGCTGGCAGGACTATGCCGTGTCCGACGGAAGCGATCTGCGCAAGCTCGATCCGAAGATCGCGCCGGTGTCTACCGCACTGGGCGTGCTGGGTTCGCCGGGGCTGACAGCTTACGCCGGTCTTCTGAATATCGGACAGCCGAAGGCGGGCGAAACTGTGGTCGTTGCGGCGGCCACCGGGCCGGTCG
The DNA here is from genome assembly GCA_049651165.1 of Xanthobacteraceae bacterium. Taxonomy (GTDB): domain Bacteria; phylum Pseudomonadota; class Alphaproteobacteria; order Rhizobiales; family Xanthobacteraceae; genus 62-47. The sequence goes on along the minus strand of JBASBO010000284.1, from coordinate 16,278 downwards.
GCTCGCTGGTCGGCCAGCTCGGGAAAGTCAAGGGATGCCGCGTCGTCGGCATCGCCGGCGGCGCGAACAAATGCCGCTACGCGACCGAAGAACTGCGGTTCGATGCCGCTCTCGACCACTATGAAGGCGATCTCGCGGGCCGGCTACGGCAAGCCTGTCCGAATGGCGTCGATGTCTATTTCGAGAATGTCGGCGGAAAGGTCTGGGACGCGGTGTTCCCGCTGCTCAACGATTTCGCGCGGATTCCCGTCTGTGGATTGATCTCACAATACAACATCGGCACAGGGCGACCAGGTCAGCCCGGAATCGACGCGTTCATGCGCGCGGCTCTGGTGAAGCGGTTGACGATGCGCGGCTTCATCGTCACCGATTTCGTTGCGCAGTACGATGACTTCCTGCGCGAGGTCGGTGGCCTGCTCATGGCCGGACGGATCACGCATCGCGAGCAGATCGTCGAGGGACTCGAATCCGCGCCGGAAGCCTTCATCGGAATGCTGAAGGGCCGCAATTTCGGCAAGCTGATCGTTCGCGTCAACTGATCGCCGGCGTCACGCCGGACTCGTGCTTTCGCGTCACCTGCTTTCGGTCAGGTAGTCGGTGACGGCAGCGATTTGCGAGCCGAGCATTTCGCGCCCGTAGATCGCGACACATCCGGAATTTTCCGCGATCTGCAAAAGGCGCGTGCGATCCGGCGCCATGACGATATCCATCACCGCAAGCCGTGACGGCAGGCGTTGACTGGCGATCACGCTGGCGGCGGGATCGAGCATGCCGACCGGTGATGCGTTGATCAGGATGTCGATCTTCTCGGGATTGGGAGTGGCTGCGACGAGTACGAGTTGCGGAAACGTTCTGCCGAGTTGGTCTGCGAGCGACTTGCAGCGAGCAGAATCCGGGTCGTGAATCGTCAGCGATTGCGGATGCTCGGACGCCAGCGCGAGGGCGATCGCGGATCCAGCGCCGCCGGCGCCATAAAGACCGATCCGGCTCCCGGTGATTGCGACATTCCTGCGCAAGATCGCCGCGGCGCAGCCGATGCCATCGAACATCTCGCCGCGCCAGCCGGTACGGGTTTTCGCCATCACGCTCACGGTGCTGGTCAGACGCGCCTGCGGACCGAGATCATTCGCAAACCGCGCCGCGCGTGCTTTGTAGGGAATGGTGATGACCAGACCATCGAGATTCCCGACTGCCATAATGGCCGGCATCAGCTCTTCGAACCGATCGTCAGGAAGATGGATCGGCACCAGCACGGCGTCGTGCCCACGTCTGGTCAGCTCCGCAGTGACGAATTCCGGTGAGCGGACCTGTTCGATGGGATGCCCGACGATGCCGAACAGGCGCGTGCGTCCCGAGACGTAGGCCACGCTTGTGGGAATAAAGTCTTCGGCTTTCATTCCGAACTCGCATCATCATTATATTGACCTACAGGTAAGTCAGCGATAGGAAGATGGCAAGTCGAACAGGGAGAAGCAACGTGAAGGAAGAGGATTTTCAGGCCGCCATCGGGCAGTCGGTCAAATTTGCGAAGACGGTGAGCGAGAGCGACGTCTATCTGTTTGCCGGCATCTCCGGCGATTTGTCGGACGTTCACTGCAACGAAGAGTACATGCAGAAGTCGGCGTTCGGTCAGCGCATCGCGCATGGCGTGCTGTCGATGGGATTCATGTCGACTGCGTCCACACTGATGTTCACGCCTTACATCGATAAATATGTCGGTCTGACCCCTGTTTCGCAGGGTTACGATCGCGTGCGCTTTCTCAATCCGGTTCTGTTCGGCGACACCGTCACCGTGACCTACACCATTGAGAAGTTCGATCCCGACAGCAACCGCGCCTTCTCCAGGGTCGAAGTCACCAACCAGCGCGGCGAACTGGTGGCGGCGGCCACGCACATCATGAAATGGGTTCAGATTCGAGCCAAGTCGGCGGCATAGGACGCTGCGATGAGTAAGGGACAGGGACGGGCGCAGCGCGCTCTGGTGACAGGCGGCCGCCGCGGCATCGGCCGGGCGATTGCCTACGCCCTGGCGGATAACGGCTTCGACGTCGCGATCGTCGATCTGGAGCACGACCCTACTGCCGCGGAAACGCTCGATGGCATCGCGCAGCGCGGCCGCAACGGTGCATTCGTCAACGGTGATGTCGCCGATCTGGGTCAGCATGAGCGCATCGTCAAGGAGGTAAGGGACGCGCTCGGCCCGATCTCGTGCCTTGTCAACAATGCCGGCGTCCAGACCCGACATCGCGGGGATATGCTGGAAACGCCGCCGGAAAGTTTCGATCGCCTGATGTCTATCAATCTGCGCGGGGCGTTTTTTCTGACGCAGCGCGTCACGAAGACCATGCGCGACGACGATACTGGCGATCGCACCCGGCCCGATCGCAGCGTGATCTTCATTTCATCGGGCAACGCGGTGATCGCGACCGCGGCGCAGGCCGAATACTGCGTTTCCAAGGCCGGCGTCGCGATGATGAGCACGCTCTACGCCCTGCGCCTCGCCGAATATGGCATCGCCGTTCACGAAATCCGTCCCGGAATCATTCAGACCGATATGACGAAGGACGTGTTCGACAAATACAACGGCTGGGTCGAGGCCGGTGGATTTCCCCAGGCGCGCTGGGGGCAGCCGGAGGACATCGGCCGCACGGTGGCCGAACTCGCCTCGGGCCGAATGCCGTATTCGACCGGCCATGCCTTCTACGTCGACGGCGGGATGCACATCCGGCGCACCTGATCGGCCGGACAAGGCCCCGACCACAGCCGCATAACAGAGTGAGACTGATGTACGAATACAAAGGTGATGTTGCGATCGTAACCGGGGCTGCGTACGGGATCGGCCGGGCGATTTCGCGGCGGCTGGTCGAGGAGGGCTGCAAGGTCCTGCTGTGGGATCACGACCATGAGACGCTGTCGCGGACCCATGCCGAACTGGCTGCGGCCGGCGCCAACGTCGCGCCGGCGGTGATCGACGTCACCGATCTCACCCAGGTGAAAGCCGGCGTGGACGCGGCGATCGCGGCTCATGGCCGGGTCGATGTCCTGGTCAACAATGCAGGGACCGGGCAGGTGGCGTCCATCATCGATGACACGCCCGAGGCTTTCGACTTCACCATGCGGCTCAATGTCTATGGCGCGTTCAACTGCTGCCACGCCGTCGTTCCGGCAATGCTCGGTCGGAAGGCGGGGCGGATCATCAATATCGCGTCTTGGTTCGGAAAAGTCGGGCGTCCTTCCTCGCTGGCCTATTGCACGTCCAAGTTCGCGCTTCTGGGCATGACCCAGTCGATGGGGCTCGACCTCGCCAGTCACGGCATCCGCGTCAATGCGGTGTGCCCGGGAACCATCATGAACACCCGGATGCGGGAAGTTGCGGATGAGCAGGCGATCGCCAAGGGGTTGCCGCCGGCGGCCGAGCGCGCGCATCTCATCCCGCTCGGCCGGCTCGGTGAGCCGGAGGATGTCGCCAATGTGGTGGCGTTCCTTTTGTCGCGCCAGGCGGACTACATGACCGGGCAAGGGATCAATGTGACCGGTGGCCTCTGGATGAACTGACTTTCCGCGACCCAAACGCCCGCGGGTTGGGATCGGGCGCTTGACATAAAATCATAACTATACTTACGTGTAGGTAAGTATATCGACTGCACAACGGCGATGGGCGCATGGCGGGAGGCGCAGGTGTTCGAGCTCATGGAATTTGTCATCCGCGGCGCGCTGCTGGGTGTCATCTACGGCCTTCTGGCCTTTCCGATCAGTCTGGTGTTTGCGACCACGGGGTCGGTCGACCTCGCGGTCGGCGCTTACGCCGTGCTTTCAGTCGCCATCGCCTGGTCGGTCGGCGGCACCTGGGGGATCGTGATCGCGATCGCGGCGGCCGTACTGGCCTCCGCGGTGGTCGGCCTGATTTCGATGCGGCTCAACCGCCCCGGCATGTTCGATCACATCACCGCCGTCCTCGGCACGTTCGGGCTCGCTACCTTTCTCGAGTCGTTCATCCTCACCGTTTACGGCAAGGACCCGATGGCCCGTCAGGTGTTCGAGACGTTCTGGGACGTGATCGGCATCCGCATCAGCCCGCAGGCGCTGATCAACGTCGTGATCTGCCTGCTGCTGCTCGCCGGGCTGTATCTGCTGCTTTATCGCACGCCGTTCGGGCGGGCGATGCGCGCCAGCGCGATCAATCCGCTCGGCGCGTCCCTGAACGGCATTCCGGTCAAGACGATCTGGTTCTGCACCTATCTCGTCGGCGGTTTCCTCGCCGGCGTGGCCGGCGTGCTGGTGCTCTATACGACCGGCGCCGATTACAGCACCGGTTTGTCGCTCACCATTTCGGGCTTTGGGGCCGCGATCATTTTCGGCATGACCAGCCCACTGCGCGGCTTCGCCGGCGGCCTCGTCACCGGGTTGGTGCAGGCGTTGAGTTCCGGATACCTGCCGGGCGGCTGGGTCACCGCCACGCCGATGATCTTCATCTTCGTCGTGCTAGCGCTCGGGCCCATGAACCGTATTTCGGCGACCGGGGGACGCGTCTGATGGCCGGCATATTCAAACGGATGCGCGCCGCGATCGTCCTGTTCGTCGTTATCGCCGCACTGACGCCGATGATCGTCGGGCAGCCGTTCTGGCTCGATAACTCGATCCTGGTCGCGATCTTCTCGCTGATGTCGCTGTCGGTCGGCATGGCCTATGGTCAGGCTGGAATCCTTTCGGTCGCCACCGCGGCGTTCGCGTCGATCGGCGCATTCGCCACCAGTATCGTCACGACGCATTACGGTCTTTCGCCGCTGATCGGTCTGTTGCTGGCGATCACGCTACCGATGATCGTCGGCTACCCGATGGCGCGCGCAATCACGCGCCTGTCGCCGATGCCGCTGTCGATCGCGACGCTGTTGCTCAGCATGGTACTGGAAACCGCAATCCGCGAGGGCGGCGATTTCACGGGTGGCTATATCGGCCTGTCCGGCGTGCCGCGGCTGTGGTTCGCGCCAAACATCGAGGCGATGCACGTCCTGTCATGGGCCGTCGTCCTGATCGTGCTGGTGCTCTACATCAATCTCACACATTCGGCGATCGGCCGCGCGGTCAAGACCGCGCGTCACGATCCGCTGCGCGCCACCGCCGACGGCGTCGACGTTCCCCGTTTGCTGGCAAGCTATTTCGCGCTCTCGGCGGCGGTCGCTGGTGTCGCCGGATGGCTCTATGCCCATCATCTGACTTACATGGGGCCGGATTCGCTTACCATTCACGTCTCGATCAAGACGATGCTGATGGCGGTGATCGGCGGAGCCCAGACCTTCCTCGGTCCGATCGTGGGCGCCGCGTTCCTCACCCTGATCAATCTCTATCTTCCGGCGTCGGAAGCGCAGGGCATGATCTTCGGGGGCACGCTTGTGTTCGTGCTGCTCGTCGCCCCGCGCGGAATGCTCGGCACCGACTGGCTGAAGCTGCTGTTCCGCAAGCCGGCACGCAATCTCCCGGCGTCGGTCAAGCCGGAAGGAAGCGCGGCATGAGCATCCAGGTCGATTCCGTCAGTGTTGACTTCGGCGGCGTCGTTGCGCTTAGCAACGTGTCGCTGACGCTCGACAAGGGCCGGATCCTGGCCATCATCGGGCCGAACGGATCGGGCAAGAGCACGCTGTTCAACTCGATCACCGGCATGGTGGCGACATCCGGCGGCAGCGTGGCTATCGACGGCAAGACCATCGATGGCCTGGCGCCGAATCGACGCATCGCCATGGGGCTGGCGCGCACGTTCCAGACGCCGCGCTTCGATCCGCACGTCACGGTCGAGGAAGCGCTCTTGTGCGGCTTCTATCCGATCTCGCGGTCGGGGATGCTGGCGGCGATGCTGCACACCCCCGCGCTGGCGCGTGAGGAGCAGGCGTTCCATGCCCGGTGCGAGGAGATTCTCGGCGATCTGCGGTTGACGGGTTATCGCGATTCGAAAATGGGCGAACTGCCGATGGGACAGGTCCGCCTGGTCGAGGTCGCGCGCGCGGTCGCCAACAACCCGAACTACATCCTGCTCGATGAGCCTGCGGCCGGTCTGGCGCGCGACGAGCAGGAGATGCTCGGCTACGAGGTGCGCCGTCTGGCGCAACGTGGTGTAGGCGTTCTCCTTGTCGAGCACAATTTCAACTTGATCCGCGAGCTTGCCGAGCATGTGATCGTCCTCAATCGTGGATCGATGCTGTTAAGCGGGACCGCGGCGGAGATCTCCCGCGATAAGGCGTTTATCGACGTCTATCTCGGCAGCAGCGGACGGTGAGGCAGCCATGAGCGTGCAAATTCCGGCCGCATCGTCCGATCAGTCAACGACAGCCCACGCCGCGAACAATCTGTCGTGCCGCAACGTATCGGCGCGCTATGGCCGGATCACGGTGGTGTCGGGCGTTGCGCTGTCGGTGTCCGGCGGCGAACTCGTCGCCGTGCTTGGCGCCAACGGCGCAGGCAAGAGCAGCCTGCTTGGCGCGATCGCCGGCAGCGTGTCGGGACTGGGGGCGATTGAGATCAATGGCCGTGCGCTCGACAATATGCCGGCGCATCGCCGGGCGGTCAGCGGCATCTCGCTCGTTCCCGAACAGCGCCGCAACGTTTTTCCGGCGATGACCGTGCGCGAGAATATCGAACTCGGCTTGCGGCTTTTGTCGCCGGGCGAGCGCGACGAGCAGCGCGACTTCATCATCAGCCTGTTTCCCATTCTCAGGGAGCGACAATCGGCGATGGCGAACATGCTCAGCGGCGGCGAGCAGCAGATGCTGGCGATCGCGCTGGCGCTGGGTCGCAAGCCGGCCGCGCTGATCCTTGACGAGCCGACGCAGGGCCTTGCGCCCGCGGTGTTTGATACGCTCGAAAACGCATTCACCGCGCTGAAACGCGCGGGGCTGGCGCTCGTGCTCGCCGAGCAGAACGTTCCGTTCGCGGCGCGGACCGCCGACCGTTACGTCATTCTGTCGCAAGGCGAGATCGTTCGTCAGGGCGATGGAGACGACCTGAAGAATCCGGAAGCTATTGCGGCTGTGTTCCTTGGAACCCAGCCGGCGTGAACAATTTTGAGAGAGAGGGAAGGACATGAAACGCGATTGGATTAAGAAACTTGTACTGGCGACGGTGTTGGGAACCGCCATGGTATTGCCGGCCGCGGCCCAGGACGTCATCAAGATCGGCGGCATTTTCAGTCTGAGCGGTCCGGCCGCGCCGTTCGGAATTCCGGAACGCGACATCGTCGAGATTCTCGCCAAAAAGCTGAATAGTGAAGGCGGCATCAAGGGCAAGAAGGTTGAAGTCGTCGTTTACGACGATCAGAGCAATCCGACCGAAGCGGCGCGCGGCGCGACCAAGCTGATCCAACAGGACAAGGTCCGGGCGATCATCGGCTCGACGCTCGGCACGGGAACGCTGGCTCTCATGCCTATTGCCATGGCCAACATGGTTCCGGTGCTGGCGCCGATCGGCACCATCGACGCCACCTCCAAGCGGCACCCGTTCTGGCCCTGGCTGTTCCGTTCGGCTCCGACCGAGGAGGTGATTCTGGATGGCATCATGGAACGCGGCGTGTTCGGACCGAAGCGCAAGCGCTTCGCGGTCATGTATCAGGAGGACGCCTACGGCAAGGCCGGCATGGAATACGCCACCAAGCTCTCCAAGGAGCGCGACATCGAGGTCGTCGCCTCGGTGGGCGCGCCGCTCAACGCCATCGATCTGACGGCGGCCGCCACCAAGATCCGCAATTCCAACCCGGATGTCGTCTTGCTTGAAACCTCGGCGCCTGCATTGGGGGCCGGTTTCGTTCGCGCCGCCAAGCAGGTCGGTCTGACTGTGCCGATCATCGGTTCGGGCAGCCTCAATCAACGCCCGTTTATCGAGGCCGCCGGTTCGGCGGGGGAAGGCGTTCAGGTCGTTTCACTTGGAAACTGGGACGATCCGTCCGAACGGCAAAACGCGCTCGGCGATATTCTGCGGGCGGCGGGCAAAAAGCCTTCGGGATACGCCGAGTTGCTTGCATCGACGGCGTTCCTCGTGCTGTCCGAGGGCCTGCGCCGGGTCGATGGTGAGTTGACCGGCGAAAAGCTGCGCAGCGCGATCGAAACCATTTGCGATTTCAATGACACCTTCATCGATGGCAAGATTTGCTATTCGAAGGATCAGCATGAAGGGTTCTCGAAGGACTCGCTGGTGACGGTCGAAATCTCCAACGGCAAGTTCAAGACCGTTCGGTAAGGGCGTTGAACCGCGGGCCTTGCCGGCCCGCGATCGCCATTGGAATTGCGATATGCCCGGGATGCTTTTCTCAGCGGATCTGACCGATTGGACTTACGATCGGTTGTTGAGGTGGCGCGCGACGGAAACGCCCGATCGGGCGTTTCTTTCGTTCCGGGGCGACACCTTTGAGACTTACGGCGAGACGTGGGAACGGGTGCGCGCGCTGGCGCACGATCTGGCGGCGCTGGGGGTGACGCGGGGGGATCGCGTTGCGACCTTCGCGCCGAATTGCCGGACGGCCGTCCACCTCTGGCTTGCGCTCAATCTGCTTGGCGCCACCGACGCGCCGATCAACCCAGCATTTCGCGGCCAGCCGCTGGCCGGCGTCATCAACATGCTTGACGTCTCGATGATCGTTGCGGAACGCGAACTGCTTCCGATCCTGCGCGATATCGAGGACGATCTGCCGCGTCTTGAGGATGTTGTTTATTTCAGCGCTGAGCAGGGCGGCGGCTCCGGCACTGTCAGGTTCGGTCGCCTCGCGCTCACGCCGCTGTTGACCGGCGATGCAGCCGAGGACTGGGAGCCGTCCGGCGCATCATTCAATCATATTTCGTCGATCCTCATGACCTCGGGAACCTCCGGCCCATCAAAGGGCGTGATGGTGCCGCACGCGCAGGCGATCCTGATCGCGCGGCATTGCGTCAGCGGAATGCGGATTGAGCCGGATGACGTGTTCTACTGCGCGCACCCGATCTTCCATATGTCGCCGCGCTATTGCGTGTTTACCGCGGCCATGCTCTGCGGCGCGCGCGTGTGGCTCGATGGTTCTTTTCAGGCGGATCGATGGCTCGACCGCGTTCGCGAAGCCGGCGCGACGGTGACGATCGGTCATGGCCCGCTGCTCGAGATGATCTTCGCCCAGCCCGAACGCGCGAACGATATCGACAATCCGCTGAAGCGGCTCGGGACTTCGCCGTTTCCCAAAAATATCGCGGCGGCGTTCGAGCGGCGCTTCGGCCTCAAGGGAATCGAGACATGGGGAATGACCGAGGTCGGAATTCCCTGCTGGCATCCCTATGACGAGCCGCTGCGTCCGGGGTCGTGCGGCAAGATCCATAATGATTGGTATGAATTCCGCGTCGTGGATCCGGAAACCGATATCGAGGTACCGTCCGGCGTCGTCGGCGAGTTCGTCATCAGGCCCAAGCATCCGTCGACGCTGATGCAGGGTTATTTCGGCCGGCCGGACGCGACCGCGGAGGCGTGGCGCAATCTGTGGTTTCACAGCGGCGACGGTGGTTATATCGACGCCGACGGGTGGGTTTACTTCGTCGATCGCCTGAAGGATCGAATCCGGCGGCGAGCGGAGAACATTTCATCCTTCGACATCGAATGCGCGGCGCTGGACTATCCGGGCGTAGCCGAGGCCGCGGCTGTCGGCGTGCCGTCCGGCTTTGCCGGCGACGATGACGTGAAGCTGTGTATCGCGGTTGCGGCGGGGGCGAGCGTCGAGGCGCGCGATCTGATCGCCTCTCTCGCCAAGGCACTGCCGCATCACATGGTGCCGCGCTATGTCGAATTCCTGCCGTCCTTACCGCGGACACCGACGACGAAGATCCAGAAAAGCGTCTTGCGCGCCTCGGGCGTTTGCGCCGGGACGTGGGATCGCAAGTCCGCCGGAATCGATCTGCGCGCGCTGGCGCGTGAGGAAAGGCGTTAGGATCGCACTTTCGCGGCGGTCTTGCCTTTCACGACGGGCTTCCGTTGCGCCTTGCCGGTTCCGTATGCCGCTTCGATCGTCATCAGCGTTGCCTCCCACAGATCGGAAAGGCGCGAGAAACGGCCGGCGTCGCGCGTCACCGAGCCGGCATAGTGAATGATGGTGGTGAGCTGAATCACGATCTGCTGTTGCGGGGCGTCGGGGATCAATTCGCCGGAACGCACGGCCAGGCTGACCGCGATCCGCACCAGGCTTTCGAATTCGTGCGACGTGGTCTGGAGGATCGCCTGCATCTTCGGCGTCAGCGCGTCGCGATCCGAGCGCAGCCGGATCATCAGACTCCAGGGATGACCCTTGTCGCCGTTGGCGTTGAACTTGTTGTAGCGCTCACGATTGAACGCGACGGTCGCGGCGACCTTCTCGCGCAGCGTCGTGTCCGGATTGGTCCAGATATTGGCGTAGCGCTCAAGCGTGCCGCGGGCATAGTCGTCGAGCACCTCCTCGACGAGCCCGCTCTTGTTACCGAAGTGATAGTGCAGGTTGGCGCGTGTGGTGCCAAGGATTTCCGCGATTTCCCGGAAGCTGACGCCGCGATAGCCGTACTTCACGATCAAGTCGGTCGCCGTGGCCTTTATCTTGTCTCGCATTACAGAGTCCGCAAAGAGGTTTGGGGCTGCGATTCACGGAATCGCAGCCCCAATTGTTTCAGGTTCCTGGCGGGGTCGCAATCGTCTTGGCGTCAAGCGGCGGCGTTGGCGGTATCCGCGTCGAGGAGGCCGGCTTTTCCGAGCAGGACGCGAATACGTTCGATTTCCGCGGCGGATAGCTTCTGTAGCGGCGGCCGAACGGTTGCGCGCGGCAGTCGTCCGAGGATGACCTGGGCTTCCTTCATGCGATTGTGCATGTCGACGGCCGGCGCAGCGTAGAATGCGTGCGTGGTCGGATAGATCCGGTCGGCGGCGGCTTTCGCCGCGGCCATGTCGTTGTTGCGCACGGCTTCGAACAGCTTGACCTGGAGCGCGGCGATCGTGCTGCCGGCGCCGGAAAGCAGACCGTTGCAGCCGGCGACGAGCGAGCTGAACAGCCAGGCGCTGTGCGTGGTCAGAACGTTGATCGGGCGGGAACCGCTCTGGAGCTCGCGAACGGTAAATTCGTGTCGCGCCGGTTCGCCGCACGCATCCTTCATGGCCTTGATCGTCGGAACTTCGGCGATCAGTCGTTGCAGCAGGTCATGCGAATAGCAAAGGCCGGTGGCGATCGGATACTGGAAGATGATCAGCGGCAGATCGGTGGTGTCGGCGATCCGCTTGAAGTGGTCGATCACCATCTCTGGACGCGAGCCCAGCATTAGAAGATTCGGCGGGAAGACAAGCAGGGCGGACGCGCCGCATCGATCGGCCATCCTGGCGATGCGAACTGCTTCCATCGCACTTTCGGCATAGACGCCGTTGACAAGCGGGGTCTTGGATCCGACCTCGTCGAGGCTGACGTCGAGGATACGCTGCTGCTCCTCGAACGTGCAGGACGACACTTCCGAGGCGTGGCCGTTGACGGTGATCGCCGCGACCCCGCGCACGCCGGTGACATCGCGCAGATGTTTGCGATAGCTTGCTTCGTCGATCGAGAGGTCGTTGTTGAGGGGCAGCAGACAGGCCGGGATGACGCCTGAGCAGTCATATGCAATGCGAGCCATAATGGTCTCCGGATGGTTGTTCGATGATTGGTCTTAAGGGTCAGACGCCTTCCAGCACGATGATATCAGCGATGGCCGCGCCCTTCCGAGCCTCTTTTGCCTTCCGATATAGGTCGGAATCGTAGAACTTCTGCGCGGTTTCAACCGAGTCGAACTCGACGACGACGTAACGCCGGTCCGCCGGCGTCCCTTCGAGGATGCTCGGCATCGATCCGCGCACATGATAGCGGCCGCCGAACGCCTCGATCGCGGCTTTCGCCAGCGGCTTGTAGGCTTCGTATTGCTGCGGATTGGTGACGGTCACCTGCGAAATAACGATTGCGGCCACGGCGGCGCCTCCCTCGACTGTCGGAATTCTTAATTTATCACACTGACGTGCACGTCAGTCAACAGCCGAATTAGTATTAAAAACATCAGATAAGTCCTCCATAATATCGAAGTGATTGACCTGCACGTCAGTAAATGGCAATCTTGTTTTACGACATCGAAATGGCGGAAAACATGAAAATCAAAATCGAAAGATGCGGCCGGGTCGCGGTGTTGGTTCTGAACAATCCGCCGATGAATGTCGTGACGCTCGATCTGACGCGGCAGATGAGCGAGGCGCTCGCAAATCTTGCGGCCGATCCCGACGTCGGCGCGCTGGTTCTGACTGGCGAGGGCGATCGCGCCTTCTGCGCCGGCTCCGATATCAAGGAGTTTCCCGGGCTGATCGAGAAGCGGGCCATCGTCAGCACCAAGCTCGGATTCGAGAACAAAACCTATGGCGAGGTCGCTCACTTTCCCAAGCCGACGATCGCAGCGATCGAGGGATTGGCGCTCGGCGGCGGCCTGGAACTCGCTGCGGGTTGCGACTTCCTGATCGCATCGGACGTCTCGCGGCTCGGGTTGCCCGAAATCAAGCTCGGCGGCTTCCCTGGAAGCGGCGGCACCGTGCGCGTCACCCGCAGGATCGGTCTGGCGCGCGCCACCGAGATGATGCTGCTCGGCGATATGATCGATGCGCAGACCGCGCTGACGTGGGGCCTGCTTAATCGTGTCGTGTCGGCAGGGCAGGTTCGGGCCGCCGCGATCGAAATGGCGGAACGGCTGGCGGCTGGTCCGGCGCAGGCGATGTATGCCTGCAAGCTGGCGCTGCGGGACGCCCTCGATCGGCCGGAGCCCGAGGCGATCGCCGCAAGTCTCAGGCTGAGCGAGGCGTTGTCGCAGACCAAGGGTTTCTCCGAAGGCGTTCTCGCCTTTGCGGCGAAGCGGCCCGCGCAATTTTCCGATCCGCTCGATGTGACCGTCTTCGAGCGATCCTGACCCTTCGATAGCATCGATTGTCCATAGCGGCACGGCTGACGGGAACGGCTCGCAGCCAGTCGCTTTAAGAAAGTACCGGAGAGAACGTCGTGGTTGATTTTTCCGTTTCGGAAGAAATGCAGTTGGTTCTGAAGACGCTGAAGCGTTTCATCCAGACCGAACTGGTGCCGCATGAGGCTGAAGTCGAGGAAAAGCAGTTCGTGCGTCCCGAGCTTGCACGGGAGCTGCGCACCAAGGCGAGGGCTCTGGGCCTGTTCGCGCTGGGGATGCCGGCGGAATCCGGCGGCGGCGGCCTCAGCGCCGTGGATATGTGCCTGTGCGAGGAACAGTTTGGCTGGACCAAGGATGCGCTGGTGCGGCGCGCCTTCGGCGCCATTCCTGCGACTCTCGAAAACTGCGTCGGAGAACAGCGCGAGAAATATCTCTATCCGGCCGTCCGCGGCGATATCAACGTGGCGCTGGGGATGACCGAGCCGAACGCGGGCTCCGATGCCGCCGGCATTCAGACCACCGCCAAGCGCGACGGTTCGGATTTCATCATCAACGGTTCGAAGCATTTCATCAGCGACGCCGACCTCGCGGATGCCTTCATCGTGACCACGGTCACCGATCCGTCCAAGGGCGGCAAGGGGATTACCGCGTTTCTGATCGACCGCGGGACGCCCGGCTTCACCGTCGGCCGCATTCAATACATGATGGGCCTGCGCGCGACCAACCATTGCGAACTGGTGTTCGAGAATGTGCGCGTCCCCGCCAGCCAGATGCTGGGTGAGGAAGGGCAGGGTCTGCTCCAGGCGCTGGGGACTATCAACCGCGTGCGGCTCGGCATGGTCGGCGGCCGCGCCGTCGGCATGGCGAGCAAGCTCATGAAGATGAGCATCGACTACGCCAACGAACGCAAGCAATTCGGAAAGTCGATCGGCGAATTCCAGATGGTTCAGGCGATGCTCGCCGACATGGCCACCGAAATCTACGCGGCGCGCATGATGGTTCTCAACGCGGCATGGGAAACCGATCATGGCCTCGATCCGCGCGAGAAAGTCTCGATGGTGAAGTATTATGCTTCGGAAATGCTCGGCCGCGTCGCCGACAAGGCCGTGCAGATTTTCGGCGGCATGGGTTATTGCCGGGAGATGCCGCTGGAGCAGCTCTACCGCGATGCGCGCGTCTATCGCATCTTCGACGGTGCGTCCGACATCCATCGCATGGTGATCGCGCGCAGCCTGCTCAAGAACGGCACGCATCCGCTCTGATTTGAAATCCGATACGAGGGTCGATCATGCTGGGCAAGATGCGTGTCCTGAGTTTCTCCCATTTTGTGCAGGGGCCGGCGGCGTCGCAATATCTCGCCGATCTCGGCGCCGACGTCATCAAGGTCGAGCCGCTGACCGGCGCGTTCGAGCGCAATCATGCCGGCGGGCGGGTATTCGTCGAGGGGTTGAGCGCCAGCTATCTCGCGGTCAACCGCAACAAGAAGTCGATCGCGGTGGACCTCAAGAACCCGCGTGCAAAGGAAGTTCTCTACAAGATCATCGAGAGCTGCGATGTCGTCACCGAGAATTATCGCGGCGGCGTGCTGGATCGCCTCGGTTTCGGTTATGAGGCGGTGAAGGCGGTCAAGCCCGACATTATTTATGCATCGGGGTCCGGCTGGGGCTCCAAGGGGCCGATGGCGGACAAGCCGGGGCAGGATCTTCTGGTGCAGGCGCGCTGCGGTCTTGTCGCGGTGACGAGCAATCTCGAAGATGCGCCGGTAGTGCCGGGCGTGCCGATCGTCGATCAGCACGGTGCGGCGCTGCTCGCGATGGGCATTATGGCCGCCTATATCAAGAAGCTCGCGACCGGACAGGGCACGCGCGTTGAATCCAATCTGCTCAATGCCGGCCTCGACCTGCAAGTCGAGTCGATGGCGATTTACTTCTCCGGCAAAAGGACGCCGAAGGATTTCGTCCGGCATCATCAGCTCGCAAGCTGGTTCCTCGATGCACCCTACGGGGTCTACAAGCTGGCGGATTGCCATGCCGTGATCAGTCTCGGCGGCGATATCGAGCAATTCACCACGGCGATCGGCAACAAGGAGTTGATCGCGCTCGGAACGGACAGGATGACGACGCGCGATGCGTTCACGCGCATTCTCGCCAGAGAGCTGCTGAACTGGACCTATGCCGATCTCGATCGTGCGCTGAGCCCACACGCGCTGTGGTACGAGCGGGTCCAGAACTACGACGAGATCAAAGCCGATCCGCAGGTCATTCAGAACGAATGCCTGATGGAAATCCCGGTCAAGGGCGGCACGGCGACCGTGCTGGCCCATCCGGTGCGCTACGATGGTTTCGCGCCGGGCCTTCGCTGTATGCCGGTCGATCTCGGGGCGGACACCCGTGCGGTACTTCGCGATACCGGATTTGCAGACGACGCAATTGCCGACCTCGTTTCCAACAAGGTAATTTTTGATCCAGCGCTCTCGTGACCGGGAGCCGCGCCCGCCGCCGGTCAGGCCAACCGGTTGAACATCAAGACAGTAGCCGCGCTTCAAGACGTCTCCCTTGATGACAAATACGGCAAGCCGTCCGGGCGTATCTATCTGTCCGGGATTCAGGAGCTGGTTTGGCTACCGCTATTGCAGCGCACGCGCGACCGCGCGGTGGGTCTGAACACCGGCGAGGTTCATCTCCGGTTACCGCGGTTCACCGCTCGGCATGTACGACAGCGCGCTGTGGGGGCCGAAGGCGCATCTGGCCACCGGAAACATCCGGCGCCGAATTCCACCTGACGATCCGGCGTAAAGCCGACGCGGAGCTCTCTCTATGGATCGACAGCGGCCGTGCCAGTCTCGCCGCCTCGTTTGCTGGCGGCGTCGCGAAGGATAAAATGGCGGTTCGAGCAGCGATCACCTCGCTTTGGTCCAACGGACAAACCGTGGGTCAAATCACGCGCCTCAAGCTCGTCAGACGACAGATGTACGGTCGAGGCAAGATCGATTTGCTTCAAGCCAGACTGATAGGCGCTGAGGTTCGGCCCCTGAACCGGGCATTGGCTCTCGTGGTGGGATCAAACTGGCTGTGTCTATCCAGTCGGCGAACCCGTCTCTGCCGCTCGCTCAGGAACGGGAATTCGCGCCGCAGAAACGGAGCGACCTTTATCGCGAATTCGTCGTCCCGAGACGCCGGCAGGGGCCGGTGCGGATACAAAAAGGCCCGCAATTCGCGGGCAAAATGCGCAGGTCCGGCACCAGGTTCGAGCCTTAAGAACCGGGTGGTGGCGGACGCAGTCGGATGTGAGCCAGTCTCTGGGGCGGTTTCCCTATGAACAGGGAAAAATACCGGGAATTTCGCAATTGTGAGGCGATCTATAG
>JBASBO010000283.1:0-1640 GCA_049651165.1 Xanthobacteraceae bacterium | reverse complement strand
GGCCAGGGCGGCGTGACGCGCACTTACGCGACGTTCGCCAAGGTGTGGGCGCAGGTTGCGCCGCTCGGCGCGCGCCACGACGTGTCCGCCGACGCCGACGGCGCGGCGGTGCGCTATCGCATCGTCGTGCGCTGCGGCTACGTGCTGACCTTGCAGCACCGCTTGCGCGACGGCGCGCGGCTCTACCGCATCCTGTCGCTGCGCGAACTTCATGGCGGCCGCCTCGTCGAGATCCAAGCGGAAACGCGGGTGGAGTGACGCGGCGGCGAGGATGCCGTCATCCTGAGTTGGCCGCACCTTCATTCTTTGAGACTCGCTTCGTCCGCGTCCCAAAGTCCGATCGAAAATTCGCTTTGTGCGGAGATCTGCAACACGAAAAGCGTCGTCCCCGCGCAGGCGGGGACCCATACGCCGTGTCGCTTGTGATGGAGGGAGCGCTTGTGAGCCTTGATGGACAGTCACACAGATCGCAACCGCCAGGGGTTATGGGTCCCCGCCTGCGCGGGGACGACGTCGAGGTTGTTTGAGCCTACGCGCCCCATTTCGAATCAGAGTCTCACGGTGACGCCTTCCTCAATCGTTCAGGATCATCATCATGACCCCGGCCAATCTGGCGCTGCGCGCCGCGATCCACCATGCGCTGGTCACCGACGCCGGCCTTGCCGCCGCGCTCGGCGGCGGCCGCGTCTACGATGCGCCGCCGCGCAATGCTGTGTTTCCCTATGTCACGCTGGGCGAGGCGCGCGTCAGCGACGCTTCCAGCGACGACGGGCCGACGCAGGAGCACCTGCTGACGCTGCACGCCTGGTCGCGTCAGGGCGGCCACAAGGAGGCGCACGCGATCGCCGGCGCGCTGTTGCAGGCGCTCGACGACGCGCCGCTGTCGCCGGACGACCATCGCCTCGTCAACCTGCGCTTTGCGGTCGCCGACATCCGCCGCGAGAACGACGGCCGCACCTATCACGCCATCGTGCGCTTCCGCGCCGTCACCGAACCCGCCGATTGAAATCAAAGGAGAACGCAGCCATGGGCGCGCAAAAAGGCAAGGACCTGCTCATCAAGATGCACGACGGCGCGAACTACGTCACCGTCGCGGGCTTGCGCAGCCGCAGGATCGCGTTCAACGCCGAGCTGGTCGATATCACCCACGCGGAATCGGTCAATCGCTGGCGCGAGCTTTTGGCGGGCGCGGGCGTGCGGCGCGCCTTGATTTCCGGGCGCGGGCTGTTCAAGGACGCGGCCTCCGACGCGCTGGTGCGGCAGGCGTTCTTCGACGGCGCGATCAACGCCTGTCAGGCCATCGTGCCGGACTTCGGCGTGATCGAGGGCGCATTCCAGATCGCGGGACTCGAATTTTCCGGCGAGCACAACGGCGAGGTGACGTTCGACATCTCGCTGGAGTCCGCCGGGCCGCTGACCTTCACCGCGATGTGAGGAGATAACTCATGTCCAACATTCATCGCGGTGAGATCGAGGCCGAGATCGGCGGCCGCCGCCGCACGCTGGTGCTCACGCTCGGCGCGCTCGCCGAACTCGAAGCCGCGTTCGGGGCCGACGATCTTGCAGGTCTTGCCGAACGTTTCGGCTCGGGGCGGATGCGCGCGCGCGACCTGACGCGCATCATCGCCGCCGGTCTGCGC
>JBASBO010000282.1:0-3093 GCA_049651165.1 Xanthobacteraceae bacterium | reverse complement strand
CCCGCAACTGTTCGAGCACGCGCAGGTCGCCGCGCGCGCCGTCCGCAAGCTGCACGCGGATCGGCACCTGACGGTCGCCCGCATCGAACTTGGCGAGCGCCGGGCCGACGTCGCCGATGGTGGCGACGCGGATGGTTTCCGACAGGCTCTCGGTCGAGACGCCGAGCCGCGCCGCCAGGTCGGCGCGCGGCTGGATGCGCAGTTCGGGACGGTCCAGCGCGGTTTCCGAGATTACGTTGGCGATCAGCGGAATCCGCTTCATCTGGCTGGCGAGTTCGCTGGCGACGTTGCCGACGATATTGCTGTCGGCCCCGGTCACCACCAGCGAGATGGCGCGCAAGCCGTTCTCGTCGAGGAACCAGTAGCGGATGTCGGGGACGCTTTCGAGGTCCTTGCCGATTTCCAGTTCGAGGTCGCGCTGGGTGATCTTGCGCTCGCCCTTCGGCGTGTAGTTGACGATCAGTGCCGCGCGGCGGACCTCGTAGGTGCCTGGCGGCACATGCCCGCCGTCGACGAACACGCTTTTCACCTCGGGCCGCTTGCGCAGCCGCGCCACGATGTCCTCGGTCACCTTCTCGGTATAGGCGAGCTGCGAGCCCGGCGGCAATTCCATCGCCAAGAGCGAGCGCGCGGTGTCCTGCGCCGGCAGGAAGCCCTGCGGCAGCAGATGGATGCTCAGGATCGAGGCGGCGAACACCGCAAGGCCGAAGATCACGGTGAGGACGTAGTGCCGCACCGACCACGTCACCAGCCGGGTATAGGCGCTCAGCACGCGGCCCGGCGGCCGCTCCTCGTGGGTGTGGTGCTTGAGGAAATAGGCCGCGAGCACCGGCGTCACGAACCGCGCCGCGAGCAGCGAGAAGAACACCTGCACCGACACCGTGATGCCGAACTGCTTGAAGAACTGCCCGGCGATGCCGGACATGAAGCTTGCGGGCGCGAAGATCGCGATGATGGTGAGGCTGATGGCGATCACCGCGAGGCCGATCTCGTCGGCGGCCTCCAGCGCCGCGCGATAGGGCGATTTGCCCATCCGCATGTGGCGCACGATGTTCTCGATCTCGACGATGGCGTCGTCGACGAGGATGCCGGTGGACAGCGTGATGGCGAGGAACGAGACGAGGTTGAGCGAGAACCCCAGCATGTCCATCGCCCAGAACGCCGGGAAGATCGACAGCGGCAGCGAGATCGCGGCGATCACGGTGGCGCGGATGTCGCGCAGGAACAGGAACACCACGATCACCGCGAGGATCGCGCCCTCGAACAGCGTCGAGATCGCGGCCTCGTAATTGCCCTTGGTGAAATCCACCGAGGTGTCGATCAGCTTGAGATCGACCTCCGGATGCGCCGCCTTCAGCGTTTCGATGCGCTTCTCCACGGCGGCGGCCACCACCACGTCGCTGGCCCCCTTGGAGCGCTTGATGCCGAGCGCCACCACCGGCTCGCCGTTGAAGCGGGCGAAGGTGCGGCGGTCGGCGATGGTGTCGGTGACGGTGCCGAGATCGTCGAGGCGGATTTCGCCGCCGGCCGGCAGGCTTATCATGGTGCCGGCGAGGTCCTGCAGCGTCTTCGCGCCGGCCAGCGTGCGGATCGCCTGATCGTTCTTGCCGATTTCGGCGCGGCCGCCGGCGAGATCGACATTGGTGCCGCGCAGCCTTCGGCTGACGTCGACGGCGGTCAGTCCCGCCGCCTGCAAGCGGTCGGGATCGAGCGACACCAGGATCTCGCGCTCGACGCCGCCGATGCGCTCGACCTGCGCCACGCCGCGCACGCCTTGCAGCGCGCGCTTCACGACGTCATCGACGAAATAGGACAGTTGCTCCGGCGTCTTGCCCGGCGAGATCGCGGCATAGGTGACGATCGGCAGGCCGATGACGTCGACGCGCTGGATCAGCGGCTCGTTGACGTTCTGCGGCAGGTTGGCGCGCACCCGCGTCACCGCGTCCTTGATGTCGTTGAGCGCGCGGTCGGTGTTGGTTTCCAATGCGAACTGGATCGTGGTCACCGACAGCCCGTCGGTGATCGAGGAGGCGATATGGCGCACGCCCTCGACGCCGGAGACGCCGTCCTCGATGGTCTTGGTGACCTGCGCCTCCAGTTCGGCCGGGGCCGCGCCGAACTGCGACACCGCGACCGAGATCACCGGGATGTCGGCGGCCGGCAGCCGCGTCACCGCGAGCTTGGTGAAGCTGATCCAGCCCAGCGCCAGCAGGATGATGGAGAACACCACCGAGGGCAGCGGATGGCGGATCGACCAGGCCGAGATGTTGAGCGACATTTTCAGCGGCCTCGCACGCGGTCGGGGTCGTCGGTGAAGGTGGGCTTGACGCGGTCGCCGTCGTGCAGCGAGGTGCCGGCGTCGGCGACCACGATCTCGTCGGCCTTCAGCCCTTCGAGGATTTCGACGCCGGTATCGGAGTTGAGCCCGATGCGCACCCGCCGGGTTTCGATGACGTCGCCGTTGACCACCTGAATGGTCGAGTGATCCACCGCCGAACGCGGGATCGAGACGCCGCAGCTTCGCTTGGCGTCGATGTTGACGCGGGCGAACAGGCCGACCCGCAGCGGCGCCTTGCCGGTCAGCGCGACGCGGACGCGGCCGAGCTGGGTGCGCCGGTCGATCTGCGGATCGACCAGGCGGATGCGGCCGGCGAGGTCGGGCTCGCCGTCGCGGCTGATGCGCGCGGTGGCCCCGGTGCCGAGCTTGGGCATGTGGATCGCCGGCACCTCGACGTCGAACTCAAGCACGTTGTCGATGGCGATGCGGAACATCGGCTCGGCCTGCGGCGAGGCCGGCGCGCCCACCATGGTATGGACCTTGGTGACCAGCCCGGCCACTGGAGCGCGCAGCGTCACCGGATTGCGGGAAGCGCCGCCGGGCGGCGGGGTCAGCCGCGCCAGTTCCTGATTGGCGGTGACGATATCGCCTTCGTGCACCAGCAGATCGGTGACCCGGGAGCCCTCGTTGTCGACGTTGACCACCGCTTCCTGCTTCGGCACCACGAAGCCGGTGACCCGCACCATGTCGGAGAAGCAGGCGTTCTTGGCGCGCACCACGCTGACGTGGACGCCGCCGGCCGCCTCGTCGGCGGC
>JBASBO010000281.1:0-1704 GCA_049651165.1 Xanthobacteraceae bacterium | reverse complement strand
TCGACAATCTCGGCGCGGCGCGAATCGAGCGAGCCGCGGACGGCGCGCTCGCGGCCGTCGAGATCGCCGAGCCGCGCCTGCGCATCCGTGATGCGGCCTTCGAGACCGCGCACCTTGGCGGCGATGTCGATCAATTCCTGATTGAGCTTGCCGCGGTCCTGACCGATGGCGGCGATGTCCGCCTTGAGCTTCTCCTGAAGCTCGGCGGCCTCCTTCTGCCGGGCGCGCGCCGCGTCCAGTTCCTGCTCGCGCTGCTTGATGTCGTCGGCCGACGGCGTCGTCACCGCGACCGGCGTGGCGACTTCGGGCGTCGTAGCGGGCGAGGTCTGCGCCGCCGCGACGGATGGCCACGCGAGCGCCATCCCGCTCGCCAGCAGGGCCGCGGCCAGGGCGTCAGGTCGAAACGGTCGAGGCGATTTTCGAATCACATCGAGCCCTTAAACGCGGTGGTACGGGTGGCCGGCCAAAATCGTCGCGGCCCGATAAATCTGCTCCAGAAGCAGGACGCGAACCATCTGGTGCGGCCAGGTGGCGCGGCCAAAAGCCAGCCGGAGCTTGGCCTTGCGCTGCAATTCGGGCGAAAGTCCGTCCGCGCCGCCGATCAGGTAAACATTGTCGGCCACCGATTGATCCCGCCAGCGGCCGAGATGGCCCGCGAAGCTGGAACTGTCGATGCTGTCGCCGTGCTCGTCGAGGGCGACGACGACCGATTTCTCCGGCACCAGCGCGGCGATGGCGGCGGCCTCCTCGGCGATGCGGGTCGATGCGTCGCGCGCCCGGCTCTCGGCGATCTCGCGGACCTCGATGCCGCGAAACCCTTGTCTGCGGCCGGCGTCGTCGAAGCGGCCAGCATAGCGGTCCGCCAGTTCCCGTTCCGGTCCCAGCTTCAGCCGGCCGACCGCAATCACCATGATCCGCATTAGCGCGGCCTGCCTAGAGCCTGTTTCAACTGCGTTGAATCAGGCTCGTCGCTTTCTTTTTGTTTGAGCATGATCTTTTCCGAAAACCGGTTTCCACTTTTCGGGATCATGCTCTAGCTTCGGCGGTAAACGGAACCGCCGCGATCAGGTTTTCTTCGCCGTCGCCGGGCCGTGAATCCACAACCGCTCGAGATTGTAGAACTCGCGGACCTCGGGGCGGAAAACGTGGACCACGACATCGCCGGAATCGATCAGCACCCAGTCGCAGTTGGTCAGCCCCTCGACGTGGACGCTCGCGACGCCGGCGTCCTTGAGCGCCTTGACGACGTTCTCCGCGACCGCGCCGACGTGCCGGTTGGACCGGCCCGAGGTCACGACCATGTAGTCGGTCAGGGAGGATTTGCCGCGCAGGTCGATGCTGACGGTATTCTCCGCCTTCATGTCGTCGAGACGGGCGAGAATGATTTTCAGGGATTGTTCGGCATCAGGGCGCGCCGTCAACACCGCGGCGGGCGCTGATGATATCCGCTTCCGGGACGGAGCGGACGAGGACAGGACAGATACGGTCAGGGACCATTTCCTTTCGCTGTGTCGGGCGTCCGAATCCCGGACGTCCGGTTGCCATAATACGCATGTGGGGCGGACGGTTTCAATATTCCAGTCGCCCGCATTTTGCTCCCGCCCTCATGGTTTCCAGGTGCCGTCCGGGTTCCGTAAGCTGGTGGACGACAGATCGAGCTTGACGCCGGTCAGAAACGTCCAGGCCGGCGGCGCGGTGCCGGCG
>JBASBO010000280.1:0-5996 GCA_049651165.1 Xanthobacteraceae bacterium | reverse complement strand
CGTCCGCCATCTGCGGCACCAGCGCGAAGATGCCGGGCTGGGTGGCGATGTCGTCGGTCAGGAACATGCTGCGATGGCCGCCGGCTTCCGCGCCCTGCGCGACGATCGCATCGACGCCGCGTTCGGCAAGCCACACCGCCTCCCTGACGATGGTGGCCGAGGCGATAACGACGCAGCCGGCGTCCTTGACCCGCCGCAGCAGCCCCGCCTCCGGCAGGCCGAAATGGAAGCTCACCACTTCCGGCTTCACGTCTTCCACCACCTCGCACATCGCGGCGTCGAACGGCGCGCGCGCCGCCGCCGGCAGCGGCATCGCCGGGTCGAGCTGCAACTCCTTATAATAAGGCGCGAGGCGATTGCGCCACGCCATCACCCGCTTCTCGTCAGGCGCGGTCGGGGTGTGGGCGAAGAAGTTCATCGACACCGGCGCGGACACCTGCTGGCGGAAGATGTTGACCTGCTCCCGCGCCTTCTCCGGCGACAGCATGGCGCACGGCAGCGCGCCAAGCGCGCCCGCCTTGGCGGCGGCGATGGCGAGCGCGGTGTCGATGGCGCCTGCCATCGGCGCCTGGATGATGGGCAGGTCGACCTTGAACAGGTCGAGCAATCGGCGGTCGGGCCACATGGCAAAATCCTCAAATGATGCCGTTTGTATTCCACTTTGCATCGCCGATGTCACGAGCCCTGCCATGCGACCTTCGACAAACGAAGGATGGTGTCCCGCGCCCGCCGCCATGATATGCGAAAGCCATGACCGTGCCCGTCCTGCCCCTGATCGAAGCCGCCGCTCATTGGCCCGCGCGAGGCGCGCTGATCGGGCTCGACCTCGGCACCAAGACCATCGGCGTCGCGGTGTCCGATCCCGACCGCAGGCTCGCGACCGGGGTCGAAACCGTGAAGCGCAGCGCCTTCACCGCCGACGCCGCGCGGCTGCTCGACCTCGCGCAAGCGCGCCACGCGGTCGGTTTCGTGCTCGGCCTGCCGGTCAACATGGACGGCACCTCCGGCCCGCGCGCACAATCGACCCGCGCCTTCGCCCGCAATTTCTCGCGCCTGACCGATCTGCCGATCGGGCTGTGGGACGAGCGGCTGTCCACCGCCGCGGTGGAGCGCGAATTGATCGCCGCCGACGCCAGCCGCGCCAAGCGTGCAAAAGTCATCGACGAGCACGCCGCGATCTTCATCCTGCAAGGCGCGCTCGACCGCCTCGCCGTTCTCAACCGCTAAAGGGCCCCGCGCCGATGCTGACGGTGGTCGCTTCGCTGATCCCGGTGTTCCTGCTGATGGCGCTCGGCTACGGCCTGCGCCGGACGCTGCTCACCAGAGACGATTACTGGATCGGGCTGGAGCAACTGGTCTACTACGTGCTGTTCCCGGCGCTGCTGATCGAGACGCTCGCGCGCGCCGACCTGTCAACGGTGCCGGTCGCCGGCGTCGGCGGCGCGCTGCTGTTGTCGGTCATCGTCATGGCGGCGCTGTGCCTCGCGTTGCGGCCGCTGCTTGCGCGCGCGCTCGGGCTGGGCGGCCCCTCCTTCACCTCGGTGTTCCAGGGCGCGGTGCGCTGGCAGACCTTCGTCGCGCTGTCGGTGGTCGGCAACATGCTGGGCAGTCCGGGTCTGGCGATGGCGGCGGTCGCCATGGTGGCGATGACCCCGCTGATCAATGTCATGAGCGTGTCGGTGCTGGCGTATTTCGCCGCACCCGGACGGACCTCGTTGCGCGCCACGCTGCTCGCGATCGCGCGCAATCCGTTCATCTGGGGATGCTTGATCGGCATCGCCGTCAACCTCTCCGGGGTCGCGGTGCCGCAGCCGCTCTACGCTTTCGCCGGCTCGCTCGGGCACTCGTCGCTGGCGATCGGCCTTTTGGTGGTCGGTGCCGGATTGCGCCTCGACGGCCTGCGGCGGCCGGGCGGCGCGGCGCTCGTCGCCGTGGTCCTCAAGCTGATCGTGATGCCGTCCATCGCCATCGCGCTCGGCATCGCGTTCGGGCTGTCGGGCGCGAGCCTCGTCGTCGTCGCCTGCTGCGCCTCGGTGCCCTCCGCCTCCAACGCCTACGTGCTGGCCCGGCAGATGGGCGGCGACGCGCCGCTGCTGGCGCAGATCCTGGTGCTTCAGACAGTGCTGGCGGCGCTCACCATGCCGCTGTTCATCGCGCTGGCGGAGTGAGGCGCGGTTACGATGACGAGGCCAGCCACATGGTCTGAACCGTGGCGGCGAGGTTGTTCAGCGCGTGCAGCACCACGGTCAACCAGGTCGAGCCGGTGCGATGGCGCAGGTAGCCGAATAACAGCCCGATGCTCATGATCTCGAAGAAGAAGAACCAGTCGTATTGCAGGTGCATCGCGGTCCACACCAGCGACGACAGCACGATCGCGCCTGCCGGCCGCACGACCGAATCCGCCCAGCCGCGATAAAGGAATCCGCGTGCGAAGAATTCCTCGCTGACCGGGGCGGCGACGCAGAAGGCGATCAGCAGAAGCCACAGCGAGTTGTCGGCCTCCGCCGACTTCAGCACCTCGATCATGAAAGTGGCGGTGACCTCGCGCCCGATCGCCTTGGCGAGCAGGTCCCACGCCCCGACCAGCACGATCAGCGCCGCGAGGCCGATGAAGAACGTCCGCCATGTCGGCCAGCGCAACCCGAGATAGTCGGAAAACCGCTCGCCGGCGATCCGCGTCGCGATCCAGATCGCCAGCAGCACCGCTGGCAGCCCGGTGATGACCGACAGCGACAGCGTGATGCCGCTGCCGGAAATGCTGCGGATCAGTCCGCTGTCGAGGCCGCCGCCATGCCGCCACACCAGATAGCCGATCACGGCCATCTGCCCGAGGAACATGGCGACGAAAATGAACAGGCCCCACAGGCTGGTGCTGACGAACCGCCACACCGGGCGCGGCCGCGCGGCGGGCGGCAGCGGCGGCACGATATCGGCGTCAACGGGGCTCATCGCGCCACTGTGGTCAGGATTGGTTACCAAACCTCAACCCAGCGCGCGGTCCAGCAGGCGGCGGCTGGCGTCGGGGCTGAGGTCGGCCGCGCCATAGAGGTTGCCGCGACCGCCTTCGAGCCGGGTCGCTGCGAACAGCTCGGCGCTCGGCTGCGACACCTCGTGAAGCGCCGCCGCCGCCGCCACCAGCGCCAGCCGCTCCACCACGACCCGCGCCATGCGCTCGACATCGGGGCGGCGGAACGCCTTGGCGACGAAGCCCAGCGCTTCCTTCGCGCCCGGCAACCCGTCGGTCTGCGCGGCGAGATGGGTCATCACCGCCTCCGCGCCCTCCGCCTCGCGCGACAGCGCGCGCAGCACGTCGAGGCACATCACGTTGCCGGAGCCTTCCCAGATGGCGTTGACCGGCGCTTCGCGATAGAGCCGCGCGAGAGCGCCCTCCTCAATGTAGCCGTTGCCGCCGAGGCATTCCATCGCCTCGTAGAGGAAGCCGGGCGCGCTCTTGCAGGTCCAGTATTTCACCACCGGCGTCAGCAGCCGCATGTAGGCGGCCTCGCTTGCATCGAACGGCGCGCGGTCGAAGGCGCGGCACAGCCGCATCACCAGCGCGGTCGACGCCTCGACGTGCAGCGCCATGTCGGCAAGCACGCTCTGCATCAAGGGCTGATCGGCGAGATGCTTCTGGAACACGCTGCGGTGGCGGGTGTGGTTGATGGCGTGCGCCAGCCCCGAGCGCATCAAGCCGACCGACGACAGCGCGCAGTCCTGCCGCGTCAGCGACACCATTTCGATGATGGTGCGCACGCCGCGCCCCTCCTCGCCAAGTCTCAAGGCATAGGCGTTGTCGAACTCGACCTCCGACGACGCATTGGAGCGGTTGCCGAGCTTGTCCTTGAGGCGCTGGAAGCGGATGCCGTTGACCGCGCCGTCCGGCGAAAAGCGCGGCATGAAGAAGCAGGTCAGCCCGCCTTCGGCCTGCGCCAGCACCAGGAAGGCGTCGCACATCGGCGCCGACATGAACCACTTGTGGCCGGTGACGCGATAGGCGTCGCCGTCGCGCACCGCGCGGCTGATGTTGGCGCGCACGTCGGTGCCGCCCTGCCGCTCGGTCATGCCCATGCCCATGGTCATGCCGCGCTTGGTCCACCACGGCGCGAAGGTCGGGTCGTAGCTGCGGGTGCCGAGCACCGGCATCACCGTGTCGCGCAACGCGGGATCGACCGTCAGCGCGCCGACCGCCGCGCGCGTCATGGTGATCGGGCACAGATGCCCGGCCTCGACCTGCGCGGCGATATAGAGCCGCGCGCCGCGCAGCACCTCGGACGCGCCGCCGGCCGGCTGGCCTTTCGCGGTCCATGTCGAGTTGTGGATGCCGGCGTGGGCGCTGTGCGCCATCAACTCGTGATAGGCCGGATGAAACTCGACCTGATCGCGGCGGAAGCCACGCGCGTCGAAGGTCTTCAGCTTCGGTGTGTTCTCGTTGGCAAGCCGGCCGCGCTCGATCATCGCCGCCGAGCCCCAGTGCTTGCCGAACTCAGTCAGTTCACCGATCGCGTCCGCGCCGCCGTTGGCCGCGACCGCCTCCTTGAGCGGCCGGTCCTGCGCGAACAGGTTGACGTCCTCGAACGGCGGCGACTGGTTGAACACCTCGGTTCTGGCGGATGCGGCGGACAGCATGGCACTGGCTCCTGACAGGGGTGGAACGCCCGGCGTTCCGGCATGGAGAAGATGTCCGACACAATAGCGCAAAGCGCAACTGCCGCAGGTTGCAATTGCGCAATCCGCGTGCCGTTTCCGCCGACCGGAAAATCGCCGTCGCGGCGTTCCCGCCAGTGCCGGCCGCGCGCACCAGCGGGATACCGGGGGATAACCGGGAACGGGGCAAAACGGCCTTGCCCGCCTTTTGTTCAACGCCTATAGCTCTTGCCCGAATGATCCCCGCCGCGAAATCCAGTTTCGTCCTACGCCACCGCCATCTGCTGGGCATCGAGGGCCTTTCGGCGGCCGACATCACCGGCCTGCTCGACCTCGCCGAGGAATACGTCGAACTCAATCGCCAGATCGACAAGAAGCGCACAAGCCTGCACGGCCGCACCCAGGTCAACCTGTTCTTCGAGGCGTCGACCCGCACGCAATCGTCGTTCGAGATCGCCGGCAAGCGGTTAGGGGCCGACGTCCTCAACATGTCGGTGGCGTCGTCGTCGATGCGCAAGGGCGAGACGCTGATCGACACCGCCGTCACCCTCAACGCCATGCACCCGGATATCCTGGTGGTGCGCCATCAGGCCTCCGGCGCGGTGGAGCTTCTGGCTCGCAAGGTGGACGGCTCGGTGGTCAACGCCGGCGACGGCACCCACGAGCATCCGACGCAGGCGCTGCTCGACGCGCTGACCATCCGCCGCAACAAGGGCCGGCTCGACGGGCTATTGATCGCGATCTGCGGCGACGTCATGCACTCGCGGGTGGCGCGCTCCAACATCATCCTGCTCAACGCCATGGGCGCGCGGGTGCGCGTGGTCGCGCCATCGACGCTGCTGCCGGTCGGCATCGAGCGCATGGGCGTCGAAGTCGCGCGCACCATGGAAGACGGCCTGCACGACGCCGACATCGTGATGATGCTGCGGCTGCAGCGCGAGCGCATGAACGGATCGTTCGTGCCTTCCAGCGGCGAATACTTCCGCTTCTTCGGGCTCGACCAGAAAAAGCTCGCCTACGCCAAGGCGGACGCGCTGGTGATGCATCCGGGGCCGATGAACCGCGGCGTCGAGATCGACTCGCTGGTGGCCGACGGCGCGCAATCGCTGATCCGGGAACAGGTCGAGATGGGGGTGGCGGTGCGCATGGCGGTGCTCGAAGCGCTGGCGCGCAACCTGCCCAATGCGTGACGCCATGCCCCACAGCCAGATCCCCGCTCGCCCGCTGCTGCTCGCCAACGCCCGCCTGATCGATCCGTCGCGCAACCTCGACGCGCGCGGCGATCTGCTGATGATCGACGGCGCGATCCGCGATAGCGGCCCCGGCCTTGCCGCCGCCGGCGCGCCGGACGG
>JBASBO010000279.1:0-4976 GCA_049651165.1 Xanthobacteraceae bacterium | reverse complement strand
GGTGTGCGAGCGCCTCACCGGGCTCGCGCCGCCGGAGGCCGCGCGCAAGGTGGTGGACCTGTGGCGGCCGCTGCTCGAAGACAAGATCGGCGCGCGGCTCGACCGGCTCGACCGCCTCACCGAGGATCAGGCGCGCTTCGGCGACGCCGTCCACGACCTCTTGCACGACCTCGACCTCGGCGACGACCGCGACGCCGACGCCGAGGACGACGAGAACCAGGACGACAACAAGGAAGGCGAGAACGACCAGTCGGGCTCCGACGGCGCGCCCGACTCCGACGCCGCGCAGGAGATGAGCGCCGAGCAGGCGGAAGCCTCGACCGACGAGATGTCGGATGCCGCGATGGAGAGCGCGCAGGCGTCCGCCAGCGACAGCTTCGACGATCAGGAACTGGGCGACGACGAGACGCCGGGCGAGGCGATGCGCCCGCAGGGACGCGGCGGCAACGAGCCGCGCGGCCCCGAATATCACGCCTTCGCGCCGCGCTTCGACGAGGTGGTGGCGGCGGAGGACCTGTGCGACCACGACGAGCTGGAGCGGCTGCGCAGCTACCTCGACAAGCAGCTCGCGCATTTGCAGGGCATCGTGGCGCGGCTCGCCAACCGGCTGCAACGCCGGCTGATGGCGCAGCAGAACCGCTCCTGGGAATTCGATCTTGAGGAGGGCATCCTCGATCCGGCGCGGCTGTCGCGCATCGTCATCGATCCGCACCAGCCGCTGTCGTTCAAACATGAAAAGGACGCGACCTTCCGCGACACCGTGGTGACGCTGCTGCTCGACAATTCCGGCTCGATGCGCGGCCGCCCGATCACGGTGGCGGCGACCTGCGCCGACATTCTGGCGCGCACGCTGGAGCGCTGCGGCGTCAAGGTGGAAATCCTCGGCTTCACCACCCGCGCCTGGAAGGGCGGGCAGTCGCGCGAGGCGTGGCTCGCCGCCGGCAAGCCGGCCAATCCGGGCCGGCTCAACGACCTGCGCCACATCGTCTACAAGGCGGCGGACGCGCCGTGGCGGCGCTCGCGCAAGAACCTCGGGCTGATGATGCGCGAGGGGCTGCTGAAGGAGAACATCGACGGCGAGGCGCTCGACTGGGCGCACCGCCGGCTGCTCGGCCGCCCCGAACAGCGCAAGATCCTGATGATGATTTCCGACGGTGCGCCGGTGGACGATTCCACGCTGTCGGTCAACGCCGGCAACTATCTGGAACGGCACCTGCGCCACATCATCGAGGAAATCGAGACGCGCTCTCCGGTCGAACTGATCGCCATCGGCATCGGCCACGACGTGACGCGCTACTACCGCCGCGCGGTGACCATCGTCGACGCCGAAGAACTGGGCGGCGCGATCACCGAGAAACTCGCCGAACTGTTCAGCGAGACCCACGAAGCGCCCGCGCCGTCGCAGATGCGCGGCCGGCGGCGGCTGCATTCGTGAGTCATCGTCGTCCCTGCGAGTGCGGGGACCCATACGCAGCGGCGTTTCGATAAAGATATGGAGCCGGCGATAAAGATATGGAGCCGGGGGCGATGAGCGCGCATTCCCTCCCCCCTTGCCAGGGAGGGTCGGGGAGGGGGGTGCAGACGCGACGTATGGCGTTGCCGCCACCCCCACCCCTAACCCCTCCCCGCAAGGGGGAGGGGAACAGGCGGCGCGCGATGCTGCGTCATACAGTCTTTGTAGCGGCTACCGTGCTGCTTGCCGTTGCTTCCACCGTTACGCCGGCCGCCGCGCAGGCGCAAAAATCCGCCGCGTCGGCGTCCGGCGTCGGCACCATCGACGTGCATGCCCGGCCGCTCGCCGGCTTCGACATGCGCGACCGCTCCCGCGTGCAGTTCGGGCAGTTGCGGTTTCGCTCGGCGCTGGTGCTGACCTCGCCGTATAGCCGCTTCGGGGGGTTGTCGAGCCTGCGGCTCGACGCCGACGGCGCGGGCTTCATGGCGGCCAGCGACCGCGGCCGCTGGTTTCGCGGCCGCATCGTCTATCGGGGCCGCGAGATGGTCGGGCTCGCCGATGTCGAGACCGCGCCGATGCTGGCGGCCGACGGCCGGCTGCTGGCGTCGCACGGCTGGTACGACACCGAGGCGATGGCGCGCGACGGCCGCTGGATCTATGTCGGCATCGAGCGGGTCAACCGCATCGTGCGCTTCGATATCGGCGGTGGCGGGCTGCGGGCGCGGGCGGAAACCGTGCTGGCCCCGGCCGATATCCGCAAGCTGCCCTACAATTCGGGACTCGAATCGCTGGTGATGGTGCCGAAAGGTTCGCCGCTCGCCGGCACGCTGGTCGCGATTTCCGAGCGCGGGCTCGATGGCGACGGCAACATCAAGGGCTATCTGATCGGCGGGCCGTCGCCCGGAACCTTCGCCGTGCGGCGCACCGACGCCTACGACATCAGCGACGCCGCGCTGCTGCCGGACGGCGACCTCTTGCTGCTGGAACGCAAGTTCACGTTGTTCAACGGCATCGGCATCCGCATCCGCCGCGTCTCGGCAAGCACCGTGCGGCCGGGCGCGGTGCTCGACGGTCCGGCGATCTTCGACGCCGATCTCGGGCAGGAGATCGACAATTTCGAGGGGCTCGACGTTCACGTCGCCGCCGACGGCGACACCGTGCTGACGCTGGTGTCGGACGACAACTTCTCGGCGCTCCAGCGCACGCTCCTGGTGCAGTTCACGCTGGTCGAGTGAGGCCGGGCCGCCTCGCATTCGCGACATCGCTGTCGCAGCTTTGAGACGCGCGATACGACGGCCGGTGTCGCGCCGCCGTCCGCGATTCTGCGAGCGCCTCGCATAATCATGCGCAATTGGAGTGCGCCGGCGCATCGGCCGGCGCTGGCACGGCCCTTGCTCGGACAACGTTCCTGTCGGTCGCGGCGTGCGCAAGACGCGTTGCGGCGGAACAATCAAAACGGGAGGATATGTCTATGGAGATCGGCTACTTCACCATGCCGTCGCATCCGCCGGAGTGCGGCCTGAAGGAAGGGCACGACTGGGACCTTCAGGTGCTGCGCTGGTGCGACGAACTCGGCTACCAGGAAGGCTGGATCGGCGAGCATCACACCTCGCCGTGGGAGCCGCACCCCTCGCCCGATCTGCTGCTGGTGCAGGCGATGCGCGAAACCAGGACTATCCGCCTCGGCCCCGGCGGCTTTCTGCTGCCCTACCATCACCCCGCCGAACTCGCCAACCGGGTGGCGATGCTCGATCATCTCTCGGAAGGCCGGCTCAATTTCGGCGTCGCCGCCTCCGGGCTGCCGAGCGACTGGGCGATGTTCAACGTCGACGGCATGTCCGGCCAGAACCGCGACATGACCCGCGAGGCGCTGGAGATCATCCTCAAGATGTGGACCGAGGACGCGCCCTGGACCTATGACGGCAAATACTGGACGGTGACCAAGCCCGGCGTGATGTTCGATTTCCTCAAGCCGCACATCAAGCCGGTGCAGGCGCCGCATCCGCCGATCGGGGTCGCGGGCCTCAGCAAGGGTTCGGACACGCTCAAGCTCGCCGGCGAGCGCGGCTTCATTCCGATGAGCCTCAACCTCAACCCGGCCTATGTGGCGAGCCACTGGGAATCGGTGGAGATCGGCGCCGCGCGAACCGGCCGCAAGCCGAACCGCAAGGACTGGCGGATGGTGCGCGAGGTGTTCGTCGCCGATACCGACGAGGAAGCCTGGCGGCTGTCGGTCGGCGACATGATGGGCCGCATGATGGGCGAATACTTCCTGCCCCTGCTTGGACATTTCGGCTTCAAGGACTATCTCAAGCACGTCCCGGACGTGCCCGACAGCGACGTCAGCGTCGACTATTGCGCGCGGCACAACTGGATCGTCGGCTCGCCCGCGACCGTCGCCGAGAAGATCGAGAAGATCTACAACGAGGTCGGCGGCTTCGGCGTGCTGCTGGTGTTCGGCTTCGACTACAAGCACAAGCCGGAAGCCTGGCGCAATTCGCTGCGGCTGTTGAAGCAGGAGGTGCTGCCGCGCCTCAAGCATCTCGACCTCGGCGCGGCGAAGGCGGCATAATCGTCGCGGGCTCCGGCCTTTCGCACGGTCCCGGGTTGATCCGGGACCGTGCGGCTGGTTCGGTGCTGAAGGGATGACTGCGTTGCGGACTGATGAAATGCCGTCGATGGATGCACTGGGTTTCAAGCAGGCGATGCGGCACTGCGCCGGCGCGGTGGCGCTGGTCACGGTGGGACGCGAGCGCGGCCGCCGCACCGGGTTGACCGTGACCGCGGTGTGCTCGCTGTCCGACGATCCGCCGTCGCTGCTGGTGTGCGTGAACCGCAACGCCAGCGCGCATCCGCGCATCCGCGAGGAGGGTTGCTTCGCCGTCAGCTTTCTTGCCCACGAGCACATGGCGCTGGCGCTGACCTTCAGCGGCCAGAAGGGCGTCGATGGCGACGACCGTTTCGCTTTCGGCCGCTGGACCACGGCGGCGACCGGCGCGCCGGTGTTGGAAGATGCGCTGGTGTCGTTCGATTGCGCGTTGCGCGAGGCGTTCGAGGCGCGGACGCATTCGGTGTTCATCGGCGAGGTGCGCGACGTCGGCTTCCGCGCCGAAGGGCGGCCGCTGGTCTATCTGCGCAGCGCCTTCCACGACGTACGGGCGATGCGCGAGCCGGTCACGCTGGGCGATCTCGAAGCCCGCAAGATGATCTGGAGCGGGTTTTCGTAAGTAATGAAGACGCGGGTCAGTGCCGCGTCGTGTCGATCTTCAGCGCCTTGAGCTTGCGATAGAGCGTCGCGCGGCTGACGTTCAACGCCCGCGCGGCGGCGGTGACGCTGCCGCGGCTGTCGCGCAACGCCGCGATCACGACGTTGCGCTCGGCGGTTTCGAAATCGGCCACCGGCTGCTCGGCGGCCGCGCGTTCCGCGCCCAGCGGCGGCAGGTCGAGGTCCGCTTCGGTGATGTCGCCGTTCTCGGCGGTGCAGGCGGCGAGCCGCAGCACATGGCGAAGCTGCCGCATGTTG
>JBASBO010000278.1:0-2158 GCA_049651165.1 Xanthobacteraceae bacterium | reverse complement strand
GCATGGACGCCGGCGATCCGGTCGCGGAAGTGCGCCGGTTCCTCGCCGCCCGCCGCAACAATTTCGCCGATCTCGACGACGCCGCCGAGCGGCTGTCGCGCGAGCCCGCCACCACGGGCTGGCTGATCGAGCGGCTCAGGAGCCGCCACAGCCTTCAGGTCCGCCAGTTGCCGCCCGACGTCATGCTCGGTTCGGTGCGGCGGCTGGATCGTCACCGCCGGCAGATCCTGTTCGACGACTCGCTCGACAAGGCGAGCTTCAACTTCCAACTGGCCCAGCAGCTTGCTTACCTTGAGTTCGAGGACGAAATCACGGCCGCGCTGAAGGCCACCCGGTTCACCACGACCAACGGGCGGCTGTTGGCGCACCGCTCGCTGGCGAGCTATGCGGCGGCGGCGCTCATCATGCCGTATTCGGCGTTCGCGAAAGCGGCGGAGACGCGCCGCTACGATGTCGAGGCGTTGGCGCGGCAGTTCGGAACCAGTTTCGAGCAGACCGCGCACCGCATCACCACGTTGCAGAAGCCGGGCGCGGAAAAGGTTCCGTTCTTCCTGATCCGGGTCGATCCCGCCGGCAACATCTCGAAGCTGCTCGACGGCGCGGGCTTTCCCTTCGCCAAGCATGGCGGCGGCTGTCCGCTGTGGTCGGTCTACGGCGTGTTCAAGACGCCGCGCCAGATCGTCACGCAATGGCTGGAACTGCCCGATGGCCAGCGGTTTTTCTCCATCGCCCGCACCGTCACCGCCGGCGGCGGCTCGTTCGGCGCGGTGCGGGTGGAGCGGGCGATCGCCATCGGCTGCGCCGCCGAACACGCCGGAAAGCTGGTTTACACCAGCGATGAAACCGGGCCGCGCGCCGATGCGCCGACGCCGATCGGCGTCGCCTGCCGGGTCTGTCATCGGCCGGCCTGCGCCGCGCGCTCCGAGCTTCCGATCGGGCGCGAACTGCTTCCCGACGATTACCGGCGGCTCAGTTTCCCGTTCGGGTTCTCGTCCGACTGATGCTTGTGTCCGGTCGAATTTGGATTACAAAGCGCGCCGACATGCGTAGATATCGCTGCGGATAACTGCGCAGCGCGCGGGCGGCTTTAAGCGACAGGAGGCACTAATGTCCGACGACTCTCTCTTTTGGGTGATCGGGGGCGAATTCGGCTCGATGAACTTCCACAAGCTGGTGGAGGGTTCGGCCCAGGTCAAAGGGCCGTTCAAGACCCGCAAGGAAGCCGAGGATTGCTGGCGCGCGGTCTCGGAAGAAAACCGCCATCGCGGCAGCGTTCGCTTCTCCATCGTCGAGGAACCGCGCCGCACCGCCGGCTGAGCGCTTTCAATCGAGCAATGTTTCAAGGCAGGCGGCCCCGTCGGGATACCCGGCGGGGCCGTCGCTTTTGGCGCGCCGGCGCTGCCCGGCAGCGGGACGCAATGCCAAGTCCTTGATCGCAGACGGCCTTTTTTCCCCGCATGGTTACTGATAGATTAACGCACGCGGACTCATAAGGATTCTCCGAACAAGGCTGCCTCGCATGTCAGACGTACAGAGTATCGGTTCGCAAAATCCCGGCGCGGCCCACGCCAGGCCGATCCGGCTGCGCGATGCGTTGCGGCAGGCGCGCATCGAGGCCGCCGACCGCACCGGCGTCGTGGTCGATCTGCGCGACGCCGAGGTGGCGCGGCTCGAAATCCTCAACGAGCAACTCGACCCGCTGTTCGAGCAGATTCCGGATCGCGTCGATCTGTTCGATCGCGGCATCAGCCAGGGCGAAACACCGCGGCTGTGGATCGACGTCGTCGCCCATGTGGCGATGGGCCGCGACAAGCGGCTGTACCGTTTCGTGCAGGACACCCGCTTCGGCCGCAAGGTGCTGGCGGAATCGCATACGCCGGCGACGATCGTGCAGGCGGTGACCGACTACGTCGCCCGCCGCATGGTGGAGCGCGAGCACGCGCTGGTGGCGACGCCGCTGCCGGAGATCGCGGAAGCGCCGCCCGCCAAACCGCGCCGCGGCGGCGTGTGGACCTTCGCCTTCGGCGTTCTGGTCGGCGTGGTCGCGGTGTTCGGCTTCGCCCTGTTCGCGGCGGTGCGCGGGTTCTGAGACGTGATGCGATGGCGTCATTACCACTGGCGTCGTCCCCGCGCAGGCGGGGACCCATAACCCCTGGCC
>JBASBO010000277.1:0-8490 GCA_049651165.1 Xanthobacteraceae bacterium | reverse complement strand
TCGGCGCTCTGCGGCAGAAAGGCGATGTCGCGCGCCGCCAGCCCGTGCAGTTCGATCGCGCCGGACAGCGGCTTGAGCAGGCCGACGATGCCGCGGAACAGGGTGGACTTGCCGGCCCCGTTCGGCCCCACCACCGCCAGCAGGTCGCCGGCCGCCACCTCGCCGTCGAGGTGATGCACCGCCGGATGCCGGTCGTAACCCAGCGTGACGTCGCGAAGCCGCAGTTGCGCGCTCATGATGGCCTCATCGCCAGCCAGACCATTCCCCACAGCGCGGCGCTGAGACCGGCCGCAAGCGCAAGACGCGCGGGCAGCGACAGCCGCAGCATCGACCACGGCGGCACCTCGGCCGGATGCGGCGACTCCGGCGCGTGACGGTGGCCTCCGCCCACGCCATGGGCGGGCACGGCGTCATGGCGGTGCACATGGGAATGGGCCATCCGGCGGCTTTCGTTGCGGCGGCGGGCCGCGCTTGAGAGAATTGTTCGAAGATCGCCCGCGCCGACGGCGGCCGGACGATCCGCCCCTTGTATATATGTTACGCTATAACATAACAATCGCCGCACAAACGGAAAGGGCGGCCGCGGGGCCGCCCTCCGTCTCGACTCGCGGGGACCTGCCGGTCCCGCAAAACATCACGCCTTGCCGAACAGCTCGTCGACGTAATCCCAGTTCACCAGGTGATCGACGAACGCCTTGAGGTAGTCGGGGCGGCGGTTGCGGTAGTCGATGTAGTAGGAATGCTCCCAGACATCGACACCGAGGATCGGGGTCGCGCCATGCACCAGCGGGTTCTCGCCGTTCGGGGTCTTCGACACTTCGAGCTTGCCGTTCTTGACCGACAGCCACGCCCAGCCGGAGCCGAACTGGCCGGCGCCGGCGGCGGCGAAGTCGGTCTTGAACTTCTCGAAGCCGCCGAGGTCCTCGTTGATCTTCTTCTCCAGCCGGCCGGGCAGCTTGCTGCCGCCGCCGTTCGGCTTCATCCACTTCCAGAAATGGATGTGGTTGTAGTGCTGGCCCGCGTTGTTGAACAACGCCTGGTTCTTGCCGAAGGACCCCTTGACGATCTCCTCCAGCGACTTGCCCTCGAATTCCGTGCCTTTCAGCAGGTTGTTGCCATTGGTGACGTAGGCCTGATGATGCTTGTCGTGGTGAAACTCGAGCGTTTCCTTGGACATATAGGGCGCGAGCGCATCATGGGCATAAGGCAGATCGGGAAGCGTGAAGGTCATTGTTTCCGTCCGGACTAGTGGGAGAGTGGGTGTAACGGTTCCCTTTATATAAGGTTCCGCCCCGATTGACAGTCAAATGCAGGCGACGGCGCCGGCCGCGCGGCCGCTGTCCGCGTCGATTTGCCGTTGCGCCGATGCCCGCCGGTATACGGCTTTTTCACGTTTCCGGGCGACAGGTCGGTCGGTGGACACATGCTCGCCCTTTGCCATGGAACGTGGGGCCGGCTTAGGCACCGGACTTGGGACTGGAGGACTTCGGATGAAACTGCGATTCGGCCTGACTGCCGCCATCTGGCTTGCCGCGACCGCGTCGCTGGGCGCGCATGCCCAGGAATCCGGGGATCCCACCGGCACCTGGCTGACCCAGGCGGGCGACGCCAAGGTGCAGGTCAGCAAATGCGGCGCGGGCCTGTGCGGCACCGTGGTCTGGCTGCGCGACCCGACCGACCAAAGTACCGGCCAGCCGGCCACCGACGACAAGAATCCCAACCCGGCGCTGCGCCGCCGGCCGATGATCGGGCTGCCGCTGTTCCGCGAGATGCGTCCCTCGGGCGTGTCGCGATGGGCGGGCCGCATCTACAACGCCGACGACGGCGGCACCTATGACAGCGACCTCGCGATGACCGGCCCGAACAGCCTGCGGGTCAACGGCTGCGTCGGCAGCCTGTGCGGCGGCGAGAACTGGACGCGCACCCGGCGCTGACATCCACGCTCGCGCGCGGCCACGCCGGCGAGCGCCGTCATCGCGCAATCGTGCTTGCGATTTAGAACGAACCTAATCCCCTGCTGTAGCAAAGCGATAGGCGCTTCGCTAAACAGGGCGCGCCGGTCGGGCCCGCGCCGCCCGTCACCGTTGCGCTTGCGAAAGGCCGCGCGCGGCAGCCGGCGACGAGGCGGTTCGGATAGATTGATGGTCGACGGCGATGAACTCTGGCAACGAAAAAAGCGTCGCGCTTTTTTCATCCACCAGCTCTACCAGTGGCACTGGATCAGTTCCGGCCTTTGCCTGATCGGCATGGTGCTGTTCGCCCTGACCGGGATCACGCTGAACCACGCCGGGCAGATTGAGGCCAAGCCGGCCGTGACGATGCGCGAGGGACAATTGCCGCAAGCCATGATCGCGGAATTGAAGGCCGAGCCGGCGAACGCCAAAGCGGCGCTGCCGGCCGCCGTCGGCGGGTGGCTGCAACGCGAGTTCGGCGTCGCGACCTCGGGCCGCGACACCGAATGGTCGGCCAAGGACGTCTATGTCGCGCTGCCGCGCCCCGGCGGCGACGCCTGGCTCAGCGTCGAGCGCGACAGCGGCGCGATTTCCTATGAAGTGACCGACCGCGGCTGGATCGCCTATCTCAACGACCTGCACAAGGGCCGCAACACCGGCAAGGCATGGGGCTGGTTCATCGACGTGTTCGCCGCCGCCGCGCTGGTCTTCTGCTTCAGCGGATTGTTGCTGCTGTACGTTCACGCCAAGCGCCGCCGCGCGACGTGGCCGGTCGTCAGCATGGGCATCGTGATTCCGACGCTGCTCGTCGTCCTGTTCATCCATCGCTAGGGATATGCAATGCGCTTCCTGCTTTCCGCCGCACTGACCACTCTCGCCGCGACGCCCGCGCTCGCCGCCGAGGCCACCGTCAGCATCGACATTCCGCAACTCAGCGTCGCCGAGTATCACAAGCCTTACGTCGCGATCTGGGTGGAAAGCGCCGACGGCGGCAAGATCACCAATCTCGCGGTATGGTACGACGTCAAGCAGAAGAACGACGAGGGCACCAAGTGGCTCAAGGACATGCGGCAATGGTGGCGCCGCACCGGCCGCGAACTGACGATGCCAGCCGACGGCCTGAGCAGCCCGACACGCGCCCCCGGCAATCACCAGCTCACCTTCAACAGCACCGCCAAACCGTTCGACGGTCTCGCGCCGGGCAGTTACCAGCTCGTGGTCGAGGCGGCGCGCGAGGTCGGCGGCCGCGAACTGCTGCGCGTGCCGTTCGAGTGGCCGCCCAAGGCGCCGGTAACCGCGCAGGCCAAGGGCGAGAGTGAACTCGGCGCGGTGTCGCTGAAACTCGCTCCTTAATTGATTGGATCAATCGCGCCGCCATCCGCACGATGGCAGCCCATGGGAAAGGATGACGCCATGACCCGACATCTCAAGCTTGCGCTGATCGCGGTCTCCGCCACGCTGCTCGCCCTGCCCGCGCAGGCGCACCGCGCCTGGCTGCTGCCGTCGGCGACGGTGCTGTCCGGCACCGATGCCTGGGTCACGGTGGACGCGGCGATCTCCAACGACCTGTTCTATTTCGAGCATCACGCGCTGCAACTCGACAACCTCGCGATCGAAGGGCCCGACGGCAAGGCGGTCGCGCCGGAGAACGTCGGCAAGGGCCGCTATCGCAGCACCTTCGACGTCAAGCTGGCGCAGCCCGGCACCTACAAGGTGATGGTGCTCAACCGGGGCGCGTTCGCCAGCTACAAGGTGGACGGCCAGAACAAGCGCTGGCGCGGCAAGGCCGAGGAACTGGAGAAGGCGATCCCGGCCAACGCCACCGACGTCAAGGTGTCGGAGATTCAGGGTCGGATCGAATCCTTCGTCACCTCCGGCAAGCCGACCACCGACACCCTGAAGCCGACCGGCACCGGGCTGGAGATGGTGCCGGTGACCCATCCGAACAATCTGGTCGCCGGCGAGAAGGCGACGTTCCGGCTGGTGCTGGACGGCCAGCCGGCCTCCGGCGTCGCGGTCGAGGTCGTCCCCGGCGGCATCCGCTATCGCGACAAGCTCAACGACAGCAAGGTGACGACCGACGAATCCGGCACCTTCAGCGTCACCTTTCCGGGACCGGGCTACTACTGGATGAGCGCCTCGGTGACGGACGGCAAGAGCAAGCTCAAGAACGCGCAGCGCCGCGCCAGCTACGCCGCGACCGTCGAGGTGATGCCCGAGTAGGCGGTGGCCGCAGCCATGACCGCGGCGGCGGCGTCCTGGCGCGTGGCGATCCCGGTGGGGGAGATCGCGCCGCGCCCTGCGCCGCAGGGCGGCCGGGTGCGGACGTTGAGCGGCCTCACCATGGGCACCACATGGTCGGTCAGGTTCGTCGGCTCCGACGCCGGCGAACAGATGCTGGGCCGGTTGATCCCCCGCGCGCTCGACCGCATGGTGGCGCAGATGAGCCCGTGGGAGCCCGACTCCGATCTCGGCCGCTTCAACCGGCTGCCGCCCGATAGCTGGCAAACGCTGCCGCCGGAATTCGCAGGCGTGATCGGCTGCGCCATCCGCATCGCGCGGGAATCCGATGGCGCATATGACCCCACCGTGGGCGCGCTGGTGGATTTATGGGGATTCGGGCCCGGCGGACAACGACAGACACCACCGCCGGCGGACGCGGTCGCCCGCGATCTTGTCGCCTGCGGCTGGCGGCACCTCGACTTCGACGCCGCCGCTCGCCGGCTGCGCCGGCATCATGCGGGGCCGCTCGATCTGTGCGGCATCGCCAAGGGCTTCGCGGTCGATCTGGTGATGGAGGTGCTGCGCGAGCACCGCATCCATCACGCGCTGGTGGAGATCGGCGGCGAATTGTCAGGACGCGGCGTCAAGCCGGACGGCAGCCCGTGGTGGGTCGAGATCGACGCGCCCGCAAGGTCGTCCGCGCCGCCGATGCTGG
The DNA here is from genome assembly GCA_049651165.1 of Xanthobacteraceae bacterium. Taxonomy (GTDB): domain Bacteria; phylum Pseudomonadota; class Alphaproteobacteria; order Rhizobiales; family Xanthobacteraceae; genus 62-47. Next base: position 3,600 of record JBASBO010000277.1, on the reverse strand, counting down.
TGGCGCTGCACGATCTGGCGATCGCGACCTCCGGCGTGGAGCGCGGCTTCGCCAGCGGCGCGCAACACTACTCCCACACGCTGGATCCGCGCAGCGGCAGGCCGATCGACAACGGCATGGTCGCCGCGACCGTGCTGCACCGCTCCTGCATGGAGGCCGATGCTTACGCGACGGCGCTGATGGTCAAGGGACCCGACGCGGCGATCGAATTCGCCGCCGCTCATCGCCTCGCCGCGCTGATTTGCTTCCGCCGCGACGGCGACGACACGATCAGCGAGCGCACCACGCCCGCCCTCGACGCCATGCTGGCGTAACGTCAGGTCTGACTCAAAATGCGACCTGCAAAATCAGGGTGACTTTGCAAATTTGGGTATCGTCACCGCATTCTCGGCGTCGTCCCCGCGCAGGCGGGGACCCATAACCCCTGACGGTCGCGATCAGAAGGACTTACTCACCAAGGATCACAAGCGCATCTGAATCACAAGCGACACGGCGTATGGGTCCCCGCCTGCGCGGGGACGACGATTGTCGTGTTGCACATCCGTGCAAAACACGAGCTTCCGGTCAGCTTCCGGCGTCAGGTCTGCGCCCACTGCCGCAAGAGGTTGTGGTAGAGCGAGGTCAGCGAGACCACCGACGGGTGTTCCGGGTGATCGGCGTTGAGGCGGATGATCGACATGTCGAGGTCGAACATCATGGCGCGCCGGGTGACGTCGCCGATCATGCTTTCGGTCCAGAAGAACGAGGCGATGCGCGAGCCGCGCGTGACCTTGGTGACGTGGTGCAGGCTGGTGCCGGGATAGACGATCATGTCGCCGGCCGGCAGCTTCACCGAATGCGCCCCGTAAGTATCCTCGATCACCAGTTCGCCACCGTCGTATTCCTCGGGCGACGACAAAAACAGCGTCGAGGACACGTCGGTGCGCACCCGCACGCCGGTGTCGCGAACGGTGCGGATGGCGTTATCGACGTGCGAGCCGAAGTTCATCTCGCCCTCGGCGTCATAGCGGTTGAACAGCGGCGGGAAGACGGTTTTCGGCAGCACCGCCGACATGAATAGCGGATTGCGGTTGAGCGCGGTCATCACGATGTCGCGGAGTTCCTGCGCCGCCGGCGAGCTTTCCGGCAGTTGCAGGTTGCGCTTGACCTGCGCCGACTGATGGCCGGCGGTGACGCGGCCGTCCACCCAATCGGCGCGGGCCATGACTTCACGACAATGCCGCACCTGCTCCGGCGTCAGGACATTCGGAATACGAACCAGCATCGGCGATCCTCTCGAAGGCAAGTCCCCTGAAAAAGAGCCGGCATTCTCGCGACGCCGGCTCCGATCTCGTGGAACGTGCGTTCCCGCAAGGAGAGAGACGTGGCGAGCGCGGGAGCGGCCGGGCAAAACCGCCCGACCCTGTCCTGCCCTCGCCCGTCCCCGTCCTCAGAACTGCGCGCGCGCCGACAGCGAGACGTAACGGCCGGCTCCGGGAACGGCAAAGCCAGCTCCAGCCGCCGTATCGTAGTAGTACTCGTCCGTCAGGTTGTAGACGTTGAGCTGCAAGGTCAGGTTCTTGTCGACCTTGTAGGCCGCCATCACGTCGAAACGCCAGTAACCGGGAATGCGCGCGTCGTTGGCGACGCTCGACCAGCGCGAGTCAACATAGAACGCGCCGCCGCCGACCGTCCACTGCCGATCGAGGTCATAGGTGGTGAACAGCGAGAAGCTGTTCTTCGGCGTCATCGCAAGCTCGTTGCCGATATTGCGGGCGGTCAGCGAGTCGAGAACCTTGGATTCAAGATAGGCATAGCCGCCCGAGACGCTCCACTGCGGCGTGATCCGCCCGGTCGCGCCGATCTCGAAGCCCTGCACCTGCGTGGTGCCGACCGGCACATAGTCGGGGTTCGCGTTGGTTCCCTGATTCTCGTAGTCGTTCTTCTTGCGAATGCGGAATACCGCCGCGTTCAGGCTCAGCTTTTTGTCGAGAATATCCGCCTTGACGCCGACCTCGTCGACCGTCGAGGTAACGGGATCGAGCGTCTGCTGGCCGTTGGTGATCGACACGAACTCCGCCGGCGGATTCGCCGAGGTGCCGTGCATGTAATACACCGACGACCATGGCGTCGGATGCACCACCACGCCGGCGCGGTAGGTCACGAAGCTGTTGTCGGAATCGAGGCTGACCCGATTCCTTTCCGCGCCGGTCGCGCGGGTGATGGTAAAGGTGTCGCTCTTGGCCGTGAAGTTGTCGAAGCGGACGCCGCCCAGCAGTTCGAGCCACTCGGTGACCTTCAACTGGTCCTGAATATAGACGCCGACCGAATTGGCGCGCGATTCCGTCGCGGACGTTGTCGGGTTCAGCGTTCCCGAAACCCAGGGATCGGGATTGGCGACGTTGACGCGATAGTTATCACTGAAGGTCGTGCGGTAGTGATCGCGCGTCTCGTGGCTGACCTCGACGCCGGCCAGCACGTTGTGCTCCAGCATCCCGGTGCGGAACTTGGCGGTGAGATCGCTGACGTTGCTGATGAGATAGTTGTTGGTCTGGTTCTGGAAGTGGTTGGTGTTGTCGATCCACAGGTTCGACAGCGGAAATCCGAACGGCACCGGGTTGGTGCGGGCATCGAACGCGACGCCGCCGACCGGCGAGCTGAACAGGTTCGGCGGATTGTTGCCGCCGGACTGAAGCACAAGCTGCACCGGGCGCGTCCGGTTGAAGCGCTCGACATAGCTGACGCCGGTGGTGTTGGTGAATTTCAGGTCCGGCGCGAAGTAGTGCTCGAACTTGTTGGTCAGCGTATGAGCTTCGGTCTGCTCGGTATCGTTCTGTCCTCCCGGCGTCGCCACGCCGAACCATGTGTTGCGGGACACCGGCGCGGGCTGGCGGTAACTGGTGCCGAAATACGATCCCGGCAGCATGACAATGCCGCGATCGGGAACGTTGTCGTCCTTCTGATAGACGTAGCTCAGGGTGTTCTTGGTTTCCGGCGCGATCTGGAACGAGATCGACGGCGCGACCCCGAGACGCCGGGTGTGGGCGAAATCACGGCCGGCGGTATCGGTGTCGTAGCCGACCGCGGCGATGCGCGCCGCGTATTGTTCGAACGCCTTGTTGACGTCCACCATCACCCGGCCGCCGGTCGCCGACGTTCCGGTCGCCTCGACCACACCGAAATCGCGGTTCTGCGGCGTCTTGGAGACGATGTTGATGACGCCGCCGGTGGAGCCGCGGCCGAACACGAACGACGAAGGCCCCTTAAAGACCTCGACGCGGTCGAAGCTGAAGGAGTCGCGCGCGTACCAGCCCGGATCGCGAATGCCGTCGCGATAGAAATCGTTGCGCGCGGAGAAACCGCGAATGGTGACGTTGTCGCCTTGAACGCCGCCCTCGCCCGCCGTGAAGGTGATGCCGGGCACGTTACGCAGCGCCTCCTGCACCGAGGTCACGCGCTGATCCTGCATCAACTGCTGGGAGACGACGTTCACCGTCTGGGGCGTGTTCGTCAACGACACCGGGAAGCGCGATAGGCCGCTCTGCGCCGGCGTCTGATAGCCGGCAACGCCGGCGCCGTCGCCGACGATCGGACTGACGGCGACGTTGCTCGGCGCGGCGG
>JBASBO010000276.1:0-2476 GCA_049651165.1 Xanthobacteraceae bacterium | reverse complement strand
CTGATGACCGCGGCGGCGATCCGTCAGGCGGCGGCGACCTTCCCCAACTGCGTCGCCGGGATGTGGCCGGAGGCGGCCAGGCGCGGCGTCTCGCACGACAGCTTCGCGCGCTACACGCGCGGGCTTTCGCCCGACCTGCGGCTGATGGACCTGATGGATTCGCAGCCCGAGTTCACCAAGGCGATCTGGGACTATCTCGACATTCTGGTCAGCGACACCCGGATCGCGCGCGGCCGCGAGATCCTGGCGCAGTACAAGCCGCAGTTCGACGCCATGGAGCGCGCCTACGGCGTCGATCGCTACATCGTCGCCTCGATCTGGGGCATCGAGTCGAATTACGGCACGCAGGGCGGCGACCGCAGCGTGGTGAACTCCACCGCGACGCTGGCCTGCGTCGGCCGCCGGCAGGCTTACTTCAAGGACGAGTTTCTCGCGGCGCTGGAGATCCTGCATCGCGGCGACGTGCGGCCCGAGCATTTGCGCGGCTCGTGGGCCGGCGCGTTCGGCGGCACGCAGTTCATGCCGACCTCGTTCAAGCGCTTTGCGGTGGACTTCGACGGCGACGGCCGCCGCGACGTGGTGGACAATCCCACCGACCTGATCGCCTCGACCGCCAACAACCTCAAGAAGGACGGCTGGCAGAGCGGCAAGAGCTGGGGCTACGAGGTCGCGGTGCCGCGCGGCTTCGACTACATGCTGGCGGATCGCGGCCGCGTGCTGACGCTGGCGCAATGGCAGCACCTCGGCGTGAGCCGGCCCGGCGGCAAGCCGTTCCCGCACCCCACCGACAAGGCGTATCTGCTGGCGCCGGCCGGCGCGGAGGGGCCGGGCTTCCTGATGGTGCAGAATTTCCGCGTCATCATGAAGTACAACCCGGCGGAGGCTTACGCGCTGGCGATCGGCCACTTCGCCGACCGGCTGCGCGGCGGCGCGCCGTTCGTGCAGCCGTGGCCGCGTCAGGAGCGGGTGCTGTCGCGCACCGAGCGGCTGGAATTGCAGCAGTTGCTGGCGCAGCGCGGCTTCTATCGCGGCACCCCGGACGGCCAGATCGGCAGCCTGACGCGCGCGGCGCTGCGCGGCTTCCAGGCCTCCATCGGCACCCCGGCCGACGGCTTCGCCTCGTCCGACGTGCTCGACCGCCTGCGCGGCCGCTAGGCACAATCCCGAACCATCCCGATAAAAGCGGGCGCGGCGGCCTTGACGGCGCGCCCCGCCGCCCCCTTATGTCGCGGCGGTTGCCGCCCGGTTCCGGCCCGAATTGGCCGGTAACGTTGTCGTGCAACTGTGGCGAACGAGCGCATGTCGAAGCTGAAACCCCTGCGACGCCTGTTCCGCGAACACCGCGCGCTCGGCGTGCTGGCGATCGCCGCCCTGATACTGTTCGGCATCGCCGCCCCCGCTACGGCGCAACTGTTTCCGTTTTTCGGCGACCAGCCGCAACGGCCGCGTCAGCGCGTGCAGCCGCGCGGCGGCTTCTTCGACAATCCGTTCTTCGCGCCGTTCGAGCGGCAACCGCCGCAACAACAGCAGCGCCCGGTGGAGCGGCAGGATTTTTCCCGCGCGCCGCCGCCGGAGAAGCGCGAGGTTCCGGCGGAACGCAACGTGCTGGTGCTGGGCGACGCCATGGCCGACTGGCTCGGCTACGGGCTTGAGGACGCCTTGAGCGAAACCCCGGAACTCGGGGTGATCCGCAAATACAAGACCTTCTCCGGCCTGATCCGCTACCAGCCCAAGGGCGAGCCGGCCGACTGGGCGGCGGCGGCCAGGGAGATTCTGGCGAACGAGAAGCCGGAGATCATCGTGGTCATGCTCGGTCTCAACGACCGCATCTCGATCCGCGAGCCCGCCGCCGACAAGAAAGCCGACGACGGCAAGCATGACGGCAAGACCGAGATCAAACCGTCCGAAGTCAAGCCGGGCCAGTCCAAACCGGCCGACGCGGATGACGACGACCCCGACCTCCAGATCGCCGCGCCCGAGAAGGGTGCGCGCGATCCGCACGGCATCGCCCAGTTCCGCGACGAGCGCTGGAGCGAACTCTACGGCAAGAAGATCGACGAGATGATCGCCGTGCTGAAGACCAAGGGCGTGCCGGTGCTGTGGGTCGGGCTGCCCTCGATCCGCGGCACCAAGTCGACCGCGGACGCGCTTTATCTCAACACGCTCTATCGCGACGCCGCCGAGCGCGCCGGCATCACCTATGTCGATCTGTGGGACGGCTTCGTCGATGAGTCCGGCCGCTATCTGGCGCAGGGACCGGATTTCGAGGGCCAGATCCGCCGCCTGCGTTCCGCGGACGGCGTGTATTTCACCAAGGCCGGCGCCCGCAAGCTGGCGCATTACGTCGAGCGCGAGATCAGCCGCGTGCTGGCGGGCCGCTCGACCACGATCGAAATCCCCACCGAACCCGGCACGCCGGAGGCTGAAGCCAAGCCCGGCGTCCCCGCGCCGCGCCCGATCGCCGGGCCGATCATTC
>JBASBO010000275.1:0-2781 GCA_049651165.1 Xanthobacteraceae bacterium | reverse complement strand
CCGCCAGCGCGCCGCACAGCGCGCTTCGGCCGCCCAAGGCGGAATAACGTGACATCGGATCGATCCTGAACTCCGGCTCACAGCCGGACGCGATAGGAAATGCAAGACGGCTTGCGAAGAGGATCGCAGGTCCTGCGGCGTCGCTCGATCAGGAAAGGACGGGAGGCGCGCGGGCCTGTGCCTGGGAATTGACGGCCAGACCGAGCCGCTCGGGAAGGCCATCACGCCAGACGACGATATCGGCATCGCGTTGCAGGGTGACGAAGGCCGCCTGCGGGTCGGGCGTCGGGGCGACGCTTTGCGCCACGCAACACAGCGTGCAGCAGGTGGCGGCGACCTGATGCGGCGTGGTATCGCCCCCTGCCGCCGCGTCGGAGACCGCGCTCGAACAGATGCCGGCGAGATGCAGGGGATCGGAAGCGGTTGCGCCAAAGGCCCACGATGCGCCGATCGGTGCCAGAATCTGCACCAGCATCGCAATCAGGACGATCGGAAGAAGCCTTCCCAGCCGCCGCTGCATGACCGCACCACCTTTCGATCCGCCAGCTAGCACGCCTCGCGGGCCAAGTCGAGGCCGGGCGACAAACGGAGCCGGCGCTGTCAACCGCGAGCGGCAGGGCATACGTGGGGCCAGCCCGGCGGTAGCCGCAGCGATGCGGAGTCAAATTTTTAATATTGAAAATGATGACAAGCGAAATTGGATCGGCTATCGTTCCAACCTCAGGTTGCCTTCGGGCATCTGGTGGTCCAAGTCTCGGGAGGAGCCCTGGCGCGCATAAGCAGCGCTACCCCGTCAAATCAACGACAAATCTTGATATTCGGGGAAACTAAGGGTCGACACAATTTTCCGGGCAGGGGCATGGTCCCTGCTCTTTTTTTGTCCGGATGAGCCTTGTTTTGTCCGAATGAGCCTTGGTCCCGATGAGCCTTGATCCCGATGAACTTGGTCCCGATGAACCTGGTCCGGATGTCCCTTGAACGAGACCTGCGCGTCGCGCGATGGCTGGGGCGATAGTCTTTTTTGTTAACTATCAGACGGACGCTTTCCCGCGCCTGCGGCCCGGCACAAGGCAGCGATCCGGCGACGCGTCCCGGCCAGATGCGAGCCGGCCAGTGTCAGTTCAGCTTGAGGCCGCCGGAAGACATGCCCAGCAGATCGGCAAGCCGACCGACATTCAGATAGCCCAGCCGATAGAGCGTCATCGCGGTCGCGAAGATGATCGCCGACAGGATGGTGGTCCAGATCATCTTGCGGACCATCATGGCCTTCACCGGCGCGCCGGGGTCGGTGCCTTGAATTGTCTCGTCGGCTTCGTCCTGACTGCGTACGCCGAACGGCAGCGTCATGAACAGCACGACCCACCAGATGACGAAGTAGATCGCGAACATCGACGAGATCGAATAGAACATGGCGCTACGCCTGCTCGATCTCGACCAGCGCGCCGGAAAAATCCTTGGGGTGCAGGAACAGCACCGGCTTGCCATGCGCGCCGATCTTCGGCTCGCCGTCTCCCAGCACCCGCGCGCCTTCCCTGACGAGCGTATCGCGCGCGGCGATGATGTCCGGCACCTCGTAGCACAGGTGATGGATGCCGCCGTCGGCGTTGCGCTCGACGAATTTCGCGATCGGCGAATTGTCGCCGAGCGGCTGAATGAACTCGATCTTGGTATTGGGCAGCGTCGCGAACACGGTGATGACGCCGTGCTCGGGCAGCGGCACCGCATCCGAGATTTCGGCGCCGAACGCGGCGCCGTAGATTTTCGCGGCGTTGCGCGCATCCTTGACGGCGATGGCGACGTGATTGAGCCGGCCCAACATCAATTCTCTCCGTTCAAACGACCAGGACGTGAACAAAACACAGAGGCTTCTTGCCCCATTCCGCAGCGAGCGCCGAACGCACCGCGCGCCGCACCGATTCCGCCGTCGCATCGGGGTCGCGCCGCCGCACGCGCGGCAGCGTCTCGACGGTGGAGACGACGGCGTCGAACACGATATCGTCAAGCAGTTCGCCCGCAACGTTTTTCTCGGGAATGCCCGCCAGATCGACCTCGGGATCGTCCGCGAGTTCGCCGGTTTCCGTCATCGCGATGGCGACGAACGCACACCCCGCGAATCCCATCTTGCGCCGCTCGCTCACCGTGCGCGACTTGGCATCCTCCAGCAGGTTGCCGTCCTTGTAGAGCTTGCCCGACGGCACCTCACCGATGATCGACGGCTCCCCCGGTCCGAGCCGCACCTGATCGCCGTTCTTGCACACCAGCACCTTCGGTATGCCGAGCGTGCGGCCGAGCCTGGCGTGCTCCGACAGATGCAACGCCTCGCCATGCACGGGAATCAGAAGCTGGGGCCGGATCCACGACATCATCTCGCGCAGTTCGTCGCGGCGCGGGTGGCCGGAGACATGCACCAGTTCGGTGCGGTCGGTGATGACCTCGATGCCCTGCGAGATCAGGCCGTTGATGACCGTGCCGACCGCCTTCTCGTTGCCGGGAATGGTGCGCGAGGAAAAGATAACGGTGTCGCCCTTGTTCAGCGTCACCTGCGGGTGATCGTCATGGGCGATGCGCGCCAGCGCCGCGCGCGGCTCGCCCTGGCTGCCAGTGCACAGCGCCAGCACCTTGTCGGCCGGGAAGTGACCGTAATACTGGTCGCTGCGGAAATCCTGCACGCCGTCGAGATGGCCGGTCTCGCGCGCCACCTGAACGACGCGCTGCATGGCGCGCCCGACCACCACGACCTCGCGGCCCGCAGCGCGGGCGGCATCCGCCACCGCGCGGATG
>JBASBO010000274.1:0-13968 GCA_049651165.1 Xanthobacteraceae bacterium | reverse complement strand
GGGGCCGTCCGCCGGCTTGCGTCCAGCCGCGTCCGACGATGACGCCGTCCTTGACGATGACCGCGCCGACCGCCGGATTGGGCGCGGTGCGGCCGAGGCCGCGACGGCCCAGCGTCAGCGCAAGCTGCATGAAGCGACGGTCGCGCGCTTTCGCCTCCCGCGCTTTCTCGGCGTATTGATCCTCCAGAATCCGGAAGATCATTTGCGGGCCACGGCGGCCGGCGGATCGTCCTCCCCGGACAGTTCACCGAGCACCGCCTTGAAGTCGCCCGCCTCGCGGAAGTTGCGGTAGACCGAGGCGAAGCGGACATAGGCGACGTCGTCGAGCTTGCGCAGATGCTCCATCACCGCCTCGCCGATGGTCTCCGACGAAATCTCCGCCTCACCGTTGCTTTCCAGTTCGCGCACGATAGCCGACACCATCTTCTCGACGCGCTCGGCATCGACCGGCCGCTTGCGCAACGAGATCTGTACCGAGCGCACCAGCTTGTCGCGGTCGAACGGCACCCGCCGCCCGTTGCGCTTAATGACGGTGAGTTCGCGCAACTGCACCCGCTCGAAAGTGGTGAAGCGGAAGTTGCACGCCAGACAGACGCGCCGGCGCCGGATCACCGAGGACTCCTCGGTCGGCCGCGAATCCTTCACCTGGGTATCGAGACTGTTGCAGCTTGGGCAGCGCATGTTGCTGTCGCCCCTGTTGACGCGACCCTATTGATAGATCGGGAAACGGTCGGTCAGCGCCCTGACCTTCTCTTTCACCGCCGCCTCGACGCCCGGCGCACTGCCATCGCTCGACTGCGCCACCGCGTTGAGCACCTCGGCGATCAGGCCGCCGACCTGCTTGAACTCGGCGACACCGAAGCCGCGCGTGGTGGTGGCCGGGGTGCCGAGCCGCAGGCCCGAGGTGACGAACGGCTTTTCGGGATCGAACGGAATGCCGTTCTTGTTGCAGGTGAGCCCGGCGCGCACCAGCGCCTTCTCCGAGACGTTGCCCTTCAGCCCCTTGGGCCGCAGATCGACCAGCATCAGGTGATTATCGGTGCCGCCCGAGACGATCTCGAAGCCATGGCCGCGCAGCGTTTCCGCCAGCGCCCTGGCGTTCTCGACGACGTTCTTGGCGTAGAGCTTGAAGTCCGGCTGCAACGCCTCCCTGAACGCCACCGCCTTGGCGGCGATAACGTGCATCAAGGGGCCGCCCTGCAAGCCGGGGAAGATCGCGGAGTTGAGCTTCTTGGCGATGTCCTCGTCGTTGCACAGGATCAGGCCGCCGCGCGGACCGCGCAGCGACTTGTGGGTGGTGGTGGTGGTGACGTGCGCGTGAGGCACCGGGTTGGCGTGGACGCCGCCGGCCACCAGCCCGGCGAAATGCGCCATGTCCACCATGAAATAGGCGCCGACACTGTCCGCGATCTCGCGGAAGCGCTTGAAGTCCCACGGCCGCGAATAGGCCGAGCCGCCGGCGATGATGAGCTTCGGCCGCACCTGCTCGGCCTGCTTCGCCACCTCGTCCATATCGATGATCTGGTCCTCGCGGCGCACCGTGTAGTGCGACGGCTTGAACCATTTGCCGGACATGTTGACCGGCGCGCCATGGGTGAGATGACCGCCGGCGGCAAGATCGAGACCCATGAAGGTATCGCCGGGCTGCAACAGCGCCAGAAACACCGCCTGGTTCATCTGGCTGCCGGAGTTCGGCTGCACGTTGGCGAATTGCGCGCCGAACAGCTTCCTGGCGCGCTCGATGGCGAGGTTCTCGGCGACATCCACCCATTCGCAGCCGCCGTAGTAGCGCTTGCCCGGATAGCCTTCGGCATATTTGTTGGTCATCACCGAGCCCTGCGCCTCCAGCACGGCGCGGCTGACGATGTTTTCCGAGGCGATCAGTTCGATCTCGTGACGCTGGCGGCCGAGTTCTCCCTTGATCGCGGCGGCGACCTCCGGATCGGCCTCGGCGAGCGTCGCGGTGAAAAACGTATCCGGGGCGGAGGCGGCTTGGGCAGACGAGGTCATCGGCAATATCTCCACCGCCACAGCCTCGTGAAAAACAGGCGCGGACGGCTTTCAGGGAACGGGTCGGGCAACGCGCGAGCCATTACCACATCCGGCCTGCCGCCGCCAAGGTTTTGCGGCTCCCGCGCCGCCAGTGGGCCAGATATGGTGCGCCGCCGTCCCACCGGCAACAGCCGGCCCAGCGGTGGGCGAGCACGGCCGGACGTCACCCGTCTGTACCGCCGCAACTATTCCGCCGCGCCGGCGTTGGTTGTCTAGCACGCGCCGGGTGACAACCGGCCGTAACGGGGATGATGGACGTAGCTGATTTTGCCGGTTTCTGGCTACGGCACCAACGCATCGGTACGCGTTTTGTCTAACCCGTTGCCGGCGTGTGCGCGTCGGCGCGCACTATGCGGTGCTAAATCCCGCCGCCCTACAGCGCCATCTGCTCGACGCCGCACTCCTTGCAGGTATAGGTGACCCGCGTCGTGCCCTTCGGCGCGGACACCTTGTTCTGCGCGCCGCATTTGCCGCAGGTCGCGACGATGCGGGTGTCGCCCTGCTTCACCGTCACTCCCTTGCGGGTCATAGCCTCGCGCATCAGCCGCTCGGCCTCCGCGCGCATCGCCTGCTTGTCCATGCCTGCCCTTCTCTCTAAAGCGCGGCATGATCTGGTCCAAAAACCGGTTCCCGCTTTTTGGGATCATGCTCCAGCACAGGCCCGCAAAGGCAAACCTGCCGGGCGCGGTTGTACGCCGAAATCGCGCCGCGCCAACAACAAAGTTTCGGCGGGCGCACCGCGACGCGCATTCGTGGCGCTCCGGCCACCCACGGGTCTTGGCGCAGGTGGATTTTCCGCCGAGGATGATCGGATCCGGAACAGGGAGCCTCGCCATGGACGACGCCTTCGACCCCGCCTTGCATCGCCGCTTTGAGACGCGCTGGTTCGAGGACTTCGCCGCCGGCGAAAAATTCATCCTGCCAAGCCGCACCATGACCGAGGCGATTTTCCTCGCCTTCCAGGCAGCGAGCGGCGACAACCATCCGATCCATTACGACGTGGAGTTCTGCCGCGCGCGCGGGATGCCGCACATGCTGGCGCACGGCTATCAGGTGCTGATCCAGACCGCGGCCGGCGCGGGCACCTTTCCGTTCATGACCGAGGACAGCCTGGTCGGCTTTCTCGACCAGTCGTCGAAATTCCTTGCCCCGGTCTATGTCGGCGATACGCTGTATCCTGCGCTTGTTATCGACGAGATCGCACCCGGCCACTCCACCGGCGTGGTCGGAATGCGCAGCACCGTGTACAACCAGCACCGCCGGCTGGTGATGGAGGGCCGCCAACGCTACCTGCTGCGCAAGCGGCCGGCGCCGACGCTGGCGTGACCTCAAGAAAAAACGCACCGGACCCGGGGCAACACGGGGCCGATGCGTCAAGTTTGTTCGATGCCTTGGAGAGGCTTTTTATTATCGGTGGGATAGCCGGCGCTGCGCCGACGCGTCCGTTGCTTGCGGGTGGAGTGGATTTGACATTCGCGCCTCGTCTTGCCGCGAGTTCAGAAAGCGAACGTCAAATCCGGACCTCCACCCGTTGTTCGAAATCACAGGCGATAGAGGATCTGGTCGGTCCAGAAGCGCTCCAGCCGGTGCAGCGATTTGTTGAGGGTGGCGAACTCCTCGTTGGAGATGCCGCCGACCTGCTCCACCGTCTTCATGTGCTTCTGATAGAGCGCGTCGACGATGTGGCGGATTTCCTGCCCCTGCGCGGTCAAGCGGATGCGCACCGAACGGCGATCGACGCGCGAGCGCTGATGATCGAGGAAGCCGAGTTCGACCAGCTTCTTCAGATTGTAGGAGACGTTGGAGCCGAGATAGTAGCCGCGGGTGCGCAACTCGCCGGCGGTCAGTTCCTTGTCGCCGATGTTGTAGAGCAGAAGCGCCTGCACCGAGTTGATATCGGCGCGGCCGCGACGATCGAATTCATCCTTGATGACGTCGAGCAACCGGCGATGCAGTCGCTCCACCAGCGTGAGAGCTTCAAGATAGAGCGACTGCACCGGCGACTGGCCGGAGGCGCGTTCGGCGGCTTCAACAGCCGTGGCTGCGGCTTTCATCATGACACTACCCTGTTGTCTGTCGTTTTCGACTTATGCGACGAAACTTGTGTCCCGCCTGATAGCGACAACCTAACCGGGTCGTTTGAAGATCAGCTTAAATAAGACAATAAAGAGATCATGAATTTAAGACAGTGAATCGCGGATTAAGCCCGTCAATAAAGGACTTTTTGCAACTTTCCGTTGATGGATATCCTCCCTTGTTCACGCTTCGTCTTGTGCTTCGGCCGCGACCTGTCGCATTTGCGGACAGGGTCGTTCAAATCCGAAACATTGCGGTCATCTTCGTCACCGCCGCGTTAGGGTATCCTGAATCTTACCGCGAAAAATTTTGCGAAAATTCGCGGAAAAATTCGCGCGCCGCGTTCGGGTTTCAGGCGACGCCGCGCCCGCGCCCCTCCCAATAAGGCGCGCGCAGCGCCTTGCGGTCGATCTTGCCGAGACCGGTCACGGGAATCTCCTCCACGAACGCCACCGACTTCGGCGACCACGGTGCGCCGCGCTTCGCCTTGACGTGCGCCTGCAACGTCGCGGCATCGACGGCGGAACCAGCCTTCAGCACCACGAAAGCGGTGACCGCCTCGCCCCACTTGTCGTCGGGCACGCCGATCACAGCCGCGGAGGCGACCGCGGGATGCGACATCAGCGCGTCCTCGACCTCGCGCGGATAGATGTTGAAGCCGCCGGAGATGATCATGTCCTTGGTGCGATCGACGATATAGAGGTAACCCTCCTCGTCCTTCACCGCGACGTCGCCGGTGTGCAGCCAGCCGCCGCGGAACGCCTCCTCGGTCGCCTCGGGGCGCTTCCAGTAGCCGTCCATCACCAGCGTGCCGCGCACGCAGATTTCGCCGGGCTCGCCGGTCGCCACTTCCCGCATCTCGGAATCGAACAGCTTGACATCGACCAGCGGATTGGGCCGCCCGCACGAGCCAAGCCGGTGCGGCTTCGACAGATCGTGATCGACCTTGCGCAGCGTGGTGATGCATTGCGGCGCTTCGGTCTGGGCGTAGAGCTGCAAGAACACCGGGCCGAAGATATCGATGGCTTCGCGCAGCCGGTCCGGCGACATCGGCGCCGCGCCATAGATGATCATATCGATCGACGACAGGTCGTAACGCGCGCGCAGCGCCGGCGCGTCGAGCAGCGCGTAGATCAAGGTCGGCACCAGGAAGATGGCGGTGATCTTCTCCTCGGCGACGACGCGGCAATAGGCTTCGGCCTCGAACCCCGGCACCAGCCGGGTGAAGCCGCCGCGCAGCATCACCGGAAACAGTGTGGCGCCGGCGGCGTGGCTGATCGGCGTGGCTGCGAGAAAGCGGATATCGGTTGGCCATTCCCAATCGGCATAGAGGAGCGTGGCCATGGTGGTGATGGCGCGGTGCGGCAGCATCACGCCCTTGGAACGGCCGGTAGTGCCGCCGGTATAGGCCAGCCAGGCGATGGCATCGACCTCGCTGTCATCGACGAGCGGAGCCGGCGTGATATCGTCGAAGCCACTGAGCAGATCGCGTGCGCCCTCGACCGCGCCGAACGACAACAGGTGCTTGAGCGAGGCCACGCGCGCCCTGATCGCCACGCCGCGCGGCGCGAACTTGCCGGCCTCGACGATCAATGCGTCGATCTCGGCGTCCTCGATGATGAAGACGTGATCGTCCTCGGCGGCCATCGGATGCAGCGGCGTATAGCGCAGCCCCATCACCATGGCCGCGCTGATCGCCGCCCAGGATTCGGCGCGGTTGCCGGACAAGACCGACAGCGCGTCGCCGCGCTTGAGCCCGATCGCGCGGAACAGCGTGATAAAGCGCCCGATCGCCTCGCCGAGCTGGCGATAATTCCAGCGGATATTGCCGTCCGCCAGCGCCGGCCGGTCGCCATGGCGCGTCACCGCGCTGATGATGAGACTGCCGGCGGTTCCGCCCGAATGAAGCTGCTTCACGATATCCTCCCGCTCGATTTTGTCATGCGATGCTGCGATGCAGGCACGACGCCCTATGGCGGACGCTCCTGTGCCGCGAGCCATGCCAGCACCAGATAGATCACCAGAAACACCAGTTCGACGCCGACCACGATCAGGCTACCGCCGAACACGGTGGGAAACATCAGTTCGACGATCGCCATCGACACCACGGCGGTGAGCCAGACCACCGCGCCCCACGGCGTCGCCAGCCACAGCCCGACCGCCGCCACCAGTTCGATGACCGCGAAATAGACCGTGGCCGACTGCCAGGCCATGGTCTGGTTCTCGAACGCCTCGTGCTCGCCGCCGATGAAGCCGGTCACCTGAGCCCAGTGGTAGAGGCCCTTGGCCATCGACAGCACCGCCATCATCCGCAGGAACAGGACGAGACGCCCGGTCCAGGCGTTATCCTCGGTCTCCGGCCGCGCCGATGCCGGCGCATTGACGACGCTGGTGCGCGCGCGGCGCGGCCGTTCGCGGAGCGGCGGGTTTTGCGGGGAAGGCTCGGACATCAACTCGGTTCTCAGGGCCGGAACGGCCCGGTCGCCGCAATCCGTCAGTCGCGGCAATTCATGGCCCGCCGGGAGGCCAAAATCAATCACGGCGGAGGCGCCGGGCGCGGTGACGCGGCCGGCGCGAGGTGGTAGACTGGAATGCGACCAATTCCAGACAGCGTTCCAGACACCGGTTTCGGAGACTTTCCACCATGGCGATCAAATTCGGGCGGCCGATCGAGATGCGCGACGTTGCACGGCGCGACACCGCGACCGCCCCCGCCGCGCTCGACCTCACGATTCGCCCGCGCCGCAACCGCAAGGCCGAATGGGCGCGCCGGCTGGTGCGCGAAAACGTGGTCACCACCGACGACCTGATCTGGCCGCTGTTCATCGTCGATGGAACCAATCAACGCATCGACATCGCCTCGATGCCGGGGGTCCAGCGTATCAGCGTCGATCAGGCGGTGCGCGACGCCGAGCGCGCCATGAAACTCGACATTCCGTGCATCGCTCTGTTCCCTTACACCGACCCCGCGCGACGCGACGAGCGCGGCTCCGAGGCGCTCGATCCCGACAATCTGGTGTGCCAGTCGGTGCGCGCCATCAAGAAGGAATTCCCCGATCTCGGCGTGCTGTGCGACGTCGCCCTCGATCCTTACACCAGCCACGGCCATGACGGGCTGCTGCGCGACGGCAGGATCCTCAACGACGAGACGGTCGCGGTGCTGGTGCGGCAGGCGCTGGTGCAGGCCGAAGCCGGATGCGACGTGATCGCGCCCTCCGACATGATGGATGGCCGCGTCGGCGCGATCCGCGAGGCGCTCGACGAAGCCGGCTTCCTCGATGTCCAGATCATGGCCTATGCCGCGAAATATGCGTCCGCCTTCTACGGTCCGTTCCGCGACGCCATCGGCTCGGCCAAGGCGCTGACCGGCGACAAGCGCACCTATCAGATGGACAGCGCCAATTCGGACGAGGCGCTGCGCGAGGTCGAACTCGATATCGACGAAGGGGCGGACATGGTGATGGTCAAGCCCGGCATGCCCTATCTGGACGTGCTGCGCCGCGTCAAAGATGCCTTCGGGATGCCGACCTTCGCCTATCAGGTGTCGGGCGAATACGCGATGATCGCGGGCGCGGCGCAAAATGGCTGGATCGACGGCGAGCGCGCGATGATGGAGAGCCTGGTCGCCTTCAAGCGCGCCGGCGCCGATGGCGTGCTGACCTATTTCGCGCCGCAGGCCGCCGAGAATATCCGCGCCGGGCGCTGAGTCCACCTGCCGCACAGGCCGTAGCTGCTTGCCGGGCCGGCCGTATCAGGCAGCGACAAACCGGACACCCTCGCCCGCCGGGCCTTGTGATGAGGGTTCGCGATCGCCATTTGAGCGCTCGGACGTCCTCATATGGCGGAGAGCACCATGGCAAGCGGTTCGAACCAGTCCCAGGCAACCGGATGGCCGGGCGGCGGCGCGGAGACGCGGCCCCACGCTTTCGATCCGTGGGCGGAGCCAGAACTATTCCGCGGCGTGCTGACGCGGCGCTTCTTCGCCTTCCTGATCGACCTCGTTGTGCTGTCGGTTCCGATCATCCTGGCGGTGATCTTCATCGCCGTGTTCGGCGTCGTCACCCTCGGGCTCGGCTGGGCGCTGTTCTGGCTGGTGTCGCCGGCTTCGGTGATCTGGGCCATCGTCTATTACGGCATGACGCTCGGCGGTCCGCATTCGGCCACCGTCGGGATGCGCGTGATGGATCTGGAACTGCGCACCTGGTACGGCGAGCCGGCCTACTTCCTGCTCGGCGCCACCCATGCCGTGGTCTACTGGATCTCGATTTCGGTGCTGACGCCGCTGGTCCTGCTGGTCGGTCTGTTCAACGCCCGCCGCCGGCTGCTGCACGATTTCGTCCTCGGAACCGTGGTCATCAACACCTCGGTGCGCGCCGACGCCGCCGCGCCACGTCAAGGCTGGTAGGAGTGCAAGGCCGTTGACCGGCTCAGCGCCGCGCGCAATGCTCGCCGAACCATCGGAGGCTGACGAGATTCGGTGACGCAACACTCCCGAGACACGCCGCAGTTCTATCTGACCGCGCCGTCGCCCTGCCCGTATCTGCCGGGCCGGCAGGAACGCAAGGTATTCACCCATCTGGTGGGCGACAAGGCCGGCGAGTTGAACGATCTCCTGACCCACGGCGGATTCCGCCGCAGCCAGTCGATCGCCTACCGTCCGGCCTGCGACCAGTGCCGCGCCTGCGTCTCGGTGCGGGTGATCGCCGACGAATTCCGCCTGACGCGCAATTTCCGCAAGGTGTTGGCGCGCAACGCCGACCTGATCGGGGAAGCCCGCAATCCGGTGCCGACCTCGGAACAATATTCGATCTTCCGCGCCTATCTCGACCAGCGCCATCGCCTCGGCGGCATGGCCGACATGAGCGTGCTGGACTATGCGATGATGATCGAGGACAGCCATGTCGAGACGCGGCTGATCGAGTATCGCCGCCGCCCGCCGGAGGGTATGAGCGCGACCGCGCCGGGCGACCTGATCGCGGTGGCGCTGACCGATATCCTCGGCGACGGGCTGTCGATGGTCTATTCGTTCTTTGAGCCGGAGGAGGACAGCCGCTCGCTCGGCACCTTCATGATCCTCGATCACATCTTCCGCGCCCGCCGCCTCGGCCTGCCCTATGTCTATCTCGGCTACTGGATCGAGGGCTCGCGCAAGATGAGCTACAAGAGCCGCTTCCTGCCGCAGCAGCGCCTCGCGCCGAGCGGCTGGCTTCGCTTCGATGGCACGACATCGGCGTTGCTGGACGCGCCCGGACAGGATTGAGCACGCGAACACTTACGCGTCGGGATCAGCCGAACACGGTATCGTACAGCAGCTTGAGATTCAGCACGACGATGACGCCGGTCACCGCCCAGGCCATGACGGCGGTGAATCGCGAGATGGCCAGATCGCCCATCTTGCGCCGGTCGGAGACGAACCGCACCAGCGGGATCACCGCGAACGGCAGTTGCATCGACAGCACCACCTGGCTCAGCACCAGAAGCTGCCCGGTGCCGCGCTCGCCATAGAGCCACGTCACCACCACCACCGGGATGATGGCGATGCCGCGCGTCACCAGCCGCCGCGCCCAGGTCGGCATCCGCAGACGAAGGAAGCCCTCCATCACGATCTGCCCCGCCAACGTCGCCGTCACCGTCGAGTTGAGGCCGGAAGCCAGCAGCGCCACCGCGAACAGCGTCGAGGCGATGCCGAGGCCGAGCAGCGGCGACAGCAGGCGATGCGCGTCACCGATTTCGGCGACATCCTGATGGCCGGTGCCGTGAAAGGCGGCGGCGGCGACGATCAGGATCGCGGCGTTGACGAACAGCGCCAGCATCAAGGCGATGGTGCTGTCGGTGGTGGCCCACTTGATCGCCTCGCGGCGGCCCTGCGGGGTGCGCGGATAGGCGCGGGTCTGCACGATCGACGAATGCAGGTAGAGGTTGTGCGGCATCACCGTCGCGCCAATGATGCCGATGGCGATGTAGAGCATCGCCGGATTGGCGACGATCTCCCGCGACGGCAGAAAGCCCTTGGCGATGGCGGCGAACGGCGGCGCGGCGGCGGCGATCTGTACCGCGAAGCATCCGGCGATGACGATCAGCAGCGCGATCACGAAGGCTTCGAGAAAGCGGAAACCGCGATTCATCAGCAGCAGCACCAGAAACGCATCGAGCGCGGTAATCAGCGCGCCGGCGATCAGCGGGATGCCGAACAGAAGCTGCAACGCGATCGCGGTGCCGATCACCTCGGCGAGATCGCAGGCAATGATCGCGGCCTCGCAGATCAGCCATAGCGCGATGCCGACCGGCCTCGAATAACTGTCGCGGCACGCCTGCGCCAGATCGCGCCCGGTGGCGATGCCGAGCCGCGCCGCCAGCGCCTGCAACAGGATCGCCATCAGGTTCGACAGCAGGATCACCGACAGTAGCGTGTAGCCGAACTGCGCGCCGCCGGCGAGGTCGGTGGCCCAGTTGCCGGGGTCCATGTAGCCGACCGACACCATGTATCCGGGGCCGAGGAACGCGAACAGCCGCCGCCACCAGTGGCCGCCCTGCGGCACGGCAACACTGGCGTTGACCTCGGACAGGCTGGGGCGATGGCCAGCCTCGGAGCCGGGCCGCCAGCCGCCGGCGGCGGTTCCGCCCACGTTCCCCGCCGCTCCGGTGGACGCCGCCGGGCTCCCATCCGCGCCGGTCGCTATCGCGATGCCGGCGGCCATCGGGCCCCCCGTGACCCCGATGGATTCAGCCGTGTGGGCCGCCTCGGCACGGGTCCCATCGACCGGGGCCACCCCGGCGACATGTTTTGGCGTCGCAGCATCCATGCCGGTCACCATGACGGAAACTAATCTTTATTGCAACTCATTCGCATATGCAGATAGTGGAGAGCGGCAATGTGCGGCATAGCCCTCGGCACGTCGCGCTGCGCCACACAGCATGATCCCGCAAAAGCGGGAACCGGTTCTTGCCGAAGATCATGCTCAAACAAAACCGGAAGGATGGCGATCTAACCTGATCCCATCCCGCTCCAGCGCACCGAAGACGCGCATCCGCATCTTTGCGGCGACTCGCGGACAGGCGTGATCGGCCGAAACAAATCCAGCCATGCCGGAGAACGGGTTCGTCCGGCTGTCCTCATGCCGCAATCCCTCCCCGGCGTTTCCGCATGAGAAAACCCCGCGCACACCGGTATATTATATGATATCCATCATCCAATAACCTAACGAACAGAACATCATTCAATAGCCGCAAGGGAACGACCATGATCGACAATTCCGTTGCCGAGCCAGCCCTCGCGCCGGACCGGTCGCGTGCGTCGCTCACGCAAGTCGCGGTTCTCGCGGCGCTGGCCGCGATCGGGACGCTCGCCACCAACATCTTCCTGCCGTCGCTGCCGCAGATCGGACGCTCGCTCGACGTCTCCACCGCTACCGTCACCTCCGCGATCACGGTTTTCCTCGCGGCGTTCGCGATCGGGCAACTGGTGGTCGGACCGCTGTCGGATCGTTACGGCCGCTATCTTCCCGTGGTGATCGGCTTCATCGTCTTCATCGCCGGCAGCATCTGGTGCACCCTCGCGACCGACCTGCCCAATCTTCTGCTCGGCCGGGTGGTGCAGGCGCTCGGCGCCTGCGCGACATCGGTGCTGTCGCGCGCCATCGCGCGCGATCTGTTCAGCGGCGAAGCGCTGGCGCGCACCCTCGCCCTCATCATGACCGCGATGGCCGCCGCCCCCGGCTTCTCGCCGCTGCTCGGCGGCGCGCTCGACAATTACTTCGGCTGGCGGTCCGAGTTCGCTTTCGTCGCGATTTTCGCGAGCCTCGCGGCAATCGCCTACGCGACCCAACTGGGCGAGACGCATCGCGGCGTCCGCACGCCGCTGGCCCCGCGTAGCATCATGACCACTTATCTGCGGTTGACCTTCGACCGCCGCTTCCTGATTCCGGCGGCGACGGTCAGCCTGATCCTCGGCGGCCTCTACGCGATGTTCGCGGCGACGCCCCGCATTCTGATCGAGAACATGGGGTTCTCCCCGATAGGTCTTGGCGTATTTTTCGCCGGCACCGTGCTCATCGTCTTTGCCGCCGGTATGACGGCGACGCGGCTGGCCACAGCGTTTGGCTTGCAGCGCCCGATTCAGGCGGGATTGCTGCTGGCGGTCATCGGCGGCATCGCAATCCTGCTGGTCGCGGTGTCTCATGGCGGCTTCTGGCCGTTCCTCGGCGGGACCGCGGTGTTTCTGCTCGGCATGGGCATCGTCAACCCGCTCGGCACCGCTCAGACGCTGTCGCCGTTCGGCGCCAACGCCGGCGCGGCCTCGGCGCTGCTCGGCTTCTGGCAGATGATCGGCGCGGCCTTCGGCGTCTGGACGAGCGCGACGCTGATCGACGATGCGATGACCGCGCTCGGCGTGGTGCTGGCGCTTGGCGCAACGCTGGCGCTGATCCTCTACCAGTTCCGCGCCGATACCGCGGCCGCGTAACGGCCACGTCCATTCAATTTAGCGTATGCAGATCTGGATCGGAAACTCTACGCAGGAGCGAACGACGGAAAGCGGGTGGCTGGCTGTAGCGGCGTTGTTTAAACGCCGCCTGACATGACAGGAGCCGCCAGATGATCCGCCCTCACCTTGAAACTGCCGACCGACTGCCGCCGACCTTCGCCCGGCTCGCCTGGTCCAATCTCGCGGCGCAATCCGCCGAACAGATCGCGCTGGCCGCCGCGCCGATCGTCGCGGTGCTGATGCTCGGCGTCGGCGAAGGCCAAACCGGCTTGCTGCAAACCGCGCTGACGCTGCCTTTCGTCCTGTTCGCCATTCCCGCCGGACTATTGGCCGATCGGCTGTCGCGGCGCTGGCTGATGGCAAGCGCGGAGGCGCTGCGTGCGGCTGCGCTGCTCGCCGTGCTGGTGCTGATCGCCACACAGACGCTGACACTGGCGACGCTGGCGGCGTTCGGCTTTGCCGCGGTTTGCGGAACGGTGGTTTACAGCGTCGCCGCGCCGTCGCTGATCCCGTCGCTGGTTGCGCCCAAAATGCTAGCCGCCGCCAACGCACGCATCGAACTCGCCCGCACCATCGCCTTCGCAAGCGGCCCGGCGCTCGGCGGGCTTTTGGTGGGATGGACCGGCGGCGCGACAGCTTTCGCGGCGGCCGCGCTGCTTTCGATGATCGCTGTCGTGCTGCTCGCCGGCATTTTCGAGCCGCCCCGCGCGCCCATGATGCGGCGGCGTCCGCTCGACGACATCAAGGAAGGCGCGGCCTTCGTCTTTCGCCACGCATTGCTGCGGCCCGTCTTCATCACGCAGTTCGTGTTCAACACGGCATGGTTCATCATCATGGCGGTCTATGCGCCTTATGCGATCCGCCATCTCGCACTGGACGCCTTCGGCATCGGCGTGACGCTGTCGATGTACGGCGTCGGCATGGTGATCGGCGCGCTGGTCGCGATGCGGATCATGCAGCGTCTGCCTTTTGGGACCGTGATCGCGCTTGGCCCGGTCACCGGCTTTGTCGCTTCCGTGGTGATGGCCTTGACGATCGCATGGCCCGCTGCCGTGCTTGCGAGCCTGAGTTTCTTCCTGCTCGGCGTCGGGCCGATCCTGTGGGTCATCAGCACGACAACGCTGCGGCAGACCGTGACGCCGCCGCGACTGCTCGGCCGTGTCTCGGCGATCAATATCCTCAGCTATGGCGCGCGGCCGCTTGGTTCCGCGATCGGCGCCATCATTGGTGGCTTCTACAATGCGGAAGCCTGCCTGATGTTAGCCGTCGCCGGATTCGCGGCGCAGGCGCTCATCATTCTGGCCTCGCCCGCTGTGCGACTGCGGAGCCAGCCGGACATGGTCGAGGATATTCTTCCG
>JBASBO010000273.1:0-20459 GCA_049651165.1 Xanthobacteraceae bacterium | reverse complement strand
GCGCAACCCGGCTTGCAGGTTCTTCAACGCGGCGCGCGGCAGCACCTCGCGGAGGTAGCGGCTTTCCGCGCCGAGTCCGTCCTGTGGTCCCGCGAGCCCGGACAACACCGCCTTGGCGTTGCCCTCGATCAGGCAGCGCCGGACGAAATAGCTCCATGTCATGCGTTGAACCGGCACCGCATGGTGGACGCGCGCTTGCGGCCGGTAGGCGAAATAGCCGCCGGGATACAGGCGCGCAGCGCGGATGCAGAACTCGGTTTCCTCGCAGCTCTCGGCCTTGCCGCCGAACGTGACCCGCCCGCTGACGGAAAAGCCGAGCTTGCGGCGTCCGAGGTCGGAGGTGAAGCCGCCGGAGCGGCGCAGCACGTCGGCGCGCGCCGACATGTTCGCTCCGAGCGGATTGCGGATGCGCCCGTTGCGCGCGTCCATGCCGGCATAGGTGCAGCCGATCACCCAGCGGAACTCGTCGGGAAACCGGACCGGCGGCGCCGCGCGCCACAACGGCTCGACTCGCGGGCGCGTTGGCGTTCCCGGAGCCGACCAGATGACCGTCTCCCCCGCCATGCGCAACGGCACCGAGGAGGTATTCCTTTTCATGGCATTCGCCCTTCAGGGGGATTGGCGAAGGCGGCCCGCTTCGGTATCAGCAGGTGTGGCTGCCGGCGTTCTTCGGTCGGCCGCGATCCACGAAGCGGCCCGAGGCCCACCATGACGGATACCGATGTCGCGATCGTTGGCGCTGGGCTTGCCGGATCGGCGGCGGCGGCCATGCTGGGGCGCGCGGGCGTCCGCACCGTGCTGATCGATCCGCATCCGGCCTATCCGCCGGACCTGCGCTGCGAAAAGCTCGACGGCGGGCAGGTCGCTATCCTGCGCAAGACCGGTCTGGCGGACGCGATCCTGCCGGCCGCGACCTTCGACGGCGACACCCACGACGGCAAGGCCTGGATCGCGCGGTTCGGGCACCTGATCGACAAGCGCCCGGGCGACCAGCACGGCATTCTTTATGACGATCTCGTCAACGCGATGCGCGCCGCCATTCCGCCACAAGTTTCCCGCGTGGCCGCCAAGGCGGTCGGCCTCTCCACCGGAGCCGATCGTCAGCAGCTTTCGCTGTCGAACAGCGACGTCGTCTCGGCGCGCCTCGTTGTGCTCGCCCACGGACTGAGCGTCGCCCTGAAGAATCAGGTCGGCATCGAACGCATCGTGACCAGCCCGTGCCACTCGATCACCATCGCTTTCGATCTCAAGCCACGTCATGGCGGCGCGTTCGATTTTGCGGCGCTGACCTATTATCCCGAGCGCGCCGCCGACCGGATGGCCTATCTCACGCTGTTTCCCATTCAGGCGTCGATGCGGGCGAACCTGATGGTCTATCGGTCCCTGGACGATCCGTGGCTGCGTGACATCCGCCGCGATCCCGAGCGGAGCCTGTTCGCGCTGATGCCCAGGCTGCGCCGCATCACTGGCGATGTCGAAGTCATCGGCCCGGTCAAGGTCAGGCCCGCCGATCTCTATGTCAGCAACGGTCATCGGCAGGCCGGCGTGGTTCTGATCGGCGATGCGTTCGCGACCTCGTGCCCCGCAGCCGGCACTGGCACCGGAAAAGTATTCACCGACGTCGAGCGACTGTGCAACGTCCATATCCCGAACTGGCTCGCGAGCCCCGGCATGGCGGCCGACAAGATCGCCAGCTTCTACGACGATCCGGTCAAGCGCAACTGTGACGACGCCTCCACATCGTTTGCCTATCGGCTGCGCGCGATATCGATCGAGGAGGGATTGAACTGGAATTTGCAGCGCGATCTGCGCTTCATCGTTCGCGCTGCGATCGGTGCGGCACGCCGGCTCGGCATGGTCGCCATCGCGGATCGCGTCGCGTCCGAAACATGGGGGCGGCGGCTGCGTAGCCTTGGCGATCGCGCCTGATGTTTCAGGCGAGAAGTTAGTTCGAGAAAGCGCGGCGACGTGAAACGACGATATGCCGGATGCGGCTTCGCGCGCGGCGCAGCAGTTCGTACCCCCGGTGCTGTGCCGTCTCCAGCGCGAACACCAGCGCGTTGCGCCGGCGAACGTCGATCAGGGCATCGACGAAGGTTCGTCGGTCGGTGAACAATTGCCCCATGAAGCCGCCCGGAGCGGAACAGGAGTCGATAGTTGTGATCTGGCCGGATTCGAACAGGCTTCGCGCCGCTTGATCGACCACCAAAACGCCCGGTGAGAAGCGCGCGAACGATGCCTTGAACGCGGTCTTCCATGTGCAGGCGCGTTGGCCGCTGTAAAGCAGCACTTGCGCAGCGATCGCGTCGCCATCCACGCCCAAGAGCGCGACGGAGGCCAGACCGCAAGCGGCGAGATTCCAGATCAGCCGGCGAGCGAAGCGGGCATCCGCGACGTCGCACAACAGCGCCGTTCCCTCTCTCCCCTTCCAGCTTTCCGCTTCCAGTCGCAGAAAGATTTCAAACGCGGCCTCCGCATTTGTTAGCGACCGCTCGTTGACGATGTCGACAGCGCCTGACGTGGACAATTGTCGCAACTTCTTGCGGCTTGAACCCGATTTTCTGCTGGCGAAGGCGCGGTCTGCGAACGGCCGCCCGGCACGAAATAACTCCCGGTAGCGCCCGCTATCCGCCAGATGCTTGAGCATCGCCGGATAAACGACCGGGTCGGCTTCGAAGGACCGCAGACGGATGATCTTCGGCAGGCGTGCATCACGGCGGATGGCATCGAAGAACGCCATCACCGCTTCGTCGGTGAAGGCAGGATCGATGTCGCGACCGGGTCGAAAGCGCCGACGTGGCTGAACGAGTCGATCCTGACCCGGCCTCATCACTAGCCGATCCTGCGTGGCCCCGGCGGGTCGTTTCCGGCGGATTGCCGGAAGGCTACGACACCGTGGTCGGTGAGCGCGGCAGCAGCCTTTCGGGCTGGCAGCGCCAGCGCGTCGCGATCGCCCGTGCCCTGATTACCGATCCGCGTATCCTGATCCTCGACGAGGCGACCAGCGCTCTCGATTATGAGAGCGAGCGCGCCGTTCAGCAGAATATGAAACGGATCGCCACCGCTCGCACGGTCTTCGTGGTCGCGCATCGGCTGTCGACGGTGCGCCAGGCCGACCGTATCATCACCATCGAGCGCGGCCGCATCGTCGAAGGACGGCCGGCACGAGGATCTGATCCGTTCGAATGGGCGTTACGCCCGACTCCATCACTTGCAGGCGGGTATCCATGACGCCCGCTAACAGAAATATCATCGCGTTTCCGAAAGCAGAGGTCCGCCGCCGCGAGGCCGAGATCGCGTTCCTGCCGGCGGCGCTCGAAATCGCGGAGACGCCGCCCTCGCCGGTCGGGCGCGCGATCGGCGCGAGCATCATTGCGGTGTTCTGCATCGCGCTGGCGTGGGCATCGTTCGGCAGCGTGGATATCGTCGCGACGTCGACGGGCAAGATGGTGCCGGGCGGGCGGACCAAGCTGGTGCAGCCGTTCGAAACCGGCGTGGTCCGCGCCGTTCATGTGCGGGACGGGCGGACCGTCAAGGCCGGCGATGTCTTGATCGTGCTCGACCCCACGATGATCGAGGCCGACCGCGAGCGCCAGAAAAACGATCTCGTCAGCGCCAAGCTCGACGCCGCGCGGATGCGGGCCGCGCTGGCGGACGATACGCTTGTCGCGTTCCATCCGCCGCCGGATGCGGGTGCCGCGCAGATCGAGATGCACCGCCAGCTTCTGCTCAGCGAACGCGCCGAACAGGATGCCAGGCTTTCGGAGATCGGACGCCAGCTCAGCCAGCGGGGAGCGGAGCGGGTGACGACATCCGCCAACGTCGCCAAGATCGAGGCGACCGTTCCGGTGTTGCAGGAGCGGGTCAACATTCACAAGTCGCTGTTCGACAAGGGGTTGGCCTTGAAGGTGGTCTATCTCACCGAGTTGCAGGATCTGGTCGGCCTTCAGCTAGAGGTCGCGGTTCAGCGGAGCAAGCTCCGCGAGGCCGACGCGGCGATTGCGCTCCTGAACGAAACGAAGGAAAAGGCCGTCGCGGAGTATCGGCGTGCGACATATGACGCGCTGTCCAAGGCGGAGCAGAAGGTCGCTGGCCTCTCGCAGGATGTCGTCAAGGCGGAACAGCGGACCCGATTTCAACGTCTGACCGCGCCGGTCGATGGCGTGGTGCAGCAACTTGCCGTGCATACGGTGGGAGGCGTGGTGACGCCGGCGCAGGTGCTCGCGGTAGTGGTCCCGACGGAGGCACCGCTTGAGATCGAGGCCATGGTATCCAATCGCGACATCGGCTTCGTCCATGCGGGACAGAAGGCGGAAATCAAGGTCGATACCTTCAACTTTACCCGCTACGGGCTGCTGCACGGCGAAGTGCCCAGCCTGTCGTCCGATGCGATCACCCGTGACGAGCCGCCGAGCGCGTCGAACGATCATACCGTGGGCGCGGCTGCGAATTCCAGCGAGCCGAGAGGGCAGCAACTGGAATATGCCGCGCGTATCTCGCTCGATCGCACCGATATGCAGGTGGAGGAGAAGCGCGTCAAGCTCAGTCCGGGAATGGCGGTGACGGTCGAGATCAAGACCGGTTTGCGCCGGATCATGCTGTCGCCGCTGGCGAACTACAGGCGGGATGCGTTGCGGGAACGCTAGTTTTGTGATGCGTACTCCGGCGTGTTGCCGTTACGTCGTGGCGCAGGGTGGTCATGACTTCCGGCTATCGCCGGGTCGCTGCATCACAGGTTCGGCTGGCTGTCAGGGTGCGCCGACCCGCTTGATATCGGAGACGATGGCGATGGAATTTGAAAGCGGCTTGTCCGCGTCGGCGGCCACGAGCAGGGAATTGTTGTTGGCCGGCTGGAGCAGCAGCGCGTTGTTCATTCCCCAGATCGCGGCCTGCGTTCGATTCTGAACCCGAATCTTGCGCAGGATGGCCTTGACGTGAACCTTGACGGTCGCCTCGGCGATATCGATCTTTCGCGCAATGGACTTGTTAGAGTTGCCCTCGATCAGGCAACGCAGGATGGCCATTTCCCGTGGAGAAAGCTGCGGTGCGGCCGTATCCTCGGCGGGTCCCGGGGGGGCCTTTTCCTCCCGGGCGGGAAAGGGAGCGGGGCTGGGATGATGATTGTTCCTGCTGATGAGTGTCGATGACTGAAACGTCGGCGGGAATATCGTCTCGCCCATCATCACCAGTTCGATGGATTTGACGAAAGCATTGCAGGACATCGCGCTGACGAAATAGCCGGTTGCGCCGGCCTTGAACGTCCGCGTCGGCTCGATTGATCCGCAGTGGTCGGCTACGACGGCAACACGTCCGTGCGGATAGTGTTCCTTGACGAACGCGATTTGCGCTACTGCAAGATCGAAATCATCGCCGGTGTGGACAATAAGAAAAAGCAATTGCTGGGCGCGAACAGTGGCTGTTAGTTCGTCCGGGCATGCGATCGAAGCCAGGATACGAAAGTTTTCAGCGCGCAAAATCCGGGCAATCCCTTCTCTCATCAGAACGCTTTTTCCGATGAGGATAGTGCCAAAAGATTGATGCCTTCTCATTCGACCCTCCTGGGCAGTCGGCAATAATAAACCTTCGATCGCCCTTGAAAGCAGACCAGCCGGCGTTGAGGTTCCCGGAGCTGTGCTCACCTCGGCGAGATGCCGACTAGTTTGGTCGTCCTGTGTCGCTTTCCGGACGTAAAGAGAACGATCAATTCCCTGTGTTCAACGAACCTTTTGGATCGACGCTTTCGGTGACTGGCCAATTGTGTTGGCGAAGTTCACATTCGTGGCCAAATCTTGGCTGTCGATTTTGTTCCTGCGATATCAAGTTCCGTAGACGGAACTCGATGTCGATCGCTTCCGGTACCTTCCGCTATTCTGCATGTGCCAAGGTTCCACCTTAAGAACGTTGCATTGGTGCCACTCTCGCCTCAGTTGCGGGAGCGAAGTCGCCGACTTCTCCTTCCGACATACATCCGCACATCTTTGCAATCTGCGGTGCAATCGATGATCCGTGTGTTGTATGCGCGATAATGAAGGTTCGCGTCTTCGTCGGTTGGATTGCCCTCGTGAGAATTTGCCTTCTGCGGACCGGCGGGATCATAGTTTGAGTTTTCAGGTTCCGGTTGCCTTAATTTAGAGCGAGCCGGTCACAAGCCGGTGACGATTTGGGCAGCCTGAATCAACGCCGCGCGAGTTCCGATTGCCCGGCGTCGTGCGGTTTCACGAATGCTCTCGTGTGAAAGGTGCGCGGCAACACGCCAACGGCGGATAGCGATACGTCGTCACGTATCGTGCGCCATGTGTCGAGCGCGGCGACTAAACGCTGGCTGCTGGAAGCGTTTTCCCGAGGATCGCGCGGATGGCCGCGAGCGAGGGATCTTCGGCGCGGTTCATGATGCCGATCAGTTGTAGCCACAGGTCGTCGGAGGCCGTCTCGACAAAGTTGCGCACCAGCGACGCCGTGACCTCCGCCGGTGCGCGGCCAAGCGTACTGGCCGCGGCCTCAAGTCGCGCCGTGAGGTCCGGCTCGTCAAGTAGCGTGACAAGCCGCGTCGCTATGTCAGGATTGTCGAGCGAAGCGATCAGCGTGCCGAGCATCACATCCCTCTCTTGCGCATGATCTGGCTCTAAAACCGGTTCCCGCTTTTTGCGATCATGCGCTACTGCACCAGCGGCGTCGCCGCGCCGTCGAGCGCGATGCCGCGAATCTCGGCGCGGCCGATCAGCAGCGCGATGTACTGCGCGGCCGCCTGCCGGCGCACATGCTCCTCCAGATAGGCGCGGATGCGCTGGCTTACCGCCGCGAACGGCAGAAGCTGGCCATCGATGCGCCGGTTGAGACGGATCAGGT
This sequence comes from Xanthobacteraceae bacterium, assembly GCA_049651165.1. Taxonomy (GTDB): domain Bacteria; phylum Pseudomonadota; class Alphaproteobacteria; order Rhizobiales; family Xanthobacteraceae; genus 62-47. The sequence goes on along the minus strand of JBASBO010000273.1, from coordinate 13,613 downwards.
GAACGCCGTAGCGGGTTTCAACCGGCTCGGAGACTTCACCCGGCGTGAGCCGTTCCAGCGCGCGCTCGAAATCGGCGGTGGTGTCACCCGGCCCGATCTGGCCGAGACTGCCGCCGAGCGCCGCCGACGGGCACGCCGAATGCGCGCGCGCCAGTTCGGCGAAGCGGTCCGGCGTCTCGGCCAGCAGCGTCGCCAATGCTTCGATCAACTCGCGCGCGGCGGCAAAGGCCGCCGCATCGTCGCGCCGCGCCGCGATCAGAATGTGGTCCGCTTCATAAAGCGGCGGTGTGGTGAAGCGAGTCGGATTGGCGGCGTAGAAGCGCTGAAGCGTGACCTCGTCGGCCTGCGGCACCGCGACCTCGCGTTCGATCAGCGCGCGCACCAGCGCGTCCTCCTCCGTCTCCTTGCGTCCGTCGGGATCGACCTCCTGCACGGCGGCGAGTTGCAGGCGCTGCGCTTCCTGTAACAGCAATTCGCGGATCACCAGGGCGCGCGTCGCCGCGCGCCAGCCTTCGCCGGGATTGGCCGCCGGACAGTTCTGCACCTCGGCGGCGATCGCCTTGCGCGAAATCACGACGCCGTTGACGGTGACCTGCGGCATCGCCACCGGCTGGACGGGCGGCGATGCCGCGTCGTCCCCGGGTGCCGCCTGCGCGCGGCGCTTCGCGCCATGATCGATGACTAGTGTGACCATCGCCGTCACTCCGCCGGTTGCGACGCTTTGCGCGCAGCAGGCGACGCGCCGGGGCGTGAGGCGTCCTTGCTGAAGCGGGTACGCACCACCTGATAGCCGGGCCGGCCGAGATACCAGATCGGCGCGCTCCAGATGTGGACAAGGCGCGTGAACGGAAACACCAGGAAGATCGTCATGCCGAGCACGATATGCGCGCGGAACAACGGATGCACGTCGGCGACGTAGGCCGCCGCGCCGGGCTGCAACGTGAGGATGCCTTGGGCCCAGTTCATGAACTTCACCATCTCGTGACCGTCCATGTGATTGAGCGAGACGAAAATGGTGCCGAGCCCGAGCACGAGCTGCGCCCACAACAGCAGCAGGATCGCGGTGTCGCCGAAGCTCGACGTGGCGCGGATGCGCGGATCGAACAGGCGGCGGTGCGCCAGCAGCGCGATGCCGATGAAGCAGGCGATGCCGGCGATGCCGCCGATCACGATCGCCATGCCCTGCTTGAACGAGTGGCTGATGCCGAGCATGTCGAACACCCAGATCGGCGTCAGCAGCCCGCCGGCATGGCCGACGAAGATCGTCAGGATGCCGACATGGAACAGGTTCGATCCCCAGCGCAACTGCCGCCGCCGCAGAAGCTGCGATGAGCCCGATCGCCAAGTATACTGCTCGCGGTCGAAGCGCAGCAGGCTGCCGAGCAGGAATACGGTCAGGCAGAGATAAGGATACCAGCCGAACACGATTGCATTGACGGTTTCGAACATTGTCCTTCCTCCCTACGTCCGCATCTGGCGCGCGTCGCGCCGCGCCGCCCGCATCTGGGTGCGCAGCCGGTCCACCGAACAGCCGTCGAGCGCCTCGCCCGGGCCGAAGGTGACGGCGGTTTCTTCCCAGTCGGCGTCGAGCACGGCGAGATCGTCCGGCTCGTCGGCCGCGTCAACCGGCTGCGCCTGCGTCGTCGCACCGGCAGCGGCACGGATCGCCGTGAACACGGCGGCATAAGGGGAGCCACGCGCGCCCAGCCGTTCCTCAAGAGGGGCGAGGATGTGGTCGATCTCGGCGAGCAGCGCTTTCGCCTCCTCGCGCGGCCGCAGCGCTAGATATTCGAGGAACAGCGGCAGGTAATCCGGCAGTTCGTTGGCCGTCAGCATCAGCCCGCCGCGGTCGTACAGGCTGGCGAGATCGACCATCGCCTGGCCACGGTCGCGGCTCTCGCCGTGGACGTGCTCGAACAGATGCAGCGACAGCCGCCGCGTTTTGTCGAACAGATCGACATAGCGTTCCTGCATCTCGTAGATGTCGCCCGCCGCAAGCTCGTCGATGAGCGGCGTCAGCGCGCGACGCGACGCTTCCGGCACCGTATCGTCGCCCGCCAGCGCCGCCGCGATCTCGCCGCCGGCGGCCGCCAGTTCCGGCGTCGGGTAGGTGAGCAACGCCGACAATACCTTGAAGGCCGGAGTAACCAGCGTCATCACGCGATCTCCATCGGGTTGGAGGGCTTCTTCGTCCGTGAGGCGCCGAACAGGTCGGGCTCCGAGGTGCCGCCGGAGCAGCCGTTACCGAACGAGAAGCCGCACGAGCCGCGCAGATCGTAGGCGTCCTCGCTCCACTCGCGGTGCGCCGTCGGGATGACGAAACGATCCTCGTAATTGGCGATCGCCATCACCCGATACATTTCCTCGATCGCCGCGCCGGTGAGGCCGACGCGTCCGGCGATGCGCTCATCGAGCCGCCCGTCCACGGTCTTGGCGCGCATGTAGCCGCGCATCGCCAGCATCCGTTCGAGCGCCAGCGCCACCGGCTCCTCACAGCCGGCGGTCAAGAGGTTGGCGAGATACTTCAGCGGAATCCGTAAGGAGCGCACGTCCGGCATATCGCCATCGACGCCCATCTTGCCGGCGGCCGCCGCCGACTGGATCGGCGACAACGGCGGCACGTACCACACCATCGGCAGCGTGCGATATTCGGGATGCAGCGGGAACGCCACCTTCCACTCCATCGCCATCTTCCATATCGGCGAATGGCGCGCTGCCTCGATCCACGCCTCCGGCACGCCGTCGGCGCGCGCCTGCGCGATCACCTCCGGATCGTTGGGGTCGAGAAACAGGTCGAGTTGCGCCTGATACAGGTCCTTCTCGTCGGGGACGCTGGCCGCCGCCTCGATGCGGTCGGCATCATAAAGCAGCACGCCGAGATAGCGGATGCGCCCGACGCAGGTTTCCGAGCACACCGTCGGCTGCCCGGCCTCGATGCGCGGATAGCAGAAGATGCATTTCTCGGACTTGCCCGACGACCAATTGTAATAAATCTTCTTGTAGGGGCAGCCGGAGACGCACATGCGCCAGCCGCGACACTTGTCTTGATCGATGAGGACGATGCCGTCTTCCTCGCGCTTGTAGATCGCGCCTGAGGGACATACCGCGACGCAGGCCGGATTGAGGCAGTGCTCGCACAGTCGCGGCAGATACATCATGAAGGTGTTTTCGAACTGGCCGTAAATTTCCTTTTGCACGCCCTCGAAATTGACGTCGTCGGCGCGCTTCGCGAACTCGCCGCCGAGAATTTCCTCCCAGTTCGGCCCCCACTGGATCTTTTCGATGCGCTCGCCGGAAACCAGCGAGCGCGGCCGGGCGGTCGGGAACGCCTTCGACTCCTTGGCCTTGTGCAGATGCTCGTAGTCGAAGGTGAACGGCTCGTAGTAATCGTCGATCTCCGGCAGGTCGGGATTGGCGAAGATGTTGGCGAGGATGCGCCACTTCGCGCCCATGCGCGGCTCGATGCGGCCGTTGCGACGTCGCCGCCAGCCGCCGTTCCACTTCGACTGGTTCTCCCATTCGCGCGGGTAGCCGAGGCCGGGCTTAGTTTCGACGTTGTTGAACCAGGCGTATTCGACGCCCTCGCGGTTGGTCCAGACGTTCTTGCAGGTGACCGAGCAGGTGTGGCAGCCGATGCACTTGTCGAGGTTCAGCACCATCGCGATCTGTGCGCGTATCGTCATTCCGCAGCCTCCTTCGGAGCGTCCGTGAGCGGGCCTTCGAGCCAGTCGACCTTGGCCATCTTGCGCACGATGATGAACTCGTCACGGTTGGAGCCGACCGTGCCGTAATAGTTGAAGCCATAGGACTGCTGGGCGTAGCCGCCGATCATATGGGTCGGCTTCAGCACCGTACGCGTCACCGAGTTATGGATGCCGCCGCGGTTTCGGGTCATCTCGGAGCCCGGCGTGTTGATGATCTTTTCCTGCGCGTGGTACATCAGCATCATGCCGTCCTTGATGCGCTGGGACACCACCGCGCGCGCGGTCAGCGCGCCGTTGGCGTTGAACACCTCGACCCAGTCGTTATCGACGATGTTGGCGCTGCGCGCGTCGTTCTCGGAAATCCAAACCACCGGGCCGCCGCGGTTGAGCGTCAGCATCATCAGATTGTCGCTATAGGTGGAGTGGATGCCCCACTTCTGATGCGGCGTGAGGAAGTTGAGCACGATCTCCGGGTTGCCGTTCGGCTTGCGGCCGCGCACCGCCGCGGTGGCCTTGAGGTCGACCGGCGGTTTCCAGGTGACGAAGCCTTCGCCAAACGCGCGCATCCACAGGTGATCCTGATAGAGTTGCTGACGGCCGGTCAGCGTGCGCCACGGGATCAGTTCGTGGACGTTGGTGTAGCCGGCGTTGTAGCAGACCTTCTCGCTCTCGATGCCCGACCAGGTCGGCGACGAGATGATCTTGCGCGGCTGCGCCTGGATGTCGCGGAAACGGATTTTCTCGTCTTCCTTGGTTTCCGCGAGGTGGGCGTGTTCGCGGCCGGTAGCCTTGGACAGCGCCTGCCATGCTTTCACCGCCACCTCGCCGTTGGTCTCCGGCGCCAGCATCAAAATCACCTCGGCGGCGTCGATATCGCTGTCGATTTTCGGCAATCCCTTGGCGGCGCCGTCGCGATGCACGCCGTTGAGGTGGCCCAGCGCCTCGACCTCGTGGACGGTATTCCAGCCGATGCCCTTGCCGCCGTTGCCGATCGAGGTCATCAGCGGACCGAGCGCGGTGAAGCGCGCGTAGATGTTGGGATAGTCGCGCGTTACCACGCTCACCGCTGGCATGGTGCGGCCGGGGATCGGCTCGACCTCGCCCAGCGTCCAGTCCTTGACGTCGACGGCTTGCGCGATTTCGCCCGGCGTGTCGTGCTGGATCGGGGTCATCACCACATCCTGCTCGACGCCGAGCACCTCGGGCGCGACCTCGGAGAATGCCTTGGCGATGCCCTTGTAGATGTCCCAGTCGGAGCGCGCCTCCCACGCCGGGTCCACCGCCGACGACAGCGGATGGATGAAGGGGTGCATGTCGGAGGTGTTGAGGTCATTCTTCTCGTACCAAGTGGCGGTCGGCAGCACGATGTCGGAATAAACGCAAGTCGTGGACATACGGAAGTCGAGCGTCACCAGCAGGTCGAGCTTGCCTTCCGGCGCCGCCTCGCGCCACTTGACCTCGCGGTTACGCACCGCCCCTTCGGGGCCGAGGTCCTTACCCATCACGCCGTGGGTGGTGCCGAGCAGGTGCTTGAGGAAATATTCGTGGCCCTTGCCCGACGAGCCGAGCAGGTTCGAGCGCCACACGAACAGATTGCGTGGCCAGTTGTCAGGATCGTCGGGATCGTGACAGGAGAGGTTCAGTTCGCCCGACTTCAGCGCCTTGGGGACGTAGTCCTTCACTTCAAGGCCGGCGGCTTCCGCTTTCGCGGCGACGGTCAGCGAGTTCTGCTTGAGTTGCGGCGCGGACGGCAGCCAGCCCATGCGCTCGGCGCGCGCGTTGAAGTCGATGAAGCTCCGGTTCCAGTCGCCCTCCGGCGCGGTCGGCGACAGGATTTCGTCGGCGGTCAGCGTCTCGTAGCGCCACTGGTCGGTATGGGCATAGAAGAACGATGTGGAGTTCATCTGCCGTGGCGGGCGGCTCCAGTCGAGCGCGAAGGCGAGCGGCGTCCAGCCGGTCTGCGGCCGCAGCTTCTCCTGCCCGACATAGTGCGACCAGCCGCCGCCGGACTGGCCGACTGCGCCGCAGAACACCAGGAGGTTGATAACCCCCCGGTAGGTCATGTCCATGTGATACCAATGGTTGATGCCGGCGCCGATGATGATCATCGAGCGGCCGTTGGTCTTCTCGGCGTTGGTCGCGAACTCGCGGGCGACGGTGATGGTGGCGTCGCGCGGAACACCGGTGACGCGCTCGGCCCAGGCCGGGGTGAACGGCACGTCGTCGTCGTACGATGCCGCGACGTTGTCGCCGCCGAAGCCGCGATCGAGGCCGTAATTCGCCAGCATCAGATCGTAGACGGTCGCGACCTTGACCGATGCGCCGTCCGCTGTCGCAAGCGTGCGCACCGGCAGGTTGCGGGTCAGCACCTCGCCGTGGGAGGTTGCGACGAAATGCTCAGTGGCGCGGCCGCCGAAATAGGGGAAATCGACCGGGACGATCTCCGAGCCGTCGCCGGCGAGCGTCAGCTTCAGCCGCCGCTGCTGGCCTTGCCCGTCTTTCTCCTCCAGGTTCCACTTGGCGCTCTCGCCCCAGCGGTAGCCGATCGAGCCGAGCGGCGCGACCGGTGCGTCGGTGGCTTCGTCGATCGCCACCGTCTTCCATTCGGGGTTGTTGGTCTCGCCGAGTGCGCCGTCGAGGTCGCTCGCCCGCATCATGCGGTCGGGCACATAACGGCCGTCCTTCTCGGTGAGCCGCACCAGGAACGGCATGTCGGTGAAGCGGCGGGCGTAGTCGTCGAAATAGGCGACCTGCCGGTCGAGGTGATATTCGCGCAGGATGACGTGGCCCATCGCCAGCGCCAGCGCCGCGTCGGTGCCCTGCTTGGGGTTGAGCCAGATGTCGGCGAACTTCGTCGCCTCGGCGTAGTCGGGGCTGACGACCGCGCTCTTGGTGCCTTTATAGCGCACCTCGGTATAGAAGTGAGCGTCGGGCGTGCGCGTCTGCGGCACGTTCGAGCCCCACAGGATGAGGAAGCCGGCGTTGTACCAGTCGGCGCTTTCGGGCACGTCGGTCTGCTCGCCCCAGGTCTGCGGCGAGGCCGGCGGCAGGTCGCAATACCAGTCGTAGAACGACATGCAGACGCCGCCGATCAGCGACAGATAGCGCGAGCCCGCGGCGTAGGACACCATCGACATCGCCGGGATCGGTGAGAAGCCGATGACGCGGTCGGGGCCGTGAGCGCGCACCGTATAGGCGTTGGCGGCGGCGATGATCTCGTTGACCTCGTCCCAGGTGGCGCGCACGAAGCCGCCGTGGCCACGGATGCCAATGTAGGACTTGCGCTTGTCGGCGTCCTCGACGATCGAGGCCCAGGCCGCGACCGGCGAGCGCGTCGCGCGCGCCTGTCGCCACAGCTTGAGCAGGCGGCCGCGGATCATCGGATACTTCACCCGCGCGCCGGAATAGAGATACCAGCTATAGGATGCGCCGCGCGCGCAGCCGCGCGGCTCGTGATTGGGCAGGTCGGGGCGCGTGCGCGGATAATCGGTCTGCTGCGTCTCCCAGGTGACGATGCCACCCTTGACGTAGATCTTCCACGAGCATGAGCCGGTGCAATTCACGCCGTGGGTGGAGCGCACGATCTTGTCGTGTTGCCAGCGCCGGCGATAGCCGTCCTCCCACGAGCGGTCCTCGTGGGTGACGATGCCGTGGCCGTCGGAGAACTCGCCGACGGTGCGGCGGAAGAACGTCAATCGATCCAGAAAATGAGACATGCTTCCCTCTCGTTCACCCGGCGGCCGGCGCCGGAACAGGCGTGCGCGTGCGCGCGCGTTCGATGTCGTAGAGCAGCCCGCCCTTGCGGGTGTAGACCGCCCAGGTGATGACGACGCAGCTCACGTAGAAGATCAGGAACCCCCACAGCGCCGCCTGCGGCCCGCCGGTCATCGCTATCGAGGTGCCATAGCTCTTGGGAATGAAGAACGCGCCGAACGCCGCCACCGCCGAGGTGAAGCCGGTGATCGCCGCCGACTCCTTCTCCGCCTGCAAGCGCCGCGTCTCCGCATCGGCCTCCGGCATCAGCCGGATCATCTCCTTGCCCATGATCGCCGGGATCATCTGGAAGGTGGAGGCGTTGCCGACGCCGCTGGCGAAGAACAGCAGCAGGAACGAGCCGAAGAAACCGAAGAACGCGCCGGGCTGGTCTTTCGTGGTGATGAACCACAACACGCCAGCGGCGCCCGCGATCATCAGCACGAACACCCACAGCGTGACGCGCGCGCCGCCGTAGCGATCGGCGAGCCAGCCGGTGCCGGAGCGCGAGAGTGCGCCGACCAGCGGCCCGAGGAAGGCGAACTGCAACGCGTTGATGTCCGGAAACAGCACCTTGGACAGCAGCGGGAAGCCAGCGGAATAGCCGATGAACGAGCCGAAGGTGCCGGTATAGAGCCAGCACATGATCCAGTTGTGCTTGCGTTGGAAGATCACCGCCTGCTCGGCGAACGATGCCTTGGCGGAGGCGATGTCGTTCATGCCGAACCAGTTGGCGAAAGCGGCAGCGGCGATGAACGGCACGAAGATGAAGCCGGCGTTTTGCAGCCACAGCGGCGTCGTGCCGCCGGCGTCGCGCACCGATGCCGGATCGCCGCCGAACCAGCCGAATACGCCGGCGGTGATGGCGAGCGGCACCACGAACTGCACCACGCTGACGCCGAGATTGCCGAGCCCGGCATTAAGCGCCAGCGCGTTGCCCTTCTCCGCCTTCGGGAAGAAGAACGAGATGTTGGACATCGAGGAAGCGAAGTTGCCGCCGCCGAAGCCACATAGCAGCGCGAGGATCAGCAGCACCGCATAGGGCGTTTCGGGATTCTGCACGGCGAAGCCGATGCCGAGCGCCGGAATAATCAGCGACCAAGTGGTGAGCGTCGTCCATAGCCGGCCGCCGAACACCGGCACCATGAAGGAGTAGAAGATGCGCAAGGTCGCGCCCGACAGACCGGGCAGAGCCGCCAGCCAGAACAGTTGATCGGTCGTGAACTGGAAACCGACCAGCGGCAATTTCGCCACCACCACCGACCACACCTGCCAGACTGCGAACGACAGCAGCAGTGAGGGGATCGACAGCCACAGGTTGCGCCTTGCGATGCGCCGCCCCTTGCTGTCCCAGAACGCTGCGTCTTCCGGCCGCCAGTCGGTGAGGATGGTGCCGTCGGCCTTCACTCGCGCCGCGGGCTTCGGCATCCCCAGCATCTCGGGGAACGGCGGCAGTTCGGTCAATTCCTCGGCGGTCGCCTCGCGCTCCATCTGGCGGACGGCGAGGTGCATCCAGATCAGCGCGCCGGTGACCAGCAGGAACAGCGCCATGAAGCAACTGGTCCACAGCCCGGTGAGATCGAGCAGTACGCCGAACAGGATCGGCAGCAGGAAGCCGCCAAGCCCGCCGATCATACCGACGAGCCCGCCGACCGAACCGACATGCTTGGGGTAGTAGACCGGAATGTGCTTGTACACGGCCGCTTTGCCGAGCGCCATGAAGAAGCCGAGCACGAACACCGTGGCGACGAACGAAGCAACGCCCATCTCAAGATGGAAGGTGATCGCTCCCTTGGTGCCGTAGACGGTGTAATCGGTCGGCGGATAGGACAACAGAAATGTCGCCGCGACCGAGACCAGGAAGGTCCAGTACAGTACCCGTCGCGCGCCGTAGACGTCCGACAGATGCCCGCCATAGGCGCGGAAGATGCTGGCCGGCACCGAGAAAAACGCCGCTAGCATACCGGCGTATTTGATGTCCATGCCGTAGACGTTGATGAGATATTGCGGCAGCCACAGCGCCAGCGCGACGAAGGCGCCGAACACGAAGAAGTAATAGAGCGAGAAACGCCAGACCTGGATATTCTTCAGCGGCTCCAGTTCGAGCCAGGCGCTTGCCGGCCGAATACCGAGGCGGCGGCGTTCGACCAGCACGGGGTCGTCCGTGGTGGTGAACCAGAAGATCGCCGCCATCACCACAAGGCCGGCGGCCCACACCTGCGCCACCGCCTGCCAGCCGAAGGCGACCAGCACGAACGGCGCGAGGAACTTGGTCACCGCTGAGCCGACGTTGCCGGCGCCGAAAATACCGAGCGCAGTGCCCTGCCGCTCGGCCGGATACCAGCGCGAAACGTAGGCGACGCCGACCGAAAACGAACCGCCGGCGATGCCGACGCCGAGCGCGGCGATCAGCAACTGCGGGTAGGTCGAGGCCCATGACAGCAGGAACGTCGCCACCGCCGCCGCCAGCATCGTCAGCGTGAAGACGATGCGGCCGCCGTAGATGTCGGTCCAGATGCCGAGCGCGACGCGAATCAGCGATCCGGTCAGGATCGGCGTGCCGACGAGCAAGCCGAACTGCGTTTCGCTCAGCCCCAGTTCCTCGCGGATGCGGATGCCGATGATGGAAAAGATAGTCCACACGGCGAAGCACACCGTGAAGGCGACGGTGCTCATGGCGAGCGCGGTGCGTTGATTGCTGTTTTCGGCGACTGATGATGTGGGCATGGAAGTGCCTCTAGCGCCGGCGACAATCGCCAGCATGGCGCTACTCTAGGTAGGGGCACAGATGAGTTATTTGATTTAGAACAAGAATAATCAACGGCCGCAGTCATATTCGCGCGCGGTTTTCGCCACACGTTCATGGACAAACGTTTACGCAAGGTCTCCAGAGAGAGATGCTTGCTCTATCGCAAAGACACCCGGAATCGCCACAGCGCGAACAGGAAGAAGGCGGACCCGATCACCAGCAGGGCGAGAAGCTCGGGCCAGACGGATTCCAGCCCGGCGTCCCGGAACAGGATCGACTGGGCGAGCGCCACGAAGTGAGTATCCGGCGCGAGGGTCATCAGCAGCCGGATCCCCGTCGGCATGCTTTCCAGAGGGGTCAGTCCGCCGGCCAGTATGTGGATCGGAAACAGCACGAGAATCAGCAGCAGGTCGAACTGCGGCATCGAGCCGGCGACGGTGGCGAGCACGATGCCGAGCGATGTCGTTGCGAAAAGCTGCAAGGCGATGCCCAATGTCAGCAGCCAGAGCGAGCCGGCGACGGGAATCGATAGCCAGGTTTGCACCACGATCGCGAACGCGAACAGCGAGGCTGCAAGCACGACGAGCGCCATCGGCCAGATCTTCCCGAGCATGATCTCGACCGGCGTCACCGACATGACCAGCAGATGCTCGATGGTGCCGCGCTCGCGCTCACGGATCAGCGCGGCCCCGGCGAGCATGACGGACAACAGCGAGATGTTGTTGACGACCTCCATCATCGCTCCGAGCCAGCCCGGGTTCAGTTCCGGGTTGAATTGCGCCCGCAACGCCAGCGCGATCGGGATCGAATCCGTCGGGCGATAGCGGCGAATGAATTCATTCACCTCGCCCGAGACGATCGCCTGCACATAGCCCGCGCCGTTGAAGGCTTGCGTCATTCGGGTTGCATCGACGTTGAGCCGGATCGCCGGCTCCCGTCCGGCCAGTACGTTACGCTGGAAACCGGACGGGATCACCAGCCCGAACGTGTCGATGCCGGTATCCATGCGCGCGGGCAATTGCGGCAGCGGCAGGATCGGAGGACTCTTGAAATAGGAAGGATAGAAAGCCGAGGTGATCCTGCCTGACAGCGATGAGTTGTCCTCGTCGCCGTCGCGGCGATGTAGACCTGGACCGAGAACGCGAACCCGATCAACGCCAGCAAGGCCGGATTGCGCGCGAGGCTCCATAGCTCCTTGATGCCGAGTTGCCGGATGTTCGAGGCGGACATGATTCAGCGCGCCTGTTTCTTGAGAAGACCGATGCTCAGGCCGAGCAGGACAGGTCCGGTGGCCAGCAGCGCAAGAAAGGACGGCAGCAGGTCGTCGAAGCCCAGCGCTTTGGAAAAGGTGCCGCGCGAGATCGTGATGAAATGCGTCGCGGGATTGATGGCGCCGATCAGCGCCGCGGCTCCTTCCATGGAGGAGACCGGATTGATCATGCCGGAATACTGCACGGACAGCAGCATGGTGACGAGGGTGGTGAGGAAGATCGCCGCGATCTGGCTGTTCATGAAGCTGGAGATCAGCAGGCCAAGTCCGGTCGCTGCGATGGCGAGCAGGAAGCCGCCGGCTGCGAAGGCGAGCAGGCTGCCGGAGAACGGAACGCCCTGCACCAATATCGCGAATGCCGTCAGCATGACGAGGTTGATCAGGGCGAGGCCGACATAAGGAGCCTGCTTGCCGAGCAGGAAATCCAGACGCGAGGCCGGCGTGACGTAGAGGTCTCGATGGAGCCGAGATCCTTCTCGCGCACGATGCTCAGCGTCGCCAGCATGGTGGGGATCAGAAGCAGCACGAGAACGATGACCGCCGGCACCATGGCGACGATGCTTTTGACGTCCGGGTTGTATTGAAAACGGGCTTCGAGCCGAAAGCCTCCGCCCGTCGGCAGGGCCGTCGATCCCTCACGCGCCCGTTGTGCAAGCCAATGCGTGTGCATCCCCTCGACGTAGCCGCGCGCGGTTTCGGCGCGCGACGGCATCGCCCCGTCGATCCATGCGCCGATTTCCGCGCCGCGGCCGTGCGCGATGTCGTGGGCGAAGCCGGGTGGAATCTCGATGGCGAGGCTCAACTCTCCGCTGCGCATACGGCGGTCGAGATCGTGATGATCGACGAGAGGCGCCCGCTCGGTGAAGTAGCGGGAGCCGGAAATGTCGAGCGTATAGCTTCGGCTGAGCGTGGTCTGGTCGAGATCGAGAACTGCGTAAGGCAGGTCCGTGATGTCCATGCTGAGCCCGTAGCCGATGACGAACAGCAGGATCAGGCTGCCGAGCAGCGCGAACGAGGCGCGGATCGGGTCGCGGCGCAACTCAAGCGTTTCGCGCCGGGCGATGCTGGTCATACGCCGCCAATCGAGGATGCGCCGCGGGTGTGCCCGGCTCTCAGGAGCCGTGTACTCCGGTGCTTCAGATGGCGGATTGTCCGGTTGGGTGGCCGGCTCGTTCGGAAGATGAAACAGGCGGGCGTGCAGATCGAGGTTCTGGCGGACGGTCAGCTCCGAATAGAGCGAGAAGGATTGCGACATGTAGCCGACGTGCCGTCGCGTCGCGAGATCGCGCGGATCGACCTCGCGACCGAACAGCCTGGCCTTGCCCTCGCTTGCCGGCAACAGGCCGGTCAGCGCCTTCATGGTCGTAGTCTTGCCGCAGCCGTTCGAGCCGAGAAAACCGAAGATCTCGCCGCGGGGAATGCGGAAGCTGACGTTATCGACGGCGGTGAAGTTACCGAAGCGGATCGTCAGGTTTTCGGCCTCGATGGCGATATCGGTGGCGCCGTCGCTGATCTCCGCCGGAATCTCCACCGGGCGATGGTGTTTGCGCTTGTCCTCGGGCAGAAGCGCGATGAAAGCCGCGTCGAGGGATGTATGATGCGGATGTGCTTCCTGCGCGCTCACTGCAAAAGCCTGCCGGCGAGATTCTCCGGCCTGCCCGGCGTCGCCTGGTCAAGCTTGACGTCGGCGACGCCGGGCAGGCCGGGCTTGACGTAATCGGCGTACTTTTCCAGCAATTCCGACGGCACCCGGACGCGAACGCGGAACATCAGGTCCTGCCGTTGTTCCGCCGTCTCCACGGTTTTCGGCGTGAATTGCGCGACGTCGGACAGGAAGGATACGGTTGCGGGGATGACGGTGTTTGGCGCGGCGTCGAGAACGATGCGGGCCTCCATGCCGAGCGCGATCCGCCCGGCCTGCGCGGTCGGCAGGAAGAGGGTCATGTAGACGTCGTGAAGGTCGATCAGGTTGAGCACACGGCTGCCGGCCGCGATCACTTCGCCCGGCTGGCTCACGCGATACTGGACGCGCCCGCTGCGCGGCGAGCGCAGCGCGCTGTCGTCGATATCGACTTCGATGCGCTGGATCGTCGCCTGCGTCGCCTCGATGGCGGCTTCGGCGTCAACGATCTGGGAC
>JBASBO010000272.1:0-3308 GCA_049651165.1 Xanthobacteraceae bacterium | reverse complement strand
GTTGAGGCCGACGCCCATCTTGTGCAGCCGCGCCTCCGCGCCGGCGTCGCCGACCGAGGTGCCGGACTCGACGCTGCCGGCGCGCGCGATCGCGCCGGTGCGGGCAAGGATGGCTTCGAGAAGGGTGGTTTTTCCGCTTTGGAACGGGCCCACGAGCGCAATGCAGCGTGGACCCGATCCTCGATGTCCCGAGGGACGTTTGTCGTCTTGTCCCATTGCCGCCTCCGAGATTGAAGCTCGGCCCATGATCGGGTCGGCATCACGAATGCTCTCAGGGGCGCTCGCGCTTGGCAAGCGGGAAATTGGCACGCCATCCGCCGGTGTCCCGGGCGCGATGCAGCGTGTCAAAAGCGCGTTGACGCGCGTCTTCGACGCGCTATGGCGTCGCAGAACCGGGACCGCAGCGGGCATCATACATTGGAACGGCCCCGGCTCTGCGGAGCGGCATTTCATGCCGCGCCGCGTCCGGGGCACGAAACGATTTTAGCGGCCGGGGCGCAGTTCCAGTCCGGCAAGGCCGACCGCCACGCTGATACCGGTCGAGCCCTGCACGCTCAAGGGTTGCAGCGCGATGGAATTGGCCGAGCCGCCGACCAGCACGTTGGCGCCGAGCCCGATGCCGACATTGGCGCTGCCCTGCGCGCCGACATAGTTGCCGGAGAGGTCGCCGACTCCGGCCCGTTCCACCGGCGCGAACACCGCCCACGCCAGCGTCGATTGCTCGGTGATGCCGAGGTCGATGCCGACCTTGCGGATGGTGGCGACATACGGCTGGTCCGGCTTGCCCTGCGCGCGCAGCAGGCAGCCGAGATTGGTCACCGAGCCGACGATGAAGCCGACGCTGGCGCCGCCACGGCATTCCAGCACGCCGATCTGCACGCGCTGCGATTGCTGGGCCAGCGCCACGGTGGACATCAGGGTCGCAACGGCAATACCGAGGAGGGTCGCGCTGGCACGCATGAGGCATCTCCATTTTGATGGATGGATCGATGTGACGGGATTCGCGTCGGCTGTCGTCAACTATGCCAAATCGCGCCGCGCTCACCAAGCACGATCAGGCAAATAAAAAAGAGGCCCGCGCAAGCGGGCCTCTCGATAGCTTATTGAATCGGTAAAAACCGCTCAGCGGTGATGACGGCGGTGCTTGCGATGCTTGCGCGCCTTGCGGTGCGGCTGCACGGCGGCCGAACGAAGGTCGACATCGATAACGCCGGCGGTGGCGTTGAAGCCGGTCTGGCCTTGCAGGCTGAGGGGCTGCAACGAGAAGGCGTTGTTCGAACCGCCGACCAGGAGGTTGCCGCCGATACCGACGCCGACCGACGCATTGGCGCCGACGCCGCCGAAGTGACCGGCGAGATCGCCGCGGCCGATCCGGTTGGTGGGTGCATAGACCGCCCAGGCCAGGCCGGTCTGCTGGGTGAAGCCGAGATCGACGCCGAACCGCTTGACGTTGGCGATATAGGGCTCCGGACGGCGACCCTCGCTCTGGAAGGTGCATTGCAGCTCGGTGCTGGAGCCGACCACGTAACCGACGTTCTGACCGCCCTCGCATTCGAGCACGCCGACCTGGAGCCGGCCCTGCTGGGCATTCGCCGCCGCCATCGACGCCATCAGCACAAGCGCGCCGAAGCCGGCAAGTTTGATCGTTCGCATTGAATTCAATCTCCACTTTTTATTGGGAAGGCAGATTCGGACGAGGGCCACGCGCAACATAAGCGTGACGCGCCCTGAAAGGTTCCCAAATATCGCTCAAAGTAAGGCAATCGCCGGCCGGGACGCCTTATTTGCGGCAATAATCCGCCCTCTCGCGAATGTGATCGCGAAGGAAACCGGAGATTGAGCAGGTCATCGAAAATAGCGCCGTGCCCCGGACGCGGCGCGGCATGAAATGCCGCTCCGCAGAGCCGGGGCCGTTTTAGGCACCGTGTTTGGGACGGTCCCGGTTCTGCGACGCCATAGCGCGTCGAAGACACGCGTCAACGCGCTTTTGACACGCTGCATCGCCCCCGGGACACGGCGGGGCTGCTTTTTACCAGCCTGTTACCGCAGATTGCCGCAGAAGCGCTGGATCCGCTTGCAGGCGTCTTCCAGGTCCGAGGTTTTGGTGGCGTAGGAGATGCGGAACGCCGGACCCAAGCCGAACGCCGAACCCTGCACCACCGCGACGCCCTCGGCCTCCAGCAACTCGGTGACGAAGTCCTGGTCGTTCTCGATTGTCTTGCCCGACGGCGCGGTCTTGCCGATGGCGCCGGCGCAGGACGGATAGACATAGAACGCGCCCTCCGGCCGCGGACAGTCGATGCCGGCCGCCTGATTGAGCATCGCCACCACCAGGTCGCGCCGCTCCTTGAACACCTTGTTGTTGGCCGCGATGAAGTCCTGCGGGCCGTTCAGAGCCTCGACCGCCGCCCATTGCGACACCGACGACGGGTTCGAGGTCGATTGCGACTGGATGGTCGCCATCGCCTTGATGAGCTGCACCGGGCCGCCGGCATAGCCGATGCGCCAGCCGGTCATGCAATACGCCTTGGAGACACCGTTCACCGTCAAGGTGCGGTCGAACAGTTTCGGCTCGACCTGCGCCGGGGTGGCGAATTCGAAGTCGTCGTAGACGAGATGCTCGTACATGTCGTCGGTCATCACCCAGACGTGCGGATGCTTCAGCAGCACGTCGGTCAGCGCCTTCAGCTCGGCGCGGGTATAGGCCGATCCGGTCGGGTTCGACGGCGAGTTGAGGATCAGCCACTTGGTCTTCGGCGTGATGGCGCGTTCCAGCGCCGCCGGCTGCAACTTGAAGCCGAACTCGGCGGTGCAGACCACCGGCACCGACTCGCCGCCAGCCAGCGCCACCATTTCCGGGTAGCTGACCCAGTACGGCGCCGGGATGATGACCTCGTCGCCGGGATTGATGGTGGCCATCAGCGCGTTGTAAAGCACCTGCTTGCCGCCGGTGCCGACCGAGATCTGGTTCGGCGCGTAGGTCAGGCCATTCTCGCGCTGGAACTTGGCGATGATCGCCTCCTTCAGCTCGGGAATGCCATCCACCGCCGTGTACTTGGTCTTGCCCGCCTCGATGGCGTGGACCGCCGCCAGCTTGATGTTGGCGGGCGTGTCGAAATCCGGCTCGCCGGCGCCGAGCCCGATGACGTTGCGGCCGGCCGCTTTGAGCTGCCGTGCCTTGTCCGTGACCGCGATGGTCGCGGACGGCTTCACACGGTCAAGCGCGGCGGACAGGAACGGCATCATTGTCTCCATCAGGGCAAGCGAAGGCCGGCTCACAGGCCGGGATTCGCGGGTTTTGGCTAAAA